>CAYUPG010000248.1:0-4088 GCA_964446515.1 uncultured Treponema sp.
GCGGCGCCCTCGTTCCCGGGCCGCGGGGAGGACATGAGCCTCCCGTCCGCGGCGAGGCCCCGGCGTCCATGAAAATCCAGAAAGGCCCGGGCCCGGTCCTGGGCCGACTCGTGCTCCGCCGGTCCGCTGATGAAGGCGAAGCGCCGGGCGCCGTGGACCTCGTAGAGGTGATCGAGGAGGGGAAACATGCCCGCGTAGGCGTCGATGCGCACCGTGGGGCGCCCCGGCAGGCGGTGGGCCATGCCCACCGTGGGCAGGGAGGCGAAGCGGTCGTGGAAGGCATCCAGCTCCTCGGCGCCCACGTAGCCGCCCAGGGCGGAGGCCCAGGTGACCACGCCGTCCGCCGCGCCGGCCACGAAGTCGAACAGGCGGTTCTTGAGCGCCTCCTCGCCGTCCGCAGCGGATAGGCGGCCGCCGGGGAAGAGGAAGAGCTCCACCCCCGAACGCTCCGCCTCGTCGGCCAGGGGATGCCAGAGCTTCAGGGAGGAGCCGGAGTGTATGCTCGCGGTGAGGAAGGCGATCCGCTTCCCCCGCAGGAGCTTGGCCTGTCTGCGATGGATCATGGGTCCCCCTGGTCCTATTGTAGCGTCGGTCGGGGCAGATTGACAGCCCCCGGCTAAATGGAAATAATGAAACATCGTTTCATTAGGAGTATTCCGGCGTGAAAGACAGGGACGCCCTCTCGCCCATAGCCCGACGCTTCCTGGAGGCCAACCGCAGGATAGAGCGCCTCATGCCCATCCTGACGCCCCTGGGGGTCGCCCTGGGCTTCCTCTTCCCCGGCACCCTCGTGCTGCTTCGGCCCTACATCCCCTACCTGTTCGGGTTCATGACCCTCTCGGGAGCCCTGAAGCTCAGGGCCGCGGATCTGGGCCGCTCGGTCCGGTCTCCCCTCCCCGTGCTGCTCTTCTTCCTCTTCGCCCACCTCGTCATGCCTCTTGCGGCCCTGGCGCTCGGCCGCCTGCTCAATCCCGGCAATCCGGACATCACCGCGGGCTTCGTCCTGCTCTTCTCCATACCCACCGCCGTCTCCGGCTTCATCTGGATAACCATCTTCCGGGGAGCCTCGGCCCTGTCCCTGGCCCTCATACTCCTGGATACCCTCGCCGCGCCCTTCCTGGTGCCCGCCACCGTGGCCTTCCTCCTGGGAACGGGCATCTCCTTGGACATGACGGGCATGGCCGTATCCCTTTTGGCCATGGTGGTCCTCCCCACGGCGCTTGGAGTGGGGCTCAACGAGCTGTCCAAGGGAGGGGTGCCCCGGGCGGCATCCCCCTACCTGGGCGTGCCGGCCAAGGCCTGCCTCTTCCTGGTGGTTGCGGCCAACTCCGCCGCCGTGGCGCCCCAGGTGGATTTTTCGGATATCCGAGTGTGGACCACCGCCCTCCAGGCCCTGGGCTTGGGTTTCCTGGGCTTTCTCCTGGGCAGGATCGCCGGCCTCCTGGGGCGTCTTGACCGGGAGAGGACGACGGCACTGGTCTTCGCCGTGGGCCTGCGGAACATCAGCGCCGCGGCGACCTTGGCCATCGCATTCTTCCCCAAGGAGGCGGCCCTGCCGTCCATATTGGGGATGGTCTTCCAACAGACAATGGCGGCCCTTGCGGGAAAATTCCTGCTGGGATCGTCCCGCGCCGACAGGCGCAGCACAGCACCATGAAGGAGTACCCCTATGAAGCGTCTTTCGGAAATTCGTGAACCCGTCGCCAGAACCGAGCGGGTCCTGCAGTTCGGGGAGGGCAACTTCCTGCGGGCCTTCGTGGATTGGATGATCCAGCGGCTCAACGATTCGGGCAAATGGAGCGGCTCGGCGGTGATGGTTCAGCCGATTGCCCGGGGCCTCGCGGCCATGGTCAACGAGAACCGGGGCCTGTACACCGTGGTGCTCCGGGGCCTTGAGAACGGCTCCGTCGTGGAGGAAGCGACGGTCGTCGATTCCGTATCCCGCTGCATCGACCCCTACGCCGACTTCGCCTCCTACATGGCCTGCGCGGACAATCCGGAGCTGCGCTTCGTGGTCTCCAACACCACCGAGGCGGGCATAGCCTACCAGGCGGGGGATAGGATCGACGACGCTCCCCCCGCCTCCTTCCCCGCCAAGCTCACGGCCTTCCTCCACCGCCGCTGGCAGACCTTCGGCGGCGACCCCGCCAAGGGCCTGGTGATGATCCCCTGCGAGCTCATCGACCGCAACGGCGACAAGCTCAAGGAGACGGTCCTCCGCTGGGCGGACGAATGGGGCTGCGAAGAAAGCTTCGTCGCATGGCTCGCGGAGTCCTGCGCCTTCCTCAACAGCCTCGTGGACCGCATCGTCACCGGCTACCCCGGAGAAGAGGCGGAGGCCATCTGGACTAAGCTCGGCTACCGGGACGACCTGTTGGACACCGCCGAGCCCTTCCAGCTCTGGGTGATCGAGGGGGACAAGAAGTACGCCGCCGAGCTGCCCCTCCACGAGGCGGGCTGCAGCGTGCTCTGGACCGACGACATGACCCCCTACCGGACCCGCAAGGTCCGCATCCTCAACGGGGCCCATACCAGCTCCGCCCTGGCGGCTTTCCTGGCGGGCTTCGATACGGTGCGGGAAATGGTGGAAGCCCCCGTGGGCAAGGCCTACCTGGAGCGGGCCCTATACGGGGAAATCATGCCGGTCCTGACGCTTCCCAAGGAGGAGGTGGAGGCCTTCGCCGCCGCCGTCCTCGAGCGCTTCGCGAACCCCTTCATCAAGCACCGGCTTCTGGACATCACCCTGAATT
Source organism: uncultured Treponema sp. (assembly GCA_964446515.1). Classification (GTDB taxonomy): domain Bacteria; phylum Spirochaetota; class Spirochaetia; order Treponematales; family Breznakiellaceae; genus CAYUPG01. Next base: position 2,751 of record CAYUPG010000248.1, read on the forward strand.
CGGTTTCCAAGTTCAAGGCCCGGGTCCTGCCATCCCTTTTGGAATCCGCCGCAGCCGCGGGGAAGGCGCCCCGGGTCCTTTCCTTCGGCCTGGGCGCCCTGATGGCCTTCTACCGGGGCACGGAGATCGAGAACGGCGCCCTCCTGGGAGACCGGGGCGGCATTCCCTACCACATAAAGGACGACCTGCCGGTGCTCCAGGCCTTTGCGGGCTACTGGAAGGACTTCGCCGAGTGGGAAGCCGCCTCCGGCCGCGCCGCCGCCTGCCGCGCCCTGGCCGACGCCGTCCTTGGGCGGGCGGACTGGTGGGATAGGGACATCAGGACCGTGCCGGGCCTCCTGGACGCCTGCGCCGCCGCGGTGGAGACCATCCTGACCGAGGGCGCCATGGCCGCCATGGAGCGGGCCGCGGCGGGGGAGCTCGTGGAGGCGGCCCCGTGAGCGCCCGCTTCAGGCTGCTGTCGGACCGGGACGACGTGGCGGTGGCGGTGGACGCCGCCGCCGCGGGCACCGCCCTGCCCGCCTCGGCGCTGTCCTCCGGAACCTCGGTGCGCCTGCGGGAAGACATCCCCGCGGGACACAAGGTTGCACTCCGGGAAATTCGGGCCGGAGAGCCGGTGTTCAAGTACGGCTTCCCCATAGGCGCGGCTAAGACCGACATAGCCGCGGGCTCCTGGGTGCACACCCACAACCTGGCGACCCGACTGGAAGGAAAGCTCGAATACCGCTATTCGGGCGGGAAGCCCGCAGCCGGCGCGCCGAAGGGCGGAGCCGACGTCTTCCGGGGTTTCCGGCGGGAGAACGGCTCCGTGGGCATACGCAACGAGATCTGGATACTCCCCACCGTGGGCTGCGTGAACGGCATCGCCGGCCGGGTCGCCGAGCTTGCCCGGGCCGAACTGGCCGCCCGGGGCCTTTCCGTGGAGGGCGTCCACGCCTTTCCCCACCCCTACGGCTGCTCCCAGCTGGGGGAGGACCACGCGGCCACCCGGACCATCCTGGCGGGCCTGGCGGCCCACCCCAACGCCGCGGGCGTCCTGGTCCTCGGCCTGGGCTGCGAGAACAATACCGTGGCGGAATTCCGCAGCCTCCTCGAGGCGGCGGGAACCGGCGTCGGAGCCGAAGCAGGGCGGGTTGAGTACCTGGTGGTCCAGGAGGCGGCGGAAGAGCTCGAGGAAGCCCTGGCCGCGGTGCTCCGCCTGGCCGAGCGGGCTTCCCGCTTCCGCCGGGAGGACGTGCCCGTCTCGGAGCTCGTGGTCGGCATGAAGTGCGGCGGCTCCGACGGCTTCTCGGGCATCACCGCGAACCCCCTGGTCGGCACCTTCTCCGACCGCCTGGT
>CAYUPG010000249.1:0-4081 GCA_964446515.1 uncultured Treponema sp.
AGTCGGCCTCGAAGACCAGGTAATCGTTCTTCTCGAGGTACAGCCTGAGGAGCCTGCGGATCTGCAATTCGTCGTCTATGATAAGCACCGGCGTCATGGGCAGCCTCCCTTCGGCAGTTCTATAAGAATGCCCAACCCCGAATCCTCGGACGGAACGGCGCGGATGGACCCTCCGTGGGCCTCCACGATGCCCCTGCAGATGGACAGGCCCAGGCCGCAGCCCTGCCGTTTTTGGCTGTTGGAGCCCCGGTAGAAGGTATCGAAGAGAGAGCCCAGCTCCCGCTCCGGAAGGCCGGGTCCGTCGTCCATAAAACTCACCAAGGTCCGATCATCCTCCGACTCCGCCTGGATGCGCAGAACGGCATCCCCTTGGGTGTAGGCGCAAAAATTGCGCAGTATATTCCTGAAGACCTGGACCATGAGAGCCGGATCGGCGTCCAGCTCCGCGTCCCTGCAGGAAGGATGGACCTCGACCCGCCGGTCTTGGAGTTCCCGGGCAAGGGGCCCCTGGGCGGCGCCTAACAGCTCCGCTGCGTAGGTCCGCTCTATCCTGGGCCGCAGGGAGCCCGTCTCCAGGCGGCTCATGGAAAGAAGATCCTCCACCAGGGCGTTCAGGGTATCCGACGCCGTCAGGGTTTCGGAAAGCAGGGCATTCCGCAGCACGGGATCGTCGGAGGTGCTGCCCTCGAGGAGCCCGCTCACCGCCCCTTTGATGGTCGTCAGGGGGGTTCTGAGCTCGTGGGACACATGGTTCAGCAGAACCCTGGTAAGGCGCTCCGACTCTTTGGCCATCTTGTGGTCCTCGTTGGCCGCGGCGAGAAGCTCCCGCTCCAGGACCAGGGCCAGGTTTCCCGCGAAGGCCCCGAGCAGTTCCCGGTTCTCTCCCCGGAAAGCTGCACCGTCCTTCGATTCCACAATCAATAGGCCCAGGACCGCCTCGGGTGCGCACAGTGGCAGGTGCATGCGCCCGGGAGGCTGCTCCACCGCGGCGTTGGACCCGAAGCTCCGCAGCGCCACGGCCGCGTCCGGCTGCGGCATCTGCGCATCCATCCCACTTCCCCCGTAGGGGTGATCCAAATCCAAGGCCCCCGAAGCATCCCGTATGAATACCCGCACCTCGGCGCCCAGGTGTTCGGACAGGTAGTCGGCTCCGAGGGATGCTATGGCATCCACACCCCGTATCCGCGAGAGGGCGCGGGTGAAGCCGTACAGAAGGGCCGTTCGGCCCGCCCGCAGGGATAGGGCCTCCTCCTTCTCCTTGAGCCGCGTGGTGAGGTATCCCGCTATGAAGGCGACCAGGAAGAACGCCGCGAACATGATCACATCCTCGAGGCTCCCGATGGTGAAGGTCCGGCGCGGGGGGATGAACAGGTAGTTCCACAGCAGCACGCCGGCGGCGGCGCTCAGGAATACCGCCAGGCGGCCGCAGAAGAAGGGCAGGGAAATGATCGCCAGGAGATAGAGGATGGCGACCGACCGGTACCCGATGACCGGCAGGGCCCAAAGGCCGAAGGCCGTAGTTCCCGAAACCGCCGCCAGGGCGACCGGGATGCCCCGGAGGGCCGACGGCAGATCCGCCCGGCGAAGCGCGGACCGGCGCAGGGATACGGGGTTCCGTCCGCGGAGCACGATGAGATCCAGGTCCCGGGCTTCCCGCAGTATCGTGTCCATGACGCTGCGCTTGCCGAGAAAGGATGAGCTGCCGTCGCCCGTCTTTCCCAGGACCAGGGTACCGGCCTTCTTCACGTGGGCGTAGCGGATGAGGGTGGCGGCTATCTCGTCGTCCGGAACGGAGAGGACTTCACCCCCGAGCTTCCTTGCGAGCTCCAGATTGCGCTCCAGGGCGGACGGATCCGGCTCGGGGGTGCTTCCCCGCACGTGCAGGGCCGTCCAGGGAATGTTGAGGCGTCGGCAGGTGGCGGCGGTCCACCGGATAAGGTAGCCGGAATTGCCGCTGCCGCTGACGGCCACCAGGTACCGGCCGTCCTCCCCTGCATTCTCCCCATGGAGTTCCGCTTCGCTTTCCATGATGGCGTCAGCATACCCCAAAGGACGCCGAAGGGTATATTAAGAACCCATTAAGATCGCGGCTCGACCCCTTAAGAAGTCGTTAATGTTCTTCCGGCGCTGCGGACGGCCCTAGGCCCTCGGCTATCTTGGCCCGCACCTGTTCGGGAAGGGCGCGCCGAGCGTCGGCGTCCAGGCCCGCCGTGGGCACGGCCTCCCAAAACTTGAGCGCGATCTGCGCGCCCCGTATGCGGCCCTCGTCCTCGTACACCGCATTGCTCCCGATGATGGTGAGGGGCACGATGGGCGCCTCCGCCAGGGTCGCGAGCTTGAAGGCGCCTCCCCGGAAGGGGAGCATGGCCTTTCCCCGGTTCCGCGTCCCCTCGGGGAAGATGATCATGGCGCCCCCGGCCCGTATGCGCCGGGCTCCCGCCTCGATGGCCCTGCGGGCGGAGCCCACGTTCTTCCGGTCGATGAATACGCCCCCGAGGAGCCATACCCAGATGTTGATGACGGGGTAGAAGAGCGCCTCCTTCTTGGCGGTGAAGCCGAAGGGCCGGTCTATGTACGCCATGGCCAGGATGGGGTCCACGTCCCCGGGGTGGTTGCCGATGAAGCAGACGCCCCCGGTGCGGGGGATGTTCTCCGCGCCCGTCACGGTGACCCTGCACCCCATACCCGCCAGCATGGCCCGCGCCCAGAGCCGCCCGAAGCGCTGCAGCAGGCGGGCGGCGGCATAGCGCAGGCCGAGGAGCCGCAGGGCCAGGGCGAGCAGCCCGACGGGCAGGGCCAGGATGATCGACAGCCACAAAAAAAAGAAAACGAGCACGGTCTTGACCATGACGGCCCCCTACGCTATAGCCGCAGCCCCAGGGCCGCCAAATCGGATCGGGCCGCGGAGGCATCCTTCCATAGATGTCCCCGTATGCCTACTGCGAGAGCGCCGTCCACGTTGGCCTGGATGTCGTCGAAGAAGACGATCTCCTCCGCCTCGACGCCCAGGGCCGCCACGAGGGCCTCGTAGATGCCCCTTTCCGGCTTATTGATCCCCAGCTCGCAGGAGTATATGCCCGCGTCCACCTGGGAGAACAGGGGGAAGCGCTTGCGCGCCAGGGCCAGGAATTCGTGGGGCATGTTCGAGAGTATGCCCCGCTTGAGCCCCGCCGCCGCCACCGCATCGGCGAGGGCCAGGGAGTCCGGGTTCAGCCGCGCCCAGCTCTCCAGGTCCGCCCGCACCAGGGCGGCCAGGGTTCCCTCGTCGGGAGCGGCCCCGGCGGCGGCCAGGAGCTTTCCGTAATAGGCGGTCCCCGACAGGTCGCCCCTATCGTAGCTGCCCCGCATGTCCCAGACCACCCTGGTCATGGTCTGTTCGTCCACGCCGGCGATAGCCGCCAGGAGCCCCATCGTCCCTTCCTCCTGGGGAAGGGAAAGCACGTTGCCGAAATCGAATACCACCGCTTTGACGCCCACAGCTGCTCCTTGTCGCGTACGTACTTCTCAACAGCCCGCAGGAAAGCCCGGTCGCCCGGGGTCCCCGTGCGGAAAACCTCAGCCGGCCAGGGCGGCCAGCTTCTCCCGTATGAACTCGCTCTTCTCCTTGAGGCCTATGGTCCCGGTCTGGAGGACCAGGATGTTCGGCGCCTTGGGATCCAGCTTAACCTTACCCGCGCTCTCCTTCATCAACCGTATGAGCCGGTCCACCTTCACCTTGGACACCTTGGCGAACTCCACCCGCACGAGCCCGCCCCGCTCCTTGAGGGCCGCCACGGAAAGGTCCCGGCAGATGATGCGTATCTCAGCCAGGGACAAAAGGCTCTGGGCCTCGTCCGGCAGGGGGCCGAAGCGGTCCAGGAGCTCGGCGTACACCCGCTCCAGCTCGTCCCGGGTCTGGATGGAGGCGATCTTCTTGTAGACCTCCATCTTCTCCTGGGCGGAATCGATGTAGCCGTCGGGAATGAAGCCCGAGTACTCAAGCTCCAGGTAGGTCTCCGCCTCCGCCTCGTAGTGCTCGTCCTGGAGGCGCCGCACCGCATCGTCCAAAAGGCGCAGGTAGAGGTCGAAGCCCACGGCGTAG
>CAYUPG010000250.1:0-4072 GCA_964446515.1 uncultured Treponema sp.
CGCTTTACCCAGGCGGACCTGCGTCAGATACAGCTCGCCAAGGCGGCGGTGGCCGCCGGCATCGCCACGCTCCTCAAGGAGCGCGGCATAGGAACGGAGGACGTGGAGAAGGTGTACCTGGCGGGGGGCTTCGGCAGCTACCTCCGGCCCGAGTCCGCGGCCCGCATCGGGCTCATTCCGCCGGAACTCCTTTCCAAGGTCGAGGCGGTGGGCAACGCCGCGGGGCACGGGGCGGTGCGCATGCTGCTGTTCAAGGGCGAGAAAGCCGCCCTGGAGGCCCTGCGCGAAAAGGCGCGTTACATCGAGCTGTCCGACTCCGCCTTCTTCAGGGATCGGTACATCGAGGAGATGTTCTTCCCCGAGGTTCAAGCGGCGCGGAGCTGAGCCATGGCGGAACGGAGCAGGGAAGAGCAGGTCCTCTCCCGAAAGGAAGCCCTGGGCATCCTCGCCAAGGCCACCGGAGTGGGCTGCGTGGTCCTTGACGGAGAGGGCTATACCGTCGAGACGGAGGCGGCCAAAGCGGCAGCCGTCGGCTCCGCAGGCGGCCTCAAGGCTGTCGGATGCGCGGTCTGCGCCGTCCCGCGGGGTGCCGAGGCCGACGACGGCCCCTATCCCTGCAGGGACGTGCACCTCCACGCCGCAGCCCAGGCCCGCCGCTTCGGCGGAACCTTCGTCTACCTCTGCTCCATAGGCTTCATGCACTGGGTGGGCCCCCTGGTTGCGGGAGGCCGTACCGCGGGGGTCCTCGTGGGCGGGCCCGTCCTGAGCATAGACCGGGAAGACGCGGTGGATTCCATCCTCAAGGCCCGGGGGGCCGGGATGGACAGGGCGACGGCGGAAGCCTGCGTGGACCGCATCCCCCGGGCGGACCCCGAGCGGGTGCAGGCGCTGGCGGAACTCCTGACCGTCACGGCGGAGCAGGTCTCCCGCACCCCCCTGGAGGACTACGCGGGCCCCAAGCGCCGGACCGAGCAGCAGTCCCGCATTTCCGAGGAAATCCACACCATGAAGTCCCGCATGGCCGCGGGGATCAACATCCACGACAGCCCCCTGGACAAGGAGCGGCGGCTCCTGGAAGCCCTGCGCCGGGGGGACAACGATACGGGGCGCAAGCTGCTCAACGAGCTCCTGGGCCTCATCTTCTTTTCCGACACTTCCCGCTTCGACCAGGTGCGCTTCCGGGCGGTGGAGCTGGCGGTCCTCCTGTTCCGGGCGGCCATGGAGTCCGGCGGGGCGGACGGCGAAGGGGTGGATGCGGGCTACCGCTACCTCAGGCGCATAGAGGAAGCCAAGGACGCGGAAGAATTGGCCGACATACTCAACATAGTGGTCGAGCGCCTATCCCGGCGCATCTTCATCTTCAGCGGCGTCAAGCACGCCGCCACCCTGCGCAAGGCGGAACGCTACATCCGGGACCACTACACCCGAAAGATCGGCATCGCCGAAGTGGCCGCCGCGGCGGGACTCTCTCCCGCCTACTTCAGCACCATCTTCAAGGATGAGATGGGCGAGAGCTTCTCCGATTACCTTGGAAGGCTCAGGACGGAGCAGGCGGCCCGGCTCCTCGTGTCCACGGAACGGAGCCTCGCGGACATTGCCGGGGAATGCGGCTTCGAAGACCAGAGCTGGTTCTCCAAGACCTTCAAGCGCTATATGGGCTCCAGTCCCGGCAGGTATAGGGAAAGCGGGGGAGCTCCGGCGAACGAAGCGGAAGAACACCACGAAGCCTAAAGAAAACACAAATTACCGAAAGATACTACAATACCCCCGGGCTTTTCCGTTGCATGATAGGCTCAGCAAGCGCCAATTAGGAGGATCACCCATGGTAGATTTCAATCTTATTTCCGAGAACCTGCAGAAGGGTAAGGCCAAGGACGTGGAAGCCCTGGTCGCCCAGGCCGTAGCGGAGAACGTCACCGCCAAGGATATTCTGGAGCAGGGCCTGATGGCCGGCATGGCCATAGTGGGCGACCGCTTCAAGAAGAACGAAATTTTCGTGCCCGAAGTCCTCATTGCCGCCCGGGCGATGAACGCCGGCATGAAGATCCTCAAGCCCCTCCTGGCCTCCGCGGGGGTCGTGGCACGGGGCACCGTGGTCCTCGGCACCGTCAAGGGCGACCTCCACGACATCGGCAAGAACCTCGTGGGAATGATGATGGAAGGCGCGGGACTGCGGGTGGTCGACCTGGGAACCGACGTGAGCGCCGAGCGCTTCGTGGAAGCCGCCAAGGCCGAGAACGCGAACATCATTGCCTGCTCCGCCCTGCTGACCACCACCATGACCCAGATGAAGAACGTCGTCCAGGCCGCCGAGACCGCCGGCATCCGCGCCCAGGTTAAGATCATGGTCGGCGGCGCGCCGGTCACCGAAAGCTTCTGCCAGTCCATCGGGGCGGACAAGTATACCGCCGACGCGGCCACCGCCGCCGAAGTCGCCTCCGCCCTCTGCGGCTAAGGCCGCTCGAACCCATTCCATACATAGGGCCGTCTGAAAAGCAAGCGGCTTTTAGACGGCCCCGCGGAAGCTGGAATTTCTCCTTACCGCGGCCCCATCCCCGGGGCGGGGCCGAACCTATACATTACTGATTTGGTCATATAAGACCAAGGGAGCGCAGCATGAACGGAAAAGAACTCATCACCGCGGTGATGGAGCATAGGCCGACGCCGAGGGCCCCCTGGGTTCCCTTCGCGGGGGCCCACGCGGGCAAGCTCATCGGCAAGAACGCCAAGGAAGTGCTCAGCAACGGCGACGACCTCTACAAGGCCCTCATGGAGGTCAACAGGATCTACCGCCCGGACGGCCAGCCGGTGCTCTTCGATCTGCAGATAGAGGCGGAAATCCTCGGCTGCGACCTGGTCTGGACCGAAGACGGTCCCCCCTCCGTATCGAGCCACCCCTTGGCGGAATCGGGCGGAGTTCCCGACAAGATACCCGCCAAGACCGAAGGCCGCATCCCCCTGGCCCTGGACGTCATGGCGCGCATGGCGGCGGCGGTGGGCGACAAGACCGCCCTGTACGGCCTCATCACCGGGCCTTTCACCCTGGCCTCCCACCTGCGGGGCACCGAGATCTTCATGGACATGATGATGGACGCCGACTACGTCCACCGGCTCCTGGACTACGCCAATAGGGTCGCCAAGGCCGTGGCGGGCTACTACATCGAGGCGGGCATGGACGTGATCGCCGTGGTGGATCCCCTGATCAGCCAGATATCCCCCGCCCACTTCGCCGAGTTCATGGAAAAGCCCTTCGGCGACCTTTTCGCCCACATCCGCTCCGGCGGAGCCTACGGATCCTTCTTCGTCTGCGGCAACGCCACGGCGAACATCGAGCCGATGTGCCGGACCAAGCCGCACTGCATCTCCGTGGACGAGAACGTCAACCTGGCTGCCGCCAAGGCTATCACGGACCGCTACGATATCGTCATCGGCGGCAACCTGCCCCTGACCACGGTCATGCTCCTGGGAACCCAGCAGGACAACATGAAGGCGGTGCTGGACCTCGCGGATTCCCTGAGCCCCGGCAACTGGATCTGCGCCCCGGGCTGCGACATGCCCTTCGACACCCCGGTGGAGAACTGCGTGGCGGCGGGCCAGGCGGTGCGGGAGCCCGAGCAGGCCCGGACCATGATCGCGGGCTACACGGCGGCGGACCTGAAGTTCGAAGGCGAGCTGCCCGACTACGCCGCCCTCGAGCGTCCCCTGGTGGAAGCCTTTACCCTGGACTCCGCCACCTGCGCGGCCTGCGGCTACATGGTGGAAGCGGCCAAGGAGGCGGTCAAGCGCCTGAACGGCACGGCGGATCTGGTGGAGTACAAGTTCACGGTCAAGAACAACATAGCCCGGTGCGTTAAGATGGGGGTCAAGCAGCTGCCCAGCCTCTACATCAACGGGAAGCTGGCCTACTCCTCCATCATCCCCGCGGTGGAGGAGCTCGTCAAGAAGATCGAGGAAGCCCGCTAGGGCGGGCCCGCATGGAGAAGCCGCGAACCGCCCTGGTGCTCTTCACCGGTTTCCTGGGCTCGGGAAAGACCACGGTGCTCAACGACCTGCTCGCCTCCCTTGCGGGAAA
>CAYUPG010000251.1:0-4068 GCA_964446515.1 uncultured Treponema sp.
TGCCCGGGCCGCGGCCGACCTGGTGTCCCAGTACCCCCTGCGCACCGCCGCATCCTGCCGCCGGGCCGCCGCGGCCTTGGCCGGCACGCCCTGGGTCCGCCGGGGCATCTATCTGCATAGGGCGGACGAACCCACCGCGCCCCGCTACGAACTGCAGTTCCGGCGCTTCCTCCAGGCGGGCTTCCTCATCCCGCCCGATCCGCGCCTGCCCCTCATCCTGCCGGAGGACCTGTCCGCGGGGGAAGACGAAGCCCTGGCGCGCATCTTGAAAACCGAAGCCTAAGGGGGAATACTATAGCCATGGATACCGGAGAGGTCCTTTACATCGTTCTGCGTCTGCTCTTGGGTGCCTTGGCGTCCTTCTTCGCCATCATGCTCTGGTCCAAGACACGGGACGTAGCGTGGATGCTCATGGTGGTGGGCACCATCGCGGCCTACGCCGAAACGGTCTACGCCATACTGCAGACCTTCGGGATCACCGACGGCAGGGGCGGGGCCATGCCCCTGGCCTCGATCATCCTTCCCAACGTGCCCACCTCGTTCTACATCGCTGCTTTCGCGGTGATGGTTGTTCGAAAATCCAGGCGACGTTAGTCCATTTCTTGATGGAGGAACAATATGGTAGCCTTGCTCATAGGAATCGCCGCCATGCTCTTCGCTCTCGCGGCCGTTCTCCCCTTCGGCCTGGGATGGTGGCGGGATGTGCTGCTCTTCATCCGCGGCGCCCTGCCGGTCATGGCCTTCTTCATCGGCCTGATCGCAGTCTTCATCGGCATCGCGGATATTAAGGATCGCATGGAAGCCCACAGGGAAGAGGAAGCGGAACGATCCGCCGCCGCCGATACGGACGCCAAGTAGGGTGACGAAGCGCCCGGCGATTCGTCCTGCGGCGCGACCGTCGTCCGACTATCGTCTTGACATTGTTCTCGATCTATGGGATTATCCGATATTGCCCCGTATACGCGGTCGTTCGCGCGATGCCCGAGCTGAACGGCTATAAATCCGTGGTTGGAAAACACTGAGTAAAGGTACGATATGAAGACTGTGTTCGTTAAGCCCGCCGATGCGGAGCGCAAATGGTTCGTGATCGACGCCGAAGGCAAGGTGCTCGGAAGGGTAGCCGCCAGGGTCGCGTCCATCCTCCGCGGCAAGGAAAAGGCTATTTTCGCGCCCCACCATGAGTTGGGCGATTATGTGGTAGTGGTCAACGCCGACAAGATCGCCGTTACCGGCCGCAAGGCCCAGCAGAAGATGTACTACAAGCACTCCGGCTTTGTCGGCGGTCTCAAGGCCAACAGCTTTGAGGCGCTCATCGCCCGTCATCCCACGTCGCCCCTTGAGCTCGCTATCAAGGGCATGCTTCCCAAGGGCCCCCTGGGCCGGAAGCTCCTGAAGAACGTGAAGGTGTACGCGGGCGCCGATCATCCCCACGCGGCCCAGAATCCGCAGGCCATTGAGCTGTAATCGAGAGGTAGCAAGGTGATTAAGAATCTCGGTATCGGAACCGGTAGAAGGAAGACCGCCGTGGCCCGCGTGTTCGTGCGGGAAGGGAGCGGCAAGGTCGTCGTCAACGGCAAGGAGCTCGCCCAGTATTTTACCCTGGGAGAGCACGCCATGATGGTGCGTCAGCCCCTCATGGTCACCGCCGGAGAAAATAAGTTCGACGTGCTGATCAACGTGTACGGCGGCGGACCCAACGGCCAGGCGGGAGCTTGCCGCCACGGTTTGGCCCGCGCCCTCTGCCAGGTCGACCACACCAACTATACCGCCCTGCGGTCCAACGGGTTCCTTACCCGGGATCCCCGTATGGTGGAGCGCAAGAAGTACGGCCAGGCCGGTGCCCGCCGCCGCTTCCAGTTCTCCAAGCGCTAATTTTCGGACGGCGCCTGCGCGCGCCGCCGCTTGATGCCATGACGGTCGTTTCCGTCAAGACAGGAGCCGATCGGGATGCTCTACGCGTAGGGCTTTCCGACGGCTCTTTGTTTTCCGTGCGTCCCTGCTATTTGGACGCGGACTTTGCGCTCCGCATCGTTCCCGGCTGTCCGTTGTCCGAGACCGAGGCCGAGGCCCTGCGTCTGGGCAATTACCGATTCCGGGCGGAGAAAGCCGCCCTCAGGCTCATCGCCCGCTCCGAACAGGTCACCTCGGCTCTTCTCAGGAAGCTGGAATTCCGGGGCTACGACCGCGAGACTTGCGCGCGGGTAGTTGAGCGCCTCTCGGATCTGGGACTCCTCGACGACAGGCGCTTCGCCCGGCGCTGGCTCTCGAGCCGTTTATCCTCCTGCTGCGATGCTCCGAAAAAATTGGCGGCCGCCCTGGTCCGAAGGGGCGTTGCCGTCGCCGTCGCATCCGCTGCGGTTCGGGAGGCCGTTACCGCGGAGGTGGAGCTGACCCTGATCCGTCGCTGCGTCGCGAGGCGGTACCGGAACGCGGCAGGCCCCGATGGAGAGGAGTTGCGCATGGAGCTTCGGCGGTGCGGTTTTTCGGGCCCTGCGGTACGAAGCTACCTCGAGGAGCTGTCCTGAGGGGGCATTTTTTCTTCGATAGCTTGGAATTGCCTCCCGTTTTTGAGATTTTTGTGATATACTGAACTAATTGCGGGTACTGCAGAGAAAAACCGTTTTGTTGACTTTATAGAAATAATTGATATAATGTAGATATATCGCCCGGAAGGATTGCATCATGGCTAAGAACGAGCGCAAGGTAAAGATATTTTCCGCCCTCGAGGTAGCGAATATTTGCGGCGTGGTCAACCAGACTGCCATCAATTGGATACGCAACGGGTATCTCAAGGCTTTTACGACCCCCGGCGGTCAGTACCGGGTATATGCCGAGGACCTCATGTCCTTCCTGGATACCCGGGGTATGCGGATTCCCGAAGAGCTGTCCTCCCTCATGAAGGACGAGGTCGGCTGGACTTCAATTCTCATTGTGGATGACGACCGGGACCTCAACGACCTGCTGAAGCGCTGGGTCGAAAAGAAGCTTCCCGATTACCGGGTGTTTCAGGCCTACGACGGCTTCGAGGCCGGCAAGGCCCTCGCGGAGCTTCGCCCCGGCTTCGTATTCCTGGATATCGATCTTCCCGGCATCGATGGGCACAAGCTGTGCCGGAAGATCAAGGAAGATCCCAGCTTCGGAAAGCCCTTCGTCCTCGCCATGACGGGCTTGGATATACCCGAAGAGCGAAATGCGATGCTGGATGATGGGGCGGATGCCTTCTTCGCCAAGCCGCTGGACTTCGACCAGGTGATCGCCGGCATACGCGACCTGGCGGATAAGCTGGTCCCTCCTGCCCATGACTGAAAGCCTGCCGACGGTGCTCCTGGTGGAGGATGAGGACTCCATACGGCTCTCCCTCCGGGACTACTTAAAAATCAAGGGCTTTACGGTCCATGTCGCTTCAGACGGCGTGGGAGCTCTGAAGATTATTTTGGACAATCCCATCGACGTGGTGGTTACGGACTACCGCATGGACGTGTTCGGTGGCGATTACTGGGTGCGCTTCCTGAAAAGGTTTTGCGGCGATATGGCGGTGATCCTGACTTCGGGTTACCTGCGCCCCGATTTCGACATACCCTTCGAGGTGGTGTTCAAGCCCTTCGACTACGAGGAGCTCAGCGCAAAGATACGGGAGCTCCATGCCCGGCGCGGAGGCGTCTCTTCGAGGTGAACTCCCCCGGCGCCGCCTTCCACGGACGTATAAGCGGGAGAGTTCAGGGCGTCGGATTCCGCTACTCCGCCCGCAGAGAGGCTTTACGCTTGGGCTTGACGGGATGGGTTCGTAACGCGGAGGACGGAAGCGTCGAAGTCGCGGCGGAGGGCGGTGAGGACGGGCTTGCCGCCTTCGAGGCGTGGCTGCGCGCCGGGCCTCCGGGTGCCCGGGTGGATTCGGTCGTCCTTCGCCGCGGCGCGGCCTGCGGCGCCTATCCTAGCTTCACGGTGGAATACTGATTGACAGGGGCCGGTGTTTTGGGGTACATTTTACCGGCACGAGAGGTTCATCGGAGCGGCCGTCGTATAACGGTATTACCCGAGCTTCCCAAGCTCGTGACGCGGGTTCGACTC
>CAYUPG010000252.1:0-4051 GCA_964446515.1 uncultured Treponema sp.
CTTTTCGATCTCCGGTATGGACTTTTGAGACAAGTACGCCGCCTTGGCGATGGTGATCACCCCTTCTGCGAGAGCTCGGTGAAGCAGTTGGTCGAAGCGATGGGGGGCATCGAGGACGAGGTACTCCACCGGCTCCTTCTTGCGCCAGCCCTGGGCGCTCACCAGTCGGGAAAAACGTTCATAGACGTAGTCGCTTATGATTCCGTGCAACTTAGCCCGGAACATGACGGCCTGCATCGAAATGCCGTACTGCTCCTTGAGGGCGCGGAGCTCGGGCAAGGAAATCTCGCTCCGTTTGGTGCCGAGCTCCCGGCGCAGCACCTTGGCCGGCATCAGGAAAGCACCGCCGAAGGTGTGGCAGAGCTTCTCCACGACACTAGCCGAGAGCCCGTCCTTGAAGGTAATGCTCTGGTGTGCGAACTCGTGGAGCGCGGTCAGGCGCTTCCGGTCGGTGGGGCGATTCCGGTTGAGGACGATGAAGGGCCGGCCCTCCGCACTGCCGGAAACACCGTCGAATCCGTCTCCCTCATTCAGCTCGATCACGCGGAACGAATACTCTTCCAGCAGATCGAGGACATGGGGGATAGCGGCATCGGGGCCGACGCCCCACTCGGAACGGAGCTTCAGCGCCGCATCTTCGATACCATCGGAATCGCCGACGGAAACGCCTTCAAGGGGATTCGCAAAGGGAGAAGCAAGGCCTAAAAGAGTCTCCAATTCCAAATACCGATCCATGGAATCCCTGACACGTTCGGTGAGGGATTCAAGCTCTTTCTTACCAAGGGACGCCTTTTTGCGGAAGTTCACAGCCGAGAGTTCCAGCAGCCGCCCGGAAAAGAAGAAGTCCGGAGCAACGTTAAGGGCATCGGCCAGGAGAATAAGGTTCTCGCTGTCGGGCATCATAAGCCCGTTCTCGTACTTGCTGATGGCGGGCTTGGAAAGGCGTTTGTCCAGCTTTTCTACAAGCGCATCCATCGAAAGACCGGCCATGACGCGGGCGGCCTTGAGCCGTTGGCCAAAAGTCGCAGGCATATTCCTTTTTCCTCCGATCTTGTTAACAAATATACAACAAGTATCTTGATTTGTCTACCAACGGAGGGGATTTTCGTCGTAGCTCGTTGAGCTATCCCAGGGAGAAAACGAGTATTTCTCCTATCATCCAATGTGAAAATTTATTAGATCAGACTTCACCAGGCTCCAAAATTCCGGAAGCCCGAGCAAAAGGTCGCGAACACGGTCTTCCCTAAGGCGGTGAGAATAGTTATGGCGGACCAGATGCCAAGCTTGCCCACCGAGGTCAACTTTATCGATTTTCTTGGCGACAAGCAACATCAGTCCCTCTATACCGCTATATACAGACTGCATTACCTGGGCCGCGGCGGCCGTCTCAATAAAATCGAGCCTCCGATGCGCGGCCAAGTCAATCAGAGGCGAGATTCCTGCCATCTCATCATCAATGTCGCCGATTGCCACCGCGGCGGCCGCAGCCAGCTGTTCAGGCGACATGGAGGAGCTTTTCCCAACTGCGCAAATAGGCGGCGAAGCGGCTGCCGTCGTCCAGCTCCACAAGATCTACCGGACGGCTCAAGGCCGCACCGAGCTCCGTCAGGGCAGGCAGATAGGATGAGGAAGGGAGGCCTTCAACAGCGAAATCCCAGTCCGACCTGTCCGAGGGGTTTCCGGCGGCCATTGAACCGAAGAGATACACGCTGCAGGCGCCATGGCGTTTTAGTATTCCAAGGGCTATTTCCAGATCCTTACTATCCCGCTCCGAAAGGTAGGACACAGGCTACCCCCTTTCCTCCATCATATCCGTTATCCCGCATCCGTCAAGAATCAACGCGCCTCCCCCGGGCCCATGCTTAACCGAGCTCTTCCAGTAACTCCGTCAGGCGCTGCCGGACGTAGGTTCTTACTGCCTCGCCGACGGTACCGCCGGTGTGCGGGGCTGGATCTTGGTCAGGATCGAAGAAAAGCATATAAGGACGCAGGCCGAGGCCGGCGCAGAGCTTGTCCATTGTTTCGTGGGATGGGAATCGCCGACCCGACTCCAATTCGGCTATGTAGCTGGTTGAAAGGCCGCACTTTTCTGCAAGAGCGGACTGGGAATATCCGGACTCAACCCTGACACGGCGTAAATTTCGTATGAACAACCGTTGTACTTCCGTCATGTCGTCTCCTTCGGAGGCTTTGCGTTGCCTGCCACAAGGTACAGTTTATACATAAAATGACGTCGCACCCGTCCTGCTTTCAGCATAATAACAGCTCCTAACTGAATTTGACCAACAAATTAATCAAAAAATATCGAAAGGAAAATTATGAATTGACATATGTCCAATAGACTCATACTATAAGTCCATTAGACATATCTTCATGGAGGAAGAAATGGGCATCAGAGGCAAATTGCTCTCGGGGTTCTTTATCGTCGCGCTCATGTCGCTGATCGTCGGCATTGTTGGCATTCGGAACATGAGCGTCATCAACGATGCCTCTTCCATCATGTATGAAAATGAACTATTGGGCCTCTCGTACGTGAAAGAAGCGAACTTGAAAGTTCTGGAAGCCGTGAGGGCGGAGAAAAATTTCCTTCTGGCAACTTCCGGGGAACTGCGCGATTACTACCACAAACGCTGGCAAGAAAACGCTGATACCGTGGATGAGCTGATCACGGAAGCAGGCAAACGGTACGTCACCGAGGGGGGACAACAGGCGATCAAAGCAGCGCTGGATGCATACGAAGCTTGGCGGCCCGTCTCCGAGAAGGTCCTGGATTTGGGTGCTACCGTTGCCGTCGATGAAGAGTCGGCCGCCGGGATCTTATCCATGGGGGAAGCCCGCGACAGGATGATCTCTTTGAGCGAAGCCCTTGCGGATGCAACGGTCCGAAAAGAGAACAACGCGAAGCAGTTGGATGAAGACGCCACCAAGCTCTACCATTCCAGCATCCTCTTCATGGCGCTCACGATAATCGGCGCCCTAATCCTGGGTGGGATCATCGGGATCTACCTTTCCGGCTCAGTGCTCAAGACCGTGGGGGGAGAACCGGCGCAGATCGCCGAGGTAGCCAACATGGTCGCCTCCGGGAATCTGGATATGGATACCTCCGGGACTGCAGCTTCCACGGGTATCAAAAAAGCCCTCCTGCTCATGGTGGGGAACCTGCAGCGCATAGTGGGTGACATACAGGCTGCCGTCGAACAGGTCGCCGCGGGGAGCGGACAGATCAGCACCGCGTCTCAGGGTCTGAGTCAGGGGGCCACCGAACAGGCCGCGGGGGCGGAAGAGGTCTCCAGCTCCGTCGAGGAGATGGGCGCCACCATCAAGCAAAATATGGACAACTCGACGATCACCGAGAAGATAGCCCTGCAGGCCGCCGGCGACGCGGCCGAGGGAGGCGAGGCCGTCGCGCAGGCGGTATCCGCAATAAAAGAGATCTCCGGCAAGATCGGCATCATCGAGGAGATAGCCCGACAGACGAACCTGCTGGCACTTAACGCCGCCATAGAGGCGGCGCGGGCCGGGGAGGCAGGCAAGGGCTTCGCGGTGGTGGCGAGCGAGGTACGAAAACTGGCGGAGAGGAGCCAAAAGGCCTCCGCCGAAATCACGGAACTGTCCCGCACCACCGTAGATACGGCGACCAAGGCGGGGGGACTGATAGAGAAGATAGTCCCGGATATTCGCAGGACCGCCGACCTGGTGCAGGAAATATCCTCGGCATCCAAGGAACAGAGTTCGGGGACCGACCAGATCGCCAAGGCGATGATCCAGCTGGATACGGTGATACAGCAGAACGCATCCTCCAGCGAAGAGCTGGCATCGATGGCGGAAGAATTGTCCGGCCAAGCGATGTCCCTGTCGGACTCCATATCCTTCTTTACCCTTGCAGGCCGGAAGAAGGCTCTGCCGCCGCCCGAGGCAAGGGCACCCAAAACTAGTGGTCAGACTCCTCGGCGTGATGCCGCGCCCCAGAGGGTGCAGAAGGCATCGGGCACGATGGCCATAGTCCCGGTCGCGACGGACAGCGACGCAGACTTCGACGAGTTTTAGGAGC
>CAYUPG010000253.1:0-2926 GCA_964446515.1 uncultured Treponema sp.
GTCGCCCTGATCGGCGAAGGCATGCTTGTGGGCGTTGGTGAGCACCTCGTTCAGGATGAGGCAGAGGAGGGTCGCCTGATTGATGCCCAAGGTCGCATCGCAGACATCGCAGGACACCTGGACGCCGTCGTCGAAGAGGCTGCCGAGTCCGTCCACCAGGCGCGAAACAGGCTCCGCCAGGGGTATGCGCTCCACCGAGCCGTTGTGGGACAGGCTCTCGTGGACCGCCGCTATGGCCATGACCCGGGATCTTCCGTCCTCCAGGACCTGCCGCTTGCCGTCGTCCTCCTGGGTGGTGATCTGAAGGGCCAGGAGGCTGGAAAGGATCTGCAGGTTGTTCTTGACCCGGTGGTGCACCTCCTTGACCAGGATGCTCTTGTCCTCCAGGGCCTTGCGGAGCCGCAGCTCGGCGTTCTTCTGCTCCGTTATGTCCTCCATGGTGAGGAAGGAGAAGCGCAGATGCTTTATGTTGTACTGCAGGCCCTGTATGGCCACCTTGAGGTACTTGCGGCCTATGAGGTTGAATTCCCGGTGTATCTCCGCTTCCCGGCCCTCTCCCGCCGCCTGCTTGGCGCTCAGGACGGACTTCATCTCGGGAAAATCGAAGAATCCGTCGGCCATGGATAGAAAGTTCTGCCCCAGGACGACGCCGGGGGTCAGGTTGAACAGGTCGTAGAAGGCGAAGTTGGCGGAGATGACTTTTTTCGATTCATCCAGGACGACCAGGGGATGCTTCACCGAGTCGATGATGCTTTCGGCGTAGTCCAGGGCGTCCCTGGACTTCTTCTCCGCCCACTTCCGCTCCATGATTTCCGTCTTGAGCTGGGAAATGATCTTCATCACCTCTTCCCCGTTGTTCTCCCTGTCTTCGGCATGATTGTCCATGGTTCTATTTCCTTAGCGTAATATTCATAATTTCATTTTCAGTATAGTGGGATTTTCCGGTCTGCTCAAGACTTTTCCCGGGCGCGGCGGGCCTTCCGCGGCGTTGAAAAAAGGTCCGCCTTAGGCTACCATGGCGCCATGGCAAGCAGGGACCTACCCGATCAGCTTTCAGGCTCCAAGCTTCATCTCGTGGGCATCAAGGGCACGGGCATGTGCGCCCTGGCGGAGCTTCTGCACCGCAGCGGCGCCCGCGTCACCGGCTCGGACACGGCGGACCGCTTCTACACGGACGCCATACTCGCGGAGCTGGGCATACCCTATGCGGAGGGCTTCGCCGCGGAAAATCTTCCCCCGGATGCCGATCTGGTCGTCCATTCCGCCGCATACGGCCCCGAGTCCAACCCCGAGCTCTCGCGCGCCCTGGAACTCGGCCTTCCGGTCCTCAAGTACACCGAAGCCCTGGGCTCCTATTCCCGCCGATTCGACTCGTCAGGCATTGCGGGCGTGCACGGCAAGACCACCACTACCGCCCTGGCCGGCACCCTGCTGCGGGCGGTCGGTCTTCCGGCCCAAGTGCTCGCAGGGAGCGCCGTGGGGGACTTCGGCGGACGATCCACCCTCTGCCTGGGAGACCGCTACTTCGTGGCGGAGACCTGCGAGTACCGCAGGCACTTCCTGGCTTTCAGCGCCCGGCGCATAGTCCTCACCAGCGTGGAGAGCGACCATCAGGACTACTATCCCACCTACGAGTCCATACGGGACGCCTTCCTGGAGTACCTGCTCACCCTGCCGCCCGGGGGGGAGCTCATCTACTGCGCCGACGATCCGGGCGCCGCGGAAGCCGCCGCCCTCCTGCGGAAGCGACGCAGCGATGTCCTCTTCGTTCCCTACGGACTCTCCGCCCGGGGGCCCTTCCGTATCCTGGAATTGCGCAGCGGGGAAGAGCGGACCGTGATGGCTCTGGAGGGCTTTCCCGGGGAGCTGCGCCTGCGCGTCCCCGGCAGGCACACGGCCCTGAACGCCGCCGCCGCCCTGGCCTTGACTTCGTCGCTTCTGCGGGAGGAAAAGGGAGACGGGGCATGGACACCCGATCTGACCGAGTCGGTCCGCGGCGCCTTGGAGGCGTTCCGCGGGAGCCGCCGCCGTTCGGAGATCATCGGAGAGGTGGCGGGCATCCTGGTCATGGACGATTACGGCCACCACCCCACGGCCATACGCACGACCCTGGAAGGTCTGCGCTCCTTCTATCCCCGCCGCCGCCTGGTGGTGAGCTTCATGTCCCACACCTACACCAGGACCGCCGCCCTGCTCGAGGACTTCGCCGACTCCCTCGGCGGCGCCGACCTGTTGATCCTCCACAGGATTTACGGCTCCGCCCGGGAAAACTACTCCGGCGGCGTGACGGGCCGCAGCATCTACGACCGGGCTTCCGCCCTCAGGGGCTCGGCCGCGGAGCTCAGGTACTACGAGGAGCCCCTGGAAGCCCTTGAGCCCCTCCTCGCGGAGCTGCGGCCGGGAGACCTCTTCCTTACCCTGGGCGCGGGAGACAACTGGAAACTGGGGGCGGCCCTGCTGGATCGCCTTTCGGATACCCATAGGAGCGATTCGTGAAAAGCATGACCGGATACGGCTATAGGGAATACCGGGACGACCGGCTGTCCCTTTCCGTTGAGATCAAGGGCTACAACAGCAGGTTTTTGGAGATCTTCGTCAACCTCCCTCCCTTTCTCTCATCCCTGGAGAGCCGCATACGGGAGCGCATAGCCTCGCGCTGCGAGCGCGGCAAGATAGAGCTTTCCCTTCGCTTCAAGGAGCTGGCCGCGGAGGTCTCCGTGTCCGTGGACCATGAGGCGGCCAAGGCCTACTACCGCGCCGTCGGCGAGCTCGGCCGGTCCCTGGGGCTGGACGAGAAGCCCAAGCTCTCCCTGATTCTGGGGATGGAGGGCGTGCTCTCCATCGACAAGGTCCGGGACGTGGAGCGCTACTGGAGCCTCATCGAGCCGATCCTGGAGGCTGCGGTCGCCGACTTCGACGCCGAGCG
>CAYUPG010000253.1:2936-4040 GCA_964446515.1 uncultured Treponema sp.
TCAGGGAGGGGCGGTCTACGGAGGCGGACATCCTGGGCCACATAGCCGCCCTGGAATCCTCCGTGGAGGTCGTGGCCGGCCACGCCCCGGCCCTCGAGCGGAGCATCGCCGACAACCTGCGCTCCCGTTTCGCCGAACTGCTGGGGAATGCGGTGGACGAGAACCGCATCCTGGCCGAGACCGCGGTGCTGCTCATGAAGTACACCATCTCCGAGGAGCTTGCCCGCCTCCGGGCCCACCTGGAGGAATTCCGCTCCGAGGCGGCCCGCAACGCCGCGCCGGGCAAGAAGCTCGATTTCCTATGCCAAGAAATAAACCGGGAAATCAACACCATAGGCTCCAAGAGCCCCATCCTCGAGGTGAGCCGGGCGGTGGTGAGCATGAAGGATGCCCTGGAGAACGTGAGGGAACAATTGAGGAACGTGGAATGAGCCGTGCGGACTGCAGGATAGCCATCTCGGGCAAGAGCGGCTGCGGAAACACCACGGTGAGCCGCCTGGTGGCGGAAAAACTGGGACTCCGCTTCATCAATTTCACCTTCCGCACCCTGGCGGCGGAGAAGGGCATCCCCCTGGAGGAAGTCCTGGCCCGGGCCGCGGAGGACGACTGGTGGGACCGGGAAGTGGATACGCGCCAGACGGCCCTGGCCCGGGAGAACGGCGGCTGCGTGCTGGGTTCCCGGCTCGCCGTCTGGATGCTCCCCGAGGCGGACCTGAAGGTGTACCTCACTGCATCGGAAGAAACCCGGGCGGGCAGAATCGTGAAGCGGGAGGGGGGAGATCCTGCGGCGGTGGCCGCCTTTACGGCGGAACGGGACCGGCAGGACCGGGAGCGATACCTGCGGCTCTACGGCATAGACAACCACGACTACGGCGTGGCGGACCTGGTCATCGATACCGATTCCATAGGCCCTCTTGAAATAGCGGAGCGCATCATCCACACTTTGAGGGAAAAGACGGAAGCGTAGCAAAAAGGAAGTGCCATGGCTCGTAGGCGACACCTCGTTCTTTGTCTGTTGATCCTGCCCTGCTTGACCTCTTCGGCCTCCGCGGCGGAGCTTCCCGGACTGCGCATGCCCCTGACGGAATGGCGCAGCTCCGTGGG
>CAYUPG010000254.1:0-4003 GCA_964446515.1 uncultured Treponema sp.
TTAGAGCTGCGGACTCATAATCCGTAGGTCGCTGGTTCAAGTCCAGCAGGGCCCAGAAAAACCCCGATTCGCCGTCAGGCGGACCGGGGTTTTTTATCAAAGGCCCTGCTGGACTTGTGCCGCCGCCCGCCTATGACGGGCACTATGATCGCTTCCATGAGGCGCCGCCCCGGAGGGGCGGTACCGGAGGGCCCGCGCCGCGAATGCGGCGGAGAGCGCGCAGGAAGCGCGCTTGGTCCCTCGGTACGTCAGGCCAGCACGTCCAGGACCAGGCGCACCGAGGTGCGGCCGGGGCGGGACTCGAGGGTCAGCTCGCCGCCGTACTGGTCCGCCAGGGCCTGCACCAGGGTCAGGCCGAAGCTGCCGGTATCCTCAAGGGAAAAGTCCGCGGGGAAGCCGCAGCCGTCGTCTGCGACCTCCAGGGTCAGTTTCTCGTCTTCGGCTTCGGCTCGGACCGTTATCGTGCCTCCCTCGGCGTCGGGAAAGGCGTACTTGCAGGCATTGGTCACCAGCTCCGTGATGATGATGCCGACCCCCGCCGCCTTGCCGGGGTTCAGGGTGAACGTTCCCAATTCCTCGGCGAGGCGCAGGGGACGCGATCCGATCAGGGCAGTCCGCAGCTCCTCGAGCACCGAGGAAACGTAGGCTTCGCCGACGGCGCTTTTCAGGTCCGCCGAATGATAGAGCCGATCGTAGAGCAGGGCCATGGAGAGCAGGCGCTCTCTGGCTTCCTCAAGCGCTTCGGAGGTTTCTTCCGAGGCAGCCTGGGACGCCTGAAGGGCGAGCATGGCCGCGGCCAGGGTGAAGTTGTTCTTCATGCGGTGGTGGACTTCCCTGAGCAGATTCTGCAGCTCGGCGGTCCGCCGGTTCACCCGCTCCTCCAGGGTATCGAGGGTCCCCCGCAGGGACGAGGCCATGGTCTCGAAGGCCTCCGCAAGGCCCACGAGTTCCCTGGCCGGTCCCACCTGGACAGGACTTCCGCTCCAGTCTCCGGCGGCCAGACGACCGGCCCGCTCCTGGATGCGCCTGACTGGATTAGAGACCTCGAAGGCGATGAGCACCCCGAGCAGGGCGGCCACGATGAGGGCCACGCCGCCGAGGACGGATGAAATGATGCCTCCGCGGACCATGTCTCCGACGAAGGCGGATTCGGGCATCGCGATGCCCACGTAGAGGCGCAGTCCCGGGGCGGGGGTTATTCCCACCAGATCGGCTTGGAATACCTCGCCGTTGTGCCGGAAGGGAACGTGCCTCCCTATTCCTCCCGTCAAGCTTCGGGCCGCCATGGCCGCGTGGTACAATTTCTCGTTTTCCGACATGCGGGGGCCCGGTTCGGGCGCCACCTCTTCTCCCAGGTATATCGGCAGATCCGCCGAGCTGGCTATGAGCCGTCCCTCTTCGTTGGCTACCCAGGCTAGGCCCCACTCTGCGGAGAGGAGGCCTTGGAGGTAGCGGTTGACCGCCGTGAGAGCCACGTCGGCGGTGAGGACGCCGAGGACGGTGCCGTCGCGGCCGACGACCCGCTTCGACGCCCCCATGCCGTAGTCGTTGGAGGTGGCGTAGCGGTAGGCGGGATACCAGAGGATCCCGTCGTTTTCCATTGCGGCCTGGTACCAGGGACGCTGCCTTGCGTCGTAGCGGTCCCCCCGGTCCACCAGGGCCCCGAGACCGCCGTCATCGGTCAGGAGATAGCGGCTCATGAAGCTCCCTTCCGACGCGAGCACGCGGTACACCGATAAGGCCGAACCGTCGGGAGGACGGTTGGCCCCGATGTATTGCCCGTTGGGGAAGCCCATGGAGAGGAAGGTAAGGTACGGATACCTCCGGAGCTCTATGGAAAAGTGGAAGGCAAGGTCGTCCATGTCCCGGTGGTCCATGCGCCCGGAGAGGATCAGATCCTCGTTCATCTGCACCAGGCGTATGGGATCGGCGAAGAAGAGCTCCAGGTAGGCCTGTATGCGCCGGCTCAGCTCTTCCGTACGGCGCTTGTGCTCGCTGTCCGCCCTGGTGCGGAAATTGGTGAAGCTGATCAGGAATACGGCGCTGAAGAAGAACATGAAGAGCACCAGGAACGGAACGATGATGAGGGCCGCGAGGGGAAATTCCCGGCGCTTTTCCCGCCCGGCGGGGGCTTCAGCCGTTTTGGACATCCGGCTTCCCTCGGCCGCAGGCCAGCTTGTATCCAAGGAATGCGATGCCCACGGCTATGCCCTTGTCTACGATATTGACCGGAATCCTGGCGAGGAATGCGGCGGAAAAGATGTTTCCGACGATCAGCCGTATGGCGGCAACCGTCGAGTCGATGTTGACGTCCGTGAATCCGCCGAATACGAAGGCTGCTATGCCGGCTCCGAGCAGGGCATTGGCGAAGCTTACCTTAAGAATGGCGACGGCCACGTGGATGGATGCTGATAAGCGGTTCCTCGCGGCTGCCCGTGACATGATGAAGGCCGTCGCCATGCCGCAGACGGCGAAGGGCAGATGGGTGCCGGGGAATCCGGTGGTCGCCTCTATCATGCCGTTGGTGAGCACCGCAGTAGCCAGCGAAGGGCCCATGCCGAACAGGACAGCCCCGAGGGCGGTAAAGATGGAGTCGAGGAAGAGGGGCAGCCTGGTCGTCAGAACGAGCCTGTTGAGGCCCGCATTGGCCAGGGGGAACAGCAGCAGGGCGCAGAGCCACACGGCGGCCCGGCCCCACCGCGTTGCCGGCGGTTTCGGCCAAGAGCCCCCCGCTATGCCGTCCATTGCTTCCTCATCGCTTCGATTTTATCCCAATAGACCCGTTTGTCAAGGCTTGCATTGCGGGCATAGTCGCGTATAGTAGTAGTCTTAGGAGTGCAAAGCATGGTGGATCAGGAATTGCTGGAAGCGGTCGTGACGGGATTGAAGGGAGAGTTGGACAGCGTGACGGTATACTCCGAGGCCGCCGAGCGGAGCTCGGGCGAGGTCGCCGATTTCTTCCGGGAACGGGCTGCGGAAGAGAAGCGCCACTACAATTGGCTTTTGGCGTACCATAAGGAACTATCCGGGGGCGCGGTTCCCGCGCACAATCTGGCGGCGGAGGTTTTCGCGGAGACCAAGGGGAGTCCCCTCATCACTCCCGCGTTCCTGAAGCGCATCGGGGAGAGCCAGTACCTGGTCACCGCGGTCGCGGCCGCCACCCTGCTGGAGTTCGGGGCCGTGGCGCACTACCGCAGGGCTTCGGAAAAAGCCCAGGCGCCGGCCCTCCGGGATTTCTTCGCCGCCCTTTCGTCCTGGGAGGACGGACACTACCGGGAGCTGCTCCGCATTCAGGACGAATCCCGGCAGTACTGGTTCGAGGCCCAACGGTTCGAACCCTTTTAGGGCTTTTCTGCGCATTTTGTGCCGTCGGCATAGCATGGATGTACTGCTATCCGGAGCTGCCCTGCTCCGCCTTCTCGGTCACTCCCGTCCCCTCTTGCATCGACGCCGTCGGCGCCGACGATAGCTTTTGGATGGTTTTCTTGAGGCCCGAAACCTGGAAATTTCTCCGTATGGTTCCCGGCAGGACCACCAGTAGTCCAATGAGCAGGCCCGAAAGGAGGGTGACCAGGAGCACCAGGGACAGGGAGCCGGTGACGGTCCAGGCGAAGAGGGTGACCGTCACCGGCTCGCTGTTCTGGAGGGCAAAGACGACGGCTCCAATGGAAATGGTCAACGCAAGGATAAGGTAGAAGATTATCACGGCACGCCTCCGGTTTTAATAGTATACTCGTGAAGGCAACATTTCCAGCGCATCCATACGCGCATACCCTGTTTCGGAGGTGAATGGTGTCCCGTGAGGAACGAAACCTGTATCCTTTGCTGATCCTGGTTCTCCTTGCCTTCGTGACGGCGGCTCTGATCCACGACGGTCCGAAGGCCGTCTGGAGGGGCTTCCTTGTCCTGCAGCTGCATCCTTCCCGCCTCCTGAGCGATTTTACGGTGATCGGCGGTGCCGGGGCCGCCCTGTTCAACGCCGCGGCGGTGGGCGCCATGGCCC
>CAYUPG010000255.1:0-3993 GCA_964446515.1 uncultured Treponema sp.
CGGCGCCGTTCTCGTCGCCGGACATGCCCAGGATGCCGGTCGGCCTAAGGACATCGTCGTAGTGCTGGATGTCTCCGGCAGCATGAATCAGGGGGGCGTCATGCGGGACGTCCGAACCTATCTTGAGAAGGAGGTCCTCCGGAGCATGGCGAGGACGGGAGATTCCTTCACCCTCATACTCTTCGGAGAAGGAGCCCGGCCGGTCGTCTCCCGGAGGATCGGGGCGCAGGATGACGTCGAGGCGCTCTCGCGGGAGCTCTCCCTGCTCAAGGCCGACGACGACTACACCGACCTGGGCGTCGCCCTGGAGACCCTGGAGGAGGCCCTGGCGTCCAGGACCGACGGTTCCGCGACTCCCCTGGCGCTCTTCATAACCGACGGCAAGAACGCGCCGCCCCCCGGCAGTCCCTATTCGGGCAGGGACATCGCCGTGGACCAGCGCTTCCTGGATACCGGAAAAAAGATCGCCATGAAGGGCTGGCAGCTCTATGTGATCGGCCTGGGAGAAGGAACCGACGCGCCGGCGGTGGCGGCCTCGGTGGCGGGCAGCACCTTGGCATCCCCGTCGGAGGCCCTGAACCCGACGGAGCTGGCGGCCTACGCGGCGCAGACCGAGACGGTTGCGGTCAGGCGGGCGGAAGACACGGCCGCCGGTGCCGCGGGATCCGCTTCCGGTCCATCGGGAACCGGGGAGGACGGCATCCCGCTCATAGCCCTCATAGCCGGCGCCGGCGCCGCGGCGGTACTGGGCATCATACTCCTGATCCGAAAGAGGAATACGAAAGAGGCGGCGTAGATTTCCTGTAATGTTTTTGTCCCGACGGCCTCTAAGTAATCGAAGAACGATTCATGAGGAGGCCGCGATGACTGCGGATACGCTGAAGGCGGAGATGGAGTTGGTGGACGGGCGGGTTAAATTTTCCGCCCGGGTCGAAGGCAAAGAGCCCATCCAGGTGGACTACGTGCCCCCGGTGGGCGGGGGCGACGGCTACACGTCCCTGGAGCTGCTGCTCATCAGCATGGGAACCTGCCTGGGAACAGGCGTCAAGGTCATGGCTGAAAACCGCCTAGGGAAGAGCATCCGCTCCCTCGCTGTGGACGCCCGCGGAGCGCGGAGAGAAACCCACCCTACGTCTTTCGAAGAGGTCGGACTCACCCTGCGCATCTCGTCGCCGGACCTGGAAGCGGCGGAACTGGAGGAGCTCATAGCCCTGGCGGAGAAAAAGATATGTCCCGTGCTTGACATGGTGAAGGGCAACGCCGCGATACGGGTGGACTACGAGTTGGACGCCGGACCGTTTATCCGGGGACTCGGAACGGCAGGCTAGGACTGCGTAAGTGCCGGGTCCGCATCGGCGCCGAGTATGCGCAGGCCTTCCGCCCCGCGGAGGCGGCGCATGCGGCGGAGGAACTCGTCATAGGCCCCCGGGGTGAACCGGGTCCGGTACAGGCGGTCCACGTCCAGCAGGCTTTCCAGCTCCCGGTCGTAGGCCGCGGCGGACCGGCTTTCCTCGGAGAGCATTTCGGCTAAGCCTTCCGGGAGACCGGTCAGGCCCACGGACTTGCGGTAGGAGGCGAAGGCCCGGCAGCTGCAGACGCCCTTGGGGTTCACCAGGGAGCAGCGGCTGCCGTAGTGGTCCGCCGCAAGCTTCCGCGCCCGGTGCAGGTAGACCCGCACCGCGTTCTCCGAGATCTCAAGGATGTCCGCGGTCTCCGCGGTGGAAAAGTCCAGAATCGCCCGCAGGGTGTAGACGGCCCGGAAGCGTGCGGGCATGCAGTTCATGAACATCTGGAGGCAGCTTTCCCGTATCATGGCCGCCAAGGCGGCATCCTCCGAGTCGCCGAAGCCCCGCACGTAGGAGAAGGCCTCGTCCTCGGTCATGCCGAGCTTCTCGGCGAAGGCGACGATGGGCAGCCTGCGCTTGGCCTTAGCGTAGCGGCGCCCTTCGCGCAGCAGTATGCGGTAGAGCCAGGTATGGGCGGTGCTCTCCCCTCTGAAGGAGGGAAAGGCCGCGAAGGCCGCGAGGAAGGCCGCCTGCAGCAGGTCCTCCGCGTCCTCCCTGTTTCCCGCGAGGCGCACGGCCAGGGTGAACAGGCGCTCGTAGTTGGTTCTATAGATTGCGACAAAGGACGACTCCATAGCCTAATAATAAACCATACCGGACCCTTGTCATCCCCGTAAAGCGCAGTTAGTATCGGCCTATCTTTCGCTGTACAGGAGTATAGGCGTATGCACCAACGGAAAACACTCGGGGAAGCGGAGCTGAGGATCGACGGCAAGGTGGTCAAGCTGCCCACCTATGAAGGGTCCCGGGGCGAGCGGGCGCTGGACATCACCGCCCTGCGGAAGGAGACCGGGTACATCTCCTACGACCCCAGCCTGGCCAATTCGGGCATCGCCTCCAGCGACATCACCTTCGTCGACGGAGAGAGGGGCATACTCCTGCACCGGGGCTACCGCATCGAGGATCTGGCGGAACACTGCCTCTTCCTGGAAGTGGCCTACCTGCTCATCATGGGCAAGCTCCCCGACAGGGACGAACAGAAGAGCTTTTCGGAGCTCATGAACCGCAACTCCATGCTCCACGAGGATATGCAGAACTTCTTCCGCAACTATCCGGAGCACGCCCACCCCATGGCCGTCCTTTCCGCCATGGTGGTGTCCCTGTCCACCTTCTACCCCGAACTCGAGGACCCGGAGACGGCCCACGAGCCCACGGACATGACCGTCACGCGGCTTTTGTCCAAGATGCGCACCATAGCCGCCTTCTCCTACAAGAAGTCCATCGGGGAACCCTTCGTGTATCCCAACCACAAGTACCGGTACTGCGAGAATTTCCTTAACATGATGTTCTCCTCGCCGGTCAACGACTACAAGATAGACCCGGTGGTGGAGCGGGCCCTCAACCTCTTCCTGGTCCTCCACGCGGACCACGAGCAGAACTGCTCCACCACGGTGGTCCGCTCCGTAGGCAGCGCCGGGGCGAACCTCTACGCCTCCATAGCCGCGGGCATCTGCGCCCTCTGGGGCCCCCTCCACGGCGGAGCCAACCAGGGAGTCATCGAAATGCTGGAACTCATGGCGAACGAGGGAAAGAAGCCGGACGACCTGATCGAAATGGCCAAGCGCAAGGACAACAACTTCAGGCTCATGGGCTTCGGACACCGGGTGTACAAGACCTACGATCCCCGGGCCAGAATAGCCAAGAAGACCTGCCGGGAACTCCTGGACCATCTGGGGGTGAGCCGGGATCCCCTCCTGGAGATGGCCATGGAGCTTGAGGAGAAGTGCCTGGCGGACTCCTACTTCCAGGACCGCAACCTCTATCCCAACGTGGACTACTACACGGGCATAGCCTACCGGGCCATGGGCATCCCCAAGACCATGTTCACCGTCATGTTCGCCATAGGCCGGCTCCCCGGATGGATAGCCCACTGGATGGAGGGACACAAGGATCCCGAACAGCGCATCATGCGCCCCCGACAGCTCTACACGGGCATCGCCGAACGGGACATCGCGCGGCCATGATCGGGCGGCGCTAGGCAACGGGGCGGTCCGCGACGGGCCCGCTCCCGCCGCGGGCCTAGCGGAGACCGCAGAGCCGCCCCACCGGGTGGGAGCCTATGCCCGAGAAGCCTGAATCGAAGCGCAGCTCGACAATTCGTGAGTCCTCCATCTCGTCGGTGCAGCGGAGGGGTGCGCCGTAGAGCGGAAGGACGGCGCCCCGGCGGCCGTAGACCGGAATGCGCCCCAACGGACTGCGCTCAGGCGGCAGGCGGCGCGGACCCGCAGAGACCGAGCCGGTCCACAGGTCGACCCACTCGCCTTCGGGCAGGTACACCGAACGGAAGCCCCCGGAGCCGAGCACCGGGGCGACGAGCAGGTCCGCGCCGCAGTGGAACTGGGTGTCCGCCGCCCAGGCTTCGGGGTCCTCCGGGTAGGCCAGGGCCAGGGCGCGCATGACCGGGAAGCCGCTGCGGGCGCACTCTTCT
>CAYUPG010000256.1:0-3893 GCA_964446515.1 uncultured Treponema sp.
GGGGCATTCCCCTGTATTCCCTCAATTCCAAGGAGATAGGGGGCGAGTTGGACCTGACCATCGACGGGGCCGACGAGGTGGACGGCCGGGGCTTCTGCGTAAAGGGCGGCGGCGGCGCTCTCCTGGTGGAGAAGATCGTGGCCTACGCGTCCGCCTCCTACGTCCTCGTGGTGGACGCCACCAAGACGGTGGATCACCTGGGCCTGAAGTTCGCCGTTCCCGTGGAAGTGGTTCCCGAGGCCCGGGTGACCGTGACCCGTTCGCTCGAAGCCCTGGGGGCGGAGGTGTTCCTGCGGGAAGCCCTGCGGAAGGCGGGTCCGGTGATCACCGAGCACGCCAACCTGCTCCTGGACATACGCTTCAAGGAGCCCGTGGACTGCGCCGCCCTGGAGACGGAGCTGAACCGCATCCCCGGGGTGGTGGAGAACGGCTTCTTTACCCGCAAGCACCCCACGGTCTTCGTGGGACGCAGCGACGGCACGGTGGAGCGCCGGGACTAGACATGGCCGTGGACCGTCACATCAACTTCTTCGAGCTCCAGAAGGCCTGCGGCAAGGACGGCTGTCCTCTCTGCCGCATCGTGGCGGACCGCGCCCGGCGCTACCTGGACAACATGCTCTTCGAGCACGTGTCGGACCGGGCGTTCCGGGCCGCCCACCGCGCCTCCGGGGGCTTCTGCCCCGCCCACTCCAAGGATCTGGCCTCCTTCCGGGACGGCCTGGCGGTGGCCATCCTGGGGCGGGACATCCTGGAGGATAGGATAAGCTCCTTCAAGAAGCGCAAGCCCTGGCGCCCCAAGGAACGGTGTCCCATCTGCGCGGAGGGGAGCCGCATAGAGGCAGAGTACCTGGGCTTCCTCGCCGAAGCCTCGGGGGATTCCCAGGACGAGACGGAGCTCAAGGCCGCCTTCACCGCCTCCGAGGGGCTCTGCGCGCCCCACTACGGTCTGCTCCTGGAGACGCGAAAGCGCATCCCGGCCTGGCTGCGGGACTTCCAGGAAGACAAGTTCGACGCCCTCCTTGAGCGGACGGGGACCTTCATAGAGCTTTCCGCCTACGGCAGGCAGGATGAATTCCGCACCCTGAGCGAGGCGGACCAGCTGGTGTGGAAGGAGCTCGCCCGCTCGCTGCGGGGCACTTCGGACTGAAGTCCGAGCGGACTAAAGTCCGACTACGCCAGGAGCGCCGCCTGGCGCTTGAAGTGGTCCTCCAGCACCAGGGCAGCCATGGCCTCCACCACCGGCACGATGCGGGGCAGGATGCAGGTGTCGTGGCGGCCCTCGGTGACTATGTCCGTCTCCGCTCCCTCCACCGTGACGGTGCGCTGAACCTTGGCGATGGAGGACACGGGCTTGACGGCGATGCGGAAGACCAGTTCAGCCCCGGTGCTGATGCCCCCCAGTATGCCCCCGGCGTTGTTGGTGACGAAGCCCGAGGCGTCCATGCCGTCGTTGTGGGCGCTTCCGGTCATGTCCGCGGCGGCGAAGCCCGCGCCGAACTCTATGCCCTTGACCGCCCCCAGGCTGAGCATGGCGTGGGCCAGCTCCGCGTCCAGCTTGTCGAAGACCGGCTCCCCCAGCCCTGCGGGCAGGCCCCTGACCCGGCACTCCACGATGCCCCCGGCGCTGTCCTTTTCCTGCTGCAGCTCCGCCAGCCGCCGTTCCATGGCCGCAGCGGCCTCCATGTCGCAGGCCCGCAGGGGGTTCCGCTCAACGGCGGACTCGTCGATCTCCGCGCAGGAGATGCCCGCCGCCTTCAGGGTGTAGGCGACGATGCGTACCCCCCGGCGGGCCAGGAGCTTCTTGGCCACCGCTCCGGCGGCGACCCGGCCCGCGGTTTCCCGCCCCGACGCCCGCCCGGAGCCCCGGTAGTCCCGGAGGCCGTACTTCATGAGATAGGTGTAGTCCGCGTGTCCCGGCCGGAATTTGTCCTTGATGTCGTCGTAGGCCTGGGGCCGGGCGTCCTTGTTGTAGAGGATGAGGAGTATAGGGGTTCCCGTGGTCCGTCCCTCGAAGACCCCCGACATGATGCGGACCTGGTCCGCTTCCTGACGGGGGGTGGTGAGGAAGCTCTGCCCCGGCTTTCGGCGGTCCAGGTCCGCCTGAATATCCGCCTCCGAGAGCTCCACCCCCGGCGTAGCACCGTCTATGACGACCCCCACGGCCCCGCCATGGGATTCCCCGAAGGTGGTGATCCTGAAACACTGTCCGTAGCTGCTGCCCGCCATCGCCGACCTCCCGCCTCAGCCGACTATAGCGAAAATTCGGGATGCAGGATAGGCGGTTCGGGTTTATACTGCTAATTATGGGACAGGAACGCAGACAAGCGGCGCGGTTCAGCATCCGTCAGATGATACAGCTCGGGGAGGGTCGGGAAGAATACCTGTGGGCCAAGAGCCTGGACTTGAGCAAGACCGGGCTGGGCTGCATATCCAGCAAGGCGCTCCAGCCCCTGGACAGGATCTTCGGCATGATATCGGTGCAGGTGGGCGAGGCCGTCCGGGACATCAACTTCGAGGGCTACATAGTACGGGCCAAGCCCCTGGAGCAGGGCTGCGAGCTGGGCATCTCCTTTACGGATCTTGATCCGGAGGACGAGCAGTTTCTAGCCTCCACCCAGGCCGTACCGGTATAGCCCAGGGGCGGTTCTTCCGTGGTATAATCCGCCTCCGATGGCCAAGCTCCTTTCGCGCCTTCTTGGGGCGGTGCGCTCCAGGATCAGCGTCCGCATCTTCATCATCCTTACCCTACTGGTGCTCGTGCCGGCGCTCATCCTCTTCTTCGCCTCCCTTGCGCTTTTCGAGCGGGGGGTGCGGGAAGCCCTGGATATGGAGCTCCGCACTGCCCTGGACGGGGCGGAGCGGGACATCACTTCCTTTTTGGCCGACCTGGTGGCCGTGTCGGGGGTGATGGCCAAGGATCCCATGATCTACAAGGCCCTGACGGAGGACCTGGATCCCGTCGGCCGGGTCAAGATCATCGACGCGGCGGTGGACGGCCTGCTGACGCCCCTGCCGGGAAACGACGCGATCCGATACACCTTCATCAGCTCCGCGGGGCTCTTCTCCAGCTGGTCCCGCAACTTCAACGACTACTCCTTCATGGGGGAGCTGCCCCTGGTCGTGCGGGCAGGCCTCAGACCCGGCCACGTGGTGTGGGAGGGCTTCTCTCCTTCCTTCATCATAGAGGAGCGGGGCTATTCCCTGGTGGCCTCCCTGGCCCGGAGCTTCCCGGTGGACTACCTGGGGCCAACGGCCCCCGGGGCTCTGGGCGTCCTGGTGCTCTCCGCCGAGCGGGAGTCCTTCAAGCGCTATCTGGCGGAGAAGCGGCCCGGGGCCAGCTACAGCACCGTGCTGCTGTCCGAAACCGGCGAGGTGTTCGTCTCCGCCTCCGATGCTCCGGGATCGGCGGCCCTTTCGGAAGATCTGGCGCGCCGCATCGGCTCCGCCGTGGCGTCGGGCCAGGACATGCGGGATAGGTACGGGGATTACCTGGTGGCCGCCCGCTCGCTGAGCGGCCTTCCCGCGGACCTCGCGCCCCAGCGCTGGGCCGTGGCGGTGCTCTACTCCTACGGCACGGTGGCCCGGCGCTTCTCGGAGATACGCTCCATCTTCCTGCCCGCCTTCGCCCTGCTCCTCGTTCTCGCCCTGGCGGTGGTGTTCCTGGTTTCCCGCCGGGTGGTGCACCCCATAGTAGACCTGAGCCGCCTGATGGAAGGCTGGGACCCCAACCGGGCGGAATCGGCGCCGGTGCCGGAGCTGCGCCGGGGCGACGAGGTCGGCACCCTGTACCGGGCCTTCGACACGATGCAGGGGAATATACGGGAGCTCATAGCCGGCATACAGCGGGAGCACGGGATCAGGGAACGGTACCGCTACCGGGCCCTCCGCTCCCA
>CAYUPG010000257.1:0-3885 GCA_964446515.1 uncultured Treponema sp.
CATTCCCGTGGACATCGTGACCGGCACCAGCATGGGCTCCATCGTGGGGGGCCTCTATGCCCTGGGCTACGACGCCGCGGCCCTCGAGCGGGTGGCCGACAGCACCGACTGGCTGGACCTCTTCTCGGAGTTCGACACCCCCTGGGCCGCCCCCTACCGGGCGCGGGAAGGAAAGGGCGCCTTCTTCCTCGAGGTCGGCTTCGACGGTCGGGGCCTCAAGGGTATCGGCGGGCTCCTTTCGGGGCGGCGGGTGCTCAGCTACCTCGACTGCCTGGTGGTATCCTCGCCCTCGGGCGGCCTGGTGGAGGACTTCGACGCCCTGCCCCGGGTCTTTCGGGCCGTAGCGACGGACGTCGAGTCGGGGGAGGAGCTGGTGCTCTCCCGCGGGTCGGCGGCGGAGGCTATGCGGGCCAGCATGGGCATACCCGGGGTGTTCGCCCCCTATCGCCTGGGGGAAAAGCTCACCGTGGACGGGGGCTTGGTGAACAATCTCCCCATAGATCTGGCCCGTTCCCTGGGGGCGGACATCGTCATCGCCGTGGACCTGCCCGGAGGCTTCTTTACCCCCGCAGAATCGGCGGACCGGAACGCCCTGGATTCCCTTTCCCGCACCGTGGAGATCATGGTCCGCTCCAAGGTCCTGCCCCAGCTGGAGAAGGCGGACTTCCTTATAACCGTGGATCTCCGGGACTTCACCACCGCCGACTTCGCCAAGGGCGCCGCCATCAAGGCCCGGGGCGAGGCCGCCGCAGCCGCGCTGCTTCCTGAGCTTGCCGCCCTCAGGGAGCGCATACTCTCCGGAGAGGCCGGCTCCGCGTTGCCTGAAGGCGCGCGGGCGGGCCGGCCTGCCGAGATTGAGGGCTTCCGCGTGGTGGGCGGCACGGAGGCGGACCGACGGGCGGCGGAGAGGATATTCGCCCCCCTGGCCGGCAGGGCTCCAGATTTCCGGTCCCTCGCCGAAGCCTGTTCCCGCCTCTACGCCGAACGGCCCATCCGGGGTCTGCGGCTCCGCAGGGACGGCACCCAGGTCGGCGTACTCGAGGCGGCTCTAGAAAGCTCCGCCGGAGAGGGCCATGCGCTCCGCCTGGGCCTCTCCTACTCAGGCACCTATTCCAAGTCCGTATCGGCCAAGGTTTCCGTCCTTCCGGGCGTCGTGTTCCGGGACCTCTTCGGGCGGGGGTCCGAGCTGACGGTGGAAGCCGAAGCCCTGGGGGCTCTGGGAGCGTCGCTGGGGATCTATAAGGGCTTCTCCGGATTCCTCTTCGCCGAAGCCGCAGCATCGGCCCGCAGGGACTTCGATACCTACTACTTCTCCGGAGACGGCGAGTCCGCCGTGGATTTCGTTCTGAACGAATCTTCCGCAAAGCTCGGTCTGCGCCTGGGGGCCTATCCCTACCCGGGAACCCGCATCGCCCTGGGCTTCGACCGGGACTGGATCAGCGACACCGCCTCTCCGCTCTATCTGCCCGAGCTTACAGACCGGGATATTTCGGTCCTCTACGGGTCCCTCTCGGTCCGGAAGACCGACAGTCCCGTTCTCCCGATGGAGGGCCTCTCCTTGGACCTGCTGCTCCGCCGTGGCCTGCCCGTCCTCGGGGCCGATCGGAGCTTCACAACCCTTTCCACGGCGGGGGAAGCGCATCTGTCCTTGGACAGCCCCTTCGCCCTGGGCTTCCTCTGGCGAGGGGCCATGGACTTCAGCGGCGCGGTGGATGCCTCGGATTCGGCCCCCCTTCTCTACAAGCCCGATCTGGCGGACCGCAGGCTCTTTCCGAATCCCCTCTCCGCGGAGGAGCGGATAGGCAACCTCGTCGCCGGGGGCGGCATCGAGGCCAAATCCCGCCTGGACCGGCTCTCCCGGGCGGTCCAAGTTCCCGCGGCGCTGCTCCTCCACGGCGCCGTTGGGCTCGCCTACCAGGACTTCTACCGCCTGGACCGCACCGAGCCCGCGGTGCATTGGAACGGCTCCGTCGGGGCGGGACTCAGGATAAACGACGCCTTCGCCCTCGTGGTCCGGGGCGGTCTCGCGGGCGGGGCGGATCGCCAGCCCTTCCCCTACCTGGCAATAGACCTTGGGGCCATAGCGGCGAGACGCTGAAGGATAAAAGAAAAAGCTTGTAATGCGGAAAAACCTGATTAGAATTGTACGGGAAGCTCATATCTGATAAAAACGGAGATCCCGCCGTGAAGACCATCCGAGGACGTTTCATCTCCTGGACCATACCGGCCTTGGCCCTTACGCTCTGCGCCTTCGTCGCCTTCATCTCTACGCGCTTCTATCGGGCCATGTCCGATACCGCGGAAGCCGGCGCTAAGGAGGCGGCCCTGCGCATCGCCGAAGAGGTGGAGGGCTCCCTGAACGAAAAGGCCCGGGTCGCCGTAACCCTGGGGGCTTCCCTCCTCTCCTTCAGGGACGCCGGCCTCTTGGACCGGGTCTCCGCAGCCCGATGGATGGAAGCGGTGCACGGCGCGAATCCCGACCTCTACACTACCTGGGCCGTCTTCGATCGCAATGCCTGGGACGGCAGGGATCGGGAGTACGCGGGCCGCGACGGCTGGGGTGCCGAAGGCGGCTTCGGGCTGTATACGGCCATCCGGGGCGGAAGGGCTGAAATAATTTACGACGACGATTACTTCGAAGCGGAGTACTTCACCGCGCCCCGGGATGCGGGCTCCCTCCTGCTCATGGACCCCTACGAGGATGAGGTGGACGGGGAGGAGGTGCTCAACACGTCCATCGCCCTGCCCCTGCTGGACCGGGACGGCCGCTTCCTGGCCTCCTGCGGGGTGGACAGCTCCCTGGATTCCATACTGGACACCATCAACGGCTTCACCGTGGGAAAGACCGGCTACGCCTTCCTGGTGGCTTCCGACGGCACGGTGGTCGCCTCGGGCTCCGACGCCGAACCGGGTGCCCACTTCGAGCGAACCTTTTCGAGCGATTTCTCAGCCTTCATCTCCGGCGTGGTGGAGGACCGGCGGGTTCTGACCGGACACGGAACGGGCGGTACGGGCGGGGAATACTTTTTAGCGGGGGTGCCCATCTCCGTGCGGGGCGGCTCCGGCGGATGGACCAGCTTCGTTGCGGTGCCGGTTTCCGAACTCCTGGCGGAGGCCCACGCGCTCCTTCTTTACAGCATCCTGGGCTCCCTGGCGGCCCTGCTCATCACGGCGGCGGTGGTGGTGGCGGCGGCCCGCAGGACCGCCCGCCCGGTGGCCGCCCTGATCGAAACCCTGGAGCCGGTGGGTCTCGGCGACCTGAGCGTCAAAGTGTCGGTGGGGACCGACGACGAGATAGGTTTCCTCGGACGCCGCCTGGACGGCCTCCTGGACAACCTTTCGTCCCTCATACGGCGGGTAAAGGACGCCGCCGCCGAATTGGGCGCGGTGGACGCGATACTCCAGGAGCAGACCCGCACGACCCGGGCCGAGGCGGAAGGGATCTCCCGCTCCGCTCTGGAGATGAAGGACGCTCTCTTCTCCCAGGTGTCGGAGGTTTCCCAGGTGGGCGCCTTCGTGGAGAACAACGTGGCCACGGTCGAGAAGCTGGCGGAGAACATCGAAGGCCAGGCTGCCGGCGTGGTGGAATCCTCTGCTGCGGTGGAGGAGATGGCGGCCAACATAGTATCCATCAGCCGAAACATGGAGAAGGTGACCGATGCGGTCGGCAGGCTCATAGAGGCCGCCGATTCCGGCCGGGATAAGCTCCAGCACGCGGCTTCCCAGGTGCGGGACATCTACGGCCGGTCCGATGCTTTCCGGTACGCTGGTTACCATCGTCGGCTTCCTGCCGGTTGGCTTTGCCAAATCAACGGCAGGCGAATATGCAGGCAACATATTCTGGGTAGTGGCATTCGCACTGATTACCTCGTGGTTTGTTGCTGT
>CAYUPG010000258.1:0-3870 GCA_964446515.1 uncultured Treponema sp.
CTGGTGCTCCTCTGGGCGGACTACGTCCCGGGCAACTGGTGCTCCCGGATGAACCCGGGGCATGAAGTGCCGGCGGACCGGCAGGCAGGCTTGGCGGCCTACCTGGCGGGGCGCTACGCCCGCTTCGACCCCGTCTACCTGGCCTCCGGGGACACGGACCTGGATTCGGAGGAGACCGTCTCCGCCTACCTCCGGGTCCTGGAGGCGTCCAAGGCCGCGGCGCCGGACTGCCTCACCTGCCTGCACGTGCGGGGGGACTACTCGGCCATCCCCGAGGTCGTGCAGGCCTCGGCCCACCTGGACTTCTACATGTACCAGTCCGGCCACCAGAGCGTCCAGGACCACCTGGTTCGGCTCGGACGGGAATACCGGGCCCTGCGGCGGCGCCCCATCGTCAACGGGGAAATCTGCTATGAGGGGATGGGCCGCTTCCAGGCGCGGGAGCGCTTCGAGGACCGGGACCTGCGCCGGGCCATCTGGCTCTCCGCCCTGGCGGGGGCCGCCGCGGGCTTCGGCTACGGCGCCTACGGGGTCTGGAACTGGCACCGGTGCGGGGACGAATCCGCCTGGTTCGACCTCTTCGGCCCCTCCCCCAGCTTCCAGCAGGGACTCGCCCTCCCCGGGGCGGACGGCATGGCCCTGATCGCCGAAATCAGGCGGCGCTGGGGCCTCCACGACCTGGAACCCCTAGAAGTCGAGGGGGCCGCGCCGACCGTCGCCTGGGCCCGCATCGGCTCGGGCGGGGCCTGGGCCTGCTACTGCGACGCCCCGCGCCTCCTGCAGCTCCCCGCCGAGGCGGGCGGCGCCGTCCGGGTCACCGCCTGGGACTTCGTAGCGGGCTGCGTCAGGCACCCGGCGGTCTTCCGGCGCGGCGGGGCCGCATGGCTGGACCTGGGCCTCTGCGGGGGGGACACCCTCCTCCTCCTGGAGAGTCTGCAATGAGCGGCGCGGTTCACGTATATCCCGCCCCCGCGGAAACGGCGGTTCCCCGCTGGGGCCGGGCGGAGCTCAGCTTCGACGGCCCGTCCGAACCCTTCAGCTTCGGCGCCGCCGATTCCTTCGGCGCCGCCGACTCATTCGGCGCCGCCTTCACCGACGGGACGGAGGCCTACCGCGTGCCGGGCTTCTACGACGGGGAGGGCCGATGGAAGGTGCGCTTCATGCCGCCCCGGGAGGGGCGCTGGAGCTGGACCACCTACTCCGGCCAGGACGGCCTCGCCGCCCTATCGGGCAGCTTCCGCTGCGGACCGCCCGAGGCGGGGGTCCGCGGTCCCGTCCGCGCCGCGCCGGGTAACCGGGGCTTCGACTACGCCGACGGCACGCCCTTCTTCCCCCTGGGCACCACCGCCTACGCCTGGATCTACCGGCCCGAGGAGGTGCGGCGGCGCACCCTGGAGAGCTTTTCCCGCTGCGGCTTCAACAAGATCAGGATGTGCGTCTTTCCCAAGGTCTACGGGGACGGGGCGGAGATCGACATCTCCTACGAGCCCGAGGAATTCCCCTTCGAAGGGAAACCCAAGGCCTTCGACTTCCGCAGACCGAAGGCCTCCTTCTTCCGCTCCCTGGAGGAGCGGCTGGACGAGCTGGCGGAGCGGGGCATCGAGGCGGACCTCATCCTTTTCCACCCCTACGACGACGGCCGCTGGGGTATAGCCGCCGGCATGGACGCCCGGGACGATCTGCGCTACGCGGAGTACGTCGCCGCGCGCCTCTCCTCCTTCAGGAACGTCTGGTGGTCCCTGGCCAACGAGTACGACCTCTTCTCCAAGGACTGGGACGCCATAGGAGAGCTCCTGGCGGAGCGGGACCCCTACGGCCACCCCCGGTCCATCCACAACTGGGCCTGGGGACCGGTCTATCCCGACCGGCCCTGGCTCACCCACGTCTCCTACCAGCACCCCAACACCTTCTCCCGCCTGCTGGACCTCCGCGCCCGCTACGGCAAGCCCGTGGTGAACGACGAGTACCAGTACGAGGGGGACGTCGCCGCAGACTGGGGCAACTGCTCGGCGGAGACCGAATTCCGCCGGCACTGGGCCGCGGTCATGGCGGGGGGCTACGCCACCCACGGGGAGGTCCTCAAGGTCGACGGCAGCCGCAGGGACTACTTCTGGGCCTACGGGGGCGAGCTCCGGGGGGGCAGCGCGGCGCGGCTCCGCTTCATGCGGGAGCTGATGGAGTCCCTGCCCTACCGGGAGCTCGAGGTGTACTGGCCCCAGACCGACGGCCGGGACTTCTTCTGCCTCCACAGAGGGGACGAGCTCTACTTCTATTTCCTGACCCCGGAGTTCAAGGACCGCGGCCGCCTCTGGATAGGGGGCGCCCCGATCGATCCCTCGGTCCGCTACCGGGTGGATGTGTACGACCTCTGGGAGGGCCGCCGGGTGCGGAGCTTCCAGGCGACCCGGGCGGGCAACCCCGGGGCTACGGCGGACCTTCCGCCCTGGGCGGCCCTGGTGGCCGCGAAGGAGACCTAGCATGCGCGTGCTCTTCATAGGCGGCCCGGGCAACATCTCCGAGAGCGCCGTCCGCGCGCTCTTGGCGGAAGGCCACGGCGTCTCGATCTTCACCCTGCCGACCAGCCCCGACCTGGGCCTTGGGGAGCAGGTCCGCTTCATCCGGGGGAACCGGGACGGGGCGGGGGAGCTGGCGGCGGCGCTGGAGGCGGAAAAGCCCGACGTGGTGGTGGACACGGTCTGCTTCAAGCCCGACCAGGCACGCGCCGCCGCCGCCGCCAGCCGGGGCAGGACGGCCCGGCTGGTATTCCTCTCCACCGTGGACGCCTACGGCTATCCCCTGTCCCGCCTTCCCATGGGCGAGGACGACCCGCGCCGTCCGCCGGTCTCGCCCTACGCCGCGGACAAGGCCGCCTGCGAGGACATCTTCCGGGCCGCCGCCGCGGAGGGGGCCTTCGGCCTCACGGTCGTCCGGCCGGCCTACTCCTTCGGCAGGCCCTTCGTCCTGGACTTCTTCTCCCGCGCAGGGGGACCCAACCTCATCGCCCGGCTGCGGGCGGGCCGCCCCCTGATCGTGCCCGGGGAGGGGAACGAACCCATGCACGTCTCCGCGGCGTGGAACACGGGGCGCATGATCGCGGCGATCGCAACGTCCCCCGCCGCGGAGGGCAAGTCCTACACCTGCGCCCACGGGGAGGCCATAGACCGGGACGGCTACTACCGCCTCTTCGCCCGGGCTGCGGGCGTGGAGCCCGTCCTGGTCCACGTGCCGACGGAGCTGCTCCTTCCCCTGGAGGGGAAGCTCATCCCGGACAATCTCTTGAGCGAGCTCTGCCGCTTCCCCCTGGCATTCTCAACCGAGGCCTTCCGCCGGGACTTTCCCGATTTCCGCTGGGAGCGCAGCCTCGAGGAAGGGGCGGCGGACTACGTCCGGCACCGGGACGAGGCAGGCCCGCCCTGGCCCGCGGCCGCCGACGACTGGCAGGACGCCGTCGCCGCCGCCTGGACGGCGGCCCGCGGGAGCTTCGCGGAGGTGCTGGGTTAGGCGCGGCACGTTACTTGACCATGTTACTTAGTCATATTTGACTATTACCATGAGTACGGTCACAATCCACGAAGCCAAGGCCACACTTTCTAAGTTGATAGAGGAAGCCTAATCGGGCGAGGAAATAATCATAGCCCGCAGGAACAAGCCCTTGGTGCGGCTCCTCTCTCTGGAGATGGGAACCGGAATGCGAACCGTAGGCAGCGCTAAGGGAAAAATAACGATGTCCCCCGATTTCGATGCCCTTCCGGAAGGCCAAGGATCCGACGTTCTTCCTTAAAGACCAGTTGGCGCGGAATTCAATCGGCATCCTGGCAATCAGCTACGAGCACGCCGCAGCCCTCCTATCGCTTCCGCCCATCCACAAGG
>CAYUPG010000259.1:0-3849 GCA_964446515.1 uncultured Treponema sp.
CGGCGCGTTCAGGCTGAAAAGGTCGAAGAAGGTCTGGAACTGCAGAAAGCTGCCCGGATAGCGCAGCACGGCGAAGGCGTACATCAGCACGAAAATCGACGCCGCGATCAGGAACAGCAGGTTGGAATTGGATATGGCATCCTTGGAACGCATCCTACGCCTCCCTGCCGGCGGCCGCGCCGCCGCCGACTCTGGGGCTCAAGCGCCGCAGGATCCGCGAAGCATGCTCCCTGACCACGGGGGACGAGATCACCATAAGAACGATGATGAACACCGCCTTGAAGGCCTTGATCGTCTCGGTGCCCACCTCGAGCCTGAGCAGAGTCCGGCTCAGAACCTCTATGGTGTAGGCGCCGATTATGGAACCGGTGATGCTGAACTTGCCCCCCGAGAGGGCGTTTCCGCCGATCGCGACGGCGAGTATCGCGTCCATCTCTATGAACTTGAGGATATTGACGCTGTCGTGGCGTCCCGCCTTGGTGACCGCGATGAACCCCGCGACGGCGGTGCAGACGCCGAGGATCATGTAGGTCAGGAACTTGATCTTGACCGGGTTGATGCCGTTCAGGCGAGCGGCCTTCTCGTTGATGCCCACGGTTTCCGCGTAGAGCCTGAGGTTCGTGGTCTTAAGGAACACCGCGGCGATCGCGATGAAGAGGACGGTCAGGATGATCGGCGTCTGCACCGGCACCCCCGGAATCACTCCGCCGATCTGGCTCGTCAGCTCGTTCGCCAGCACGGGCGACAGCTTCCCGTCGATCATGAAGGCGATGGACCTGCCCGCCGTGAACATGATGAGGGTCGCCACCATGGGCTGAACCTTGAATACCGCAACCAGGGAGCCGTTGAACGCGCCGAGCGCTATCCCGACGGCGCAGCTCACCAGGAAGCCCGCCCCTATGGTCGACCACGTTGCTTGGCCGGAGTTCAGCAGCACCTGCACGAACACGGCGGAAGTGATGGCCCCGGACACGCCCACGCTGATGTCCTGGCCGCGGGACGACGCGGTGACCAAGGTCATGCCGATCGCCAGGATGACCAGCTCCGAAGCGCCGAACAGTATATTCGGTATGTTCCCGTACAGGGCTCCGTTTATCACGGTTATGCTGAAGTAATCGGCGCCCTTAATCAGATTGATGACGATGAGGATCGCCAATACGGATAGGGGTAAGAATAGCTGCGCACCCTGCGCCTTAGGCCGTACCATGCTCACTCTCCTCCCCGCGCTATGACATGCATGACGTCGCTCTGTGTCAAATTCGTTCCGGACAGCTCTCCGACGATCTGGCGGTCCTTCATGACTATCAGCCGGGAACAGGTCCGCAGCATTTCCTCGATTTCGGAAGATATGAACGTCACGGCGACGCCCTCCTCCGCAAGCTTCAGCACCAGCTTCTGGATCTCCACCTTGGTCCCCACGTCGATGCCCCGGGTGGGCTCGTCGAGGATGAGGTACTCCGGGTGGGTGAGGAGCCGGCGGGCCAGAATGGCCTTCTGCTGATTGCCGCCGGAAAGGGATTTGATCGGCGTATTGGCCGACGCCGTCTTTATGTTCAGCTTTTTGATGTACTCGTCGGCGAAGGCCTCCGCCTGCTTCCGCGAAAGGGGCTTGAAGAAACCCTTCATGACCTGCAGGGCCAGTATGATGTTGTCCCGCACCGAGAGCTCGGCGATGATTCCGTCTCCCTTGCGGTCCTCGGGGAGATAGCCGATGCCCAGCCTCATCGCGTCTATCGGTTCGCCTATCTTCACCCGCTTTCCGTGCATCTTGATTTCGCCGCCGGTCACCCTGTCCGCGGCGTAGATGGCCCGGACGCTCTCGCTGCGCCCCGAGCCGAGCAGCCCGACGAATCCGTTCACTTCGCCCTTCCGTATGGCAAAATCGAAGGGCCGAACTCCTGCGGCGCTCGAAAGGCCCGCGGCCTCGAGAACGGGCACGCCGTCGTGCGCGGCCGGTTCATGCCCCTTCAGATTTTCGACGTCCTCCAGAGCCTTCCCCATCATCTTGGAGACAAGCTCGAATTGGGGGAGCTTCGCCGCCTCGTATTCCCCTATCAGCATACCGTTGCGGAGCACCGTTATCCTGTCGCTGATCTCATACACCTGATCGAGGAAATGGGTGATGAATACGATCCCCACGCCCCGGGACTTCAGCTCCCGCATCAGATCGAAGAGCTTGCGCACCTCGTCTTCGTCCAGGGAGGACGTCGGCTCGTCCAGGATGAGTATCCTGCAGTCCATGTCTATGGCCCGGGCGATCGCGATCATCTGCTGAACCGCGAGGGAACAGCTGGAGAGCTCCTGGGTAGGCCGGGCAGGAATTCCGAGGGAATCGAGCAGCCGCGCCGCCCTTTCGTTCATCCGCTTCCATTGCACGAAGGCGTAGCCGCCGCGGCCGATGAACATGTTCTCCGCGACGGTCAGGTTCGGACACAGCGTGATTTCCTGATAGACCGTGCCGATGCCGCTGTTCTGCGCCTCCTGGGGCGACTTGAAGTGGATGGGCTTGCCTTCTATCGCGATCCCGCCGGCATCCTTCTCGTAGACGCCCGTCATCACCTTCACCAGCGTGGACTTGCCCGCTCCGTTCTCGCCCATGAGGGCATGGATCTCTCCCCTCCGGAGCGCAAAGTCGACATTGTGCAGAGCCCTGACCCCTGGAAAGGATTTGCAGATGCCCTGCATCTCAAGCACCATCTCCGTCCGCAAAAAGAACCTCCTTAGGGGAAAACGGATACGAACAGCGGTGCGGTGTGCCGGAACGAAGCCGAACACCGCACCGCGAATTACAGCTGCAGATTCTTACATACGGTTTGATTGCGGGGGGCGGCTTGATGCGCCCCCGCAGGAATACCCTACTTCGTGATAACGCCCTTGCCGGGATCGGCGTTGATGCCCCATTTGTCGATCAGCGCGTCGGTGATAGTGTCGGTGGTCAGGAGCAGTTCTTCCTGGTAGACGATGCCGCTGGGGAGCTTGCCGCTCTTGATCCACTCGGAAATGGTGGCCGCCTGGCGCGGATTGCACTGCATGTTGGCGTCCCAGTAGCCGGCCTGCACGTTGCGCAGGGCGAAGCGGTTGAAGTCGAACCCGATGATCTTGACCTTGCCGTTCTTGCCGAAGCTGATGCCGGCCGCCGCGAGCGCCTGGA
Source organism: uncultured Treponema sp. (assembly GCA_964446515.1). GTDB lineage: Bacteria > Spirochaetota > Spirochaetia > Treponematales > Breznakiellaceae > CAYUPG01. The sequence continues at coordinate 3,152 of CAYUPG010000259.1, forward strand.
CGGCGCCTTGGGCCATGCCGTCGTTCTGGGCATAGATCACGTTGAAGTCCTTGCCGGCGGCGATGGCCGCTTCCACCACTTTCCGGGCTTCCTCGAGGCTCCAGCTGTCGCCGCCGGTTCCGTCGGCCACGATGTTGAGCTTGCCTTCTTTCTGGGCTTGGAGCAACGCGGCGCTGCGTCCGATTTCCGCTCCGGAACCCAGCTGGCCGCGGATGAGGATCACATTGGTCGGCTTAAGGCCCAAGCCCAACACCCAGTCCGTCGCCATTCTGCCTTCGTACGCCATGTCCGAGAGCAGCGCGGCCTGGTAGTTCGACGGAGCCGTATCGATCGGGCGGTCGAAGAGGATGACCTTGACGCCCGCGGTCTGGGCGGACTTCAGGACGTTGTCCCAACCGGACGCGTTGGCGGCGGAGATCAGCAGGTAGTCCACGCCGTCCCGGATGTAGCCTTGCGCCGCGGCGATCTGCTCGGCGTTGTCGCCGGTGTTGGTCTGCTTGGCGTCGTAGCCGTTCGCCTTCGAGAAGACGCTGTTCATGGCCTCGACGTTGGCCTGGCGGTAGCCGGATTCCTCGGGCGGCAGGTTCACGATGCCGACCTTGATCATCCCGCCGCCCGCGGCAGCCTCCTGCTTCCCGCCGGCGAAGACCGCCGGAGCCGCCATGAGCGCCGCGATCAGACACAGAATACCGATGGCC
>CAYUPG010000260.1:0-3824 GCA_964446515.1 uncultured Treponema sp.
GGAATTTCTGCACCTCGTAGAACTTCATGGCCTCTATGTTGACGAAGGGGTTCTCCTGGCCGTCCGCCACGCCGGTCTTGAGGGCCATGTAGGTCTCGCCGTAGGGAATGGTCACCACGTTCGCCCCGAAGGCCTCCATGGTCTTGACGATGGTCTTGACCCCCGGCGCCCTGATCTTGAGGCCCTTGAGGTCCTCGGGTTTTACGATGGGCGCACGTTGTTGGTGATCTGCCGGAAGCCGCCGGCGTCGCCGGTGGTCAGCACCAGAAGGCCGTTCTTCTCAGCCTCGGCGGCGATCTTCTCGCCGATGGGACCCATGGTGACCTTCTCCAGACCGTCCAGGTTGTCGAAAAGGAAGGGCAGCGTGTAGGTGAGCAGCCGGGGGGATACCCGCTCGAAGAGTCCGCCGCGGGTGGCCTGGAGGGTCCCCAGCTTCGTGGCGTCCAGCATGGCGGCCTCGTCGCCCAGCTGGGCGGCGGGGTAGATCTCCACCTTCATGCGTCCGGCGCTCCGCTGCTCCACCAGCTCCTTGAACTTCAGCAGGGACTCGTGCCGGGGGTGGGTCACCGGCTGGGCGTGGCCTATCTTCATCACGATGGGAGCCGCGGAGGCGGCGGGAGCGTCCTTGTCCACGGTCCCTTCGGCGTAGGCGCCGAGAACCAAGACCGTCGCGGCGATCACGATGCTTGCGAGTTTCTTCACTGGATTCCTCCTTGCGTTTGTCGGCCCGCGGCTTCCGCCGCGGCCTCCGTTCCATGATACGCCCCACTGGGGCGCCAGGAATTATGATCATTTGCTATTTATTGAGCTTCCTTGCACCGCCCTAGGGCGTCCCGGACCGCCGCGGCGCAGCGGACGGCAGAGTAGGCCGCCATAAGGGCCGCGGATACGGGCATGGAGGCGTAGAGCACGAATTTCGGGATGTGGAACACCGCCGTCGTTTCCTGGGCCCTAAGCGCCAGCTGGGCGGAATAGAAGAGCAGCACCCCCAGGAAAGCCAAGCCTGCCGCCTCCTTCAGGAGCGCGTAGGCCGCCCGGGAGCGGGGCCCCGGCAGGCGCGGCCCTATCCAGTCTCCCGAGGAGAAGTGGCCCTTCTCGATCCACACCGCCGCGGCGCCGTAGAAGACCATTGCGGCGAAGCAGAGCTCCACGATCTCGTCCAGCCAGTGGAAGGACGTGAGGGGCACGAAGCGGTTGAGGATGTTGAGGCTCAGAATGCACAGCAGAACTATGAACATGGCGACCGCCAGGGCGCGCAGGACCAAGCGGACGCCCTTGTCCAAGACGGCCGCGGCAGCCGTGATACCCGTCGTATTCTTCATCCTTCCTCCCTACCGCGCGCCCAGAACCAGGTTCGGCAGGAAGGTCGCTATCCCCGGCACGTAGGCGATCACTATGGTGATGAGGAGTATGCCCAGCACGAAGGGCAGGACCTCCTTACCCAGCTCCAGTATGCCCACCTTCGCGAAGCCCGCGACGGCGAACAGGCACATGCCCACCGGGGGCGTCAGGTTTCCCACCATGATGAGGAGGGTCATCACGACCCCCAGGTTCACCAGGTCGAAGCCGTACAGCACCGCCACGGGCAGGAAGATCGGTATGGTGATGAAGAAGATGGCGTTGCCCTCCAGGAACAGGCCGAGCAGCAGCACCACCAGTATGATAAGGGCCATGACGGACGCGCCGGAGGCGCTCAGGGACGCCAGGGACGCTATCAGGTCGTCGGGGATGCGCTGGAACATCACCAGCCACCCGAAGAAATTCGCCGCCGCCATGATGAAGAGCAGGCCCGCCGAGCTCTTGACGGTGCTCCAGAGTATGGAGCCGAGGTCGCCGAAGCGGAGATCCCGGTACAGGGTGCCCAGGGCTATGGCGTAGAGGCACGCCACCACCGACGCCTCGGTCGGGGTGAAGAGCCCGGAGAGTATGCCCCCTATGATGATGACCGGCGCCAGGAGGGGGAAGAAGGCGCCCTTGAAGGAGAACCACACTTCCCGCATATCCGCCCGTGCGGACCGGCGGTAGTTCCTCCGCCGGGCGATCAGGGCGATGATGCCCATCTGGGCCAGGGCCATGATCAGGCCGGGGATGAAGCCGGCCAGGAAGAGGCGCGGCACCGACACCATGGTCAGGGCGCCGTAGAAGACGAAGGGAATGGACGGCGGAATGATGGGCCCGATGATCGACGAGGTGGCTACCCAGGCGGCGGAGGTGACGGCGGGATAGCCGTCGTCCACCATGGCCTTGTGCTCTATCTGCCCCAGGCCCGCTGCGTCGGCCACCGCCGATCCGGACATGCCGGAAAAGATGACCGACGACACCACGGATACCTGGCCCAAGCCCCCGGGGACGTGGCCCACGAGGGCCCGGGCAAAGCGGAAAATCCTCGTGGTGATGCCCCCGGAGTTCATGAGATTCCCCGCCAGGATGAAGAAGGGGACCGCGAGCAGGGTCATCCCCGTGGTGCCGTAGTACATGCGCTGGGGCAGCATGGCCAGCAGGTTTCCCTGGTCCAGGCCCACGAAGAAGAGTATCGCCGTGCCTCCAATAGCGACCACGACGGGCAGATCGACGAGGATCAGCAGCAGCAGGACGGCGAAGATCGAAAAGGTAAGCATGATGCGCTCCCCGGGTCCCGGATCCTTATTTTGCCTTGTCCAATAGCCCTTGGAAGGCGGCGTAGTCCGCCGCGCCCACCTGCGCCTTGAGCTCCTCCCAGACCGGAGCGGCGCCGGCCTTGAAGGCCGCGGTGTCGGGGTAGATCACCTCCATACCCAGCTTCTTGAGCTCCTCGATCTGGGCCTTCTCTGCGTCCCGCACGTTCTTGGCCATCGCGGCCCCCGCCTTTCCCGCTTCCTCCAGCACTATGGCCTGGTTCGCCGCCGAGAGTCTGCCGAAGGAATTCCTGTTCATCACCAGGAAGGTGGAATTGTAGGTGTAGTTGACCATGGAGAGGTACTTCTGGGTCTCGTACATCTTGTTGGAGTAGATGACACCCACGGGATTTTCCTGTCCGTCCACGACACCCTGCTTGAGGGCCATGGGCAGCTCGGCGAAGGCTATGGTCTGGGCGTTGCCCCCCAGGGCGCGCACCGTGGCGGCGTTCACGAAGTCCGGGGGCGTGCGGATCTTGAGCCCCCGCATGTCCTCGGGCCGCCGGATGGCCTTGGTCGAGGTGGTGTAGTTCCGGAAGCCCCACTCCCAGCGGGCCAGATACTTGAAGCCCGCGCGCTCCACGTCCGGGGTGACCCACTTGATGAAGTCTCCGGCGAAGAACCTGTCCGTCGCCTCGTAGTCCTTGAAGGCGAAGGGACCGGTGACGAGGTTGAATTTCTTGACGTACTTGGCCATGGCGGGCTCCGTGGGAATGGCCAGATCCAGGGCGCCCAGCACGACCTGCTCCAGGATCTCCTGGGAATTCCCCAGCTTGGAGTTGGGATAGATGACGACCTTGACCGCTCCCCCGGTCCGCGCGGCGACGGCGTCGGCGAACTGCACCGCCGCCAGGTGCATGGGATGGGACTCCACCGAATAGTGGGCCAGCTTCAGTTCGACGGCCTTCGTCTGGGCGAAGGCTCCGGCGGCCGCGAGCAGGGCGGCGGCGCACGCTAAGGCTTTCTTCATGGGGATCTCCTTTTGCGACGGCCTTCCGGCCGTCCCGGCAAGAGTACCCCCGCCGCGGCGCCTGCGCCTTGCAAGGTTTTGCTATTTTTTGAGCAATCTTGCCGCCCCCCGGCGCGCCAGCAGGGAGCGGTACTCCTTGGGGGTCATGCCCTCCCGACGCTTGAAGGCTCCGGCGAAATAGGCGGGGTCGGAAAAGCCCG
>CAYUPG010000261.1:0-3821 GCA_964446515.1 uncultured Treponema sp.
AGAGGCTGCGGTACTTCCGCTCGTTCCGCTCCACCTTCGCCTTGGCGACGTTCAGGTCGTCGATGCGCCGCTCCAGGTTCTGGTTGGAGAGGCTCAGCTGCTTCTGCAGGAAGCCGTAGCGGTTGGCGAGCACCAGGGCCGTCCCGATGGTGAAGAGGAAAAAGCCGTAGCGGGTGGCCACCACGTCGGTGTAGAAGAACATGGCGTCCACTATGTCGTAGATGGCGGTGGCGAAGAGTATGGTCGCTCCCAGGAGCAGGTTCCCCAGAGGGCTCTCGGCCAGGGCCTTGAGGTATTCCCCGGCCAGGGACCGGGGCTGCTCGGCTTCCCGGTACCGCTTCCAGCGACGGTAGGTGGAGCTCAGGAATTCCCAGAGCATGGTGTAGCCGAAGAAGTACACCGCCATGACCAGGGCCGACACCTGCCATACCGTAAGCAGGTCGTGGCCGAAGGGCAGGGAGAGAAAGGCCTGAAGAACCACGAGGGTCAGGCAGAAGGCTCCGTAGATCGTGGTCGCCGGCCGGACTCTATTCGTGCTGATGGTATCCACGAAGGCGCCGAGGACCGGAAATACCATGAACAGCAGGCCGAATTCCAGCCGGATGATGAGGGCGCCGTCGGGGATCAGTCCGTAGACCGTATGGGTCCGCACGAAAAGGTAGAGTCCCAGGAGCAGGGAAAAGATACTGTAGAAGAGGTTGTGCCGGTCTTTGCGGCGCATGAGGAAGAGGAAGAGGTGGTAGAGGCCGACGAAGACGTATACCCCGCAGAGGGCCACCTCCAGAACCTCGCTGTTCCGCGCGACTATTGACTCGTAGGGGGCCAAAAAATACGGTTCGGCGTAGTAGAAGCCCGTGGGGGGATAGGAGGGGTCCCCCGCCATGCGGACGGCAAGAATGTTCACGCCCTCCCGGTTCAGAAGGGCGGGATCGATGGGAAAATAGATGTCCCGGCGGTTGCGGTGGGTCGCGATGTCCCCCGCCCCGTCCAGATGGAATTCCGAGCGCAGGAGAACGCCGTTGAGGTAGATCTCCCAGACGTCGCCCAGGGACGCCAGGTGCATGCCCGGCACCCTATGTCCGACCGTCTCGGGCGCGAGGTCGAAGGGAATGAGGTAGGTGAACTCCATGATTTCCCGTCCCCGGAGGTCCAGGAAGGGTCGCCGCGGCATATCCGTGAGGCCCAGATCGGTGAAGCGCAGGGACCTGCCTCCCTCCGACGGGGGAAAGCGCTTCCACGTTCCCCCATCGGAGGGTTCCCGGACGAGGTCCTCCGGCGAAAAGCCCGAGCGGACGTAGAGGGGGCGGTCGTTCAGATTGACCCGGTACTCCGGTCCCTGTTCCCGCGAGGGGGCTGCAGTGAGAAGCGTGGAAAGAAGAAAGAGCAAAGAGCCCGCGGCTGCTGTTTTTTTCCTGAAGACGTTGCGCATGGGTACTATAGTATGCCGGCCCTTTCCTATCTTCAAGCGTTATTTTTCCTTGACCTGGGGAAGCGGGGCGTTCATACTGGTTCCATGGGCGGGATTCACTCTCGGTGCGACTACGATCCCGAGCTGCTGAGGCATTCGGAACTCTTTTCGGCCCTCCTGGACGAAGACCTGCACTTCGTTTCGACCCGCACCGGCCTGTTCCAGCTGCGGTCCGCCGGCCGCCTCTTCTCTCCCGGAGAGATCGCCGAACGGTTCTACATCGTCCTCGAGGGCTCCATCCGGGTTTTCCGGCCCCGGGAGGACGGAGGAACGGACGAGATGGCCGTCTTCACCCAGGGGGATGCCCTGGGGGACTTCGACTTTGCCCGGAGGGCCTCCTACGACGCCTGCGCCGTGGCCCGGGAGGATTCGGTGCTCATCGCCTTTCCGGCCCTGGGCCTGGACATGGACGCCCTGGCCAAAGAGCGGCCCGACGCCGTATCCCGCATACTGCTCCGCTCCCTGGCCATGATAGCCTCCCGGCTGCGCTCGACCCAGAAGCTGATCTCCGAGAACGCCCCGTGGGTGCAGGAGCTGCGCCGCCGGTCCTTCGAGGACCCTGGGACGGGGCTGTGGAACCGCGCCTTTTTGGAGGAGGAGATACCCCGGGAGATCCACGCCCCCATGGCCATGATCTTCATCAAGCCCGACCGCTTCAAGATCCTGGTGGACGGCAGGGGCCACGCCGCCGGAGACGAGGCCATGGTCCGCATCGCCGCCATCCTGAAGGACGCGGTGCGCCGTCACGGCCGGGGCTGGGCTCTGCGCCTCAAGAGCAACGAAACGGCCCTGATACTACCGCGCTGCGACGCATCGGAGGCCGCGGCGCTGGCCCGGTCCACGGCGAAGGCCGTCGCCGACCTGGCGCCGGTCCCCGCCGAGGGCGCTCTGCCGCCCTTCTCCTTCAGCGCTACGCTGGTCTACGCCCTCTGGCCCGCCGACGGCGGCGGCTGGAAGGAGCTTTTGGCCGCCGCCTACGCGGCCCTGCTGGAGGCCTGGGCCGCCGGGGGGGAGCGCATCCTCCGCTACGTGCCTCCCGTTCCGGAGGAGCTCCCATGAGCCGCTCTCCCCTGGCCGACCCCGCCCTCATCGGCTCGCCCCTCTTCTCCGGGATGAGCGAGCTGGAGTTCAACGCCGTGACCGCCTTCCTGGAGCGGCGGCGCCTGCCCCGGGGCAGAATCGTCTTCAAGGAGGGGGACGTGGGGGAGGAGATGTTCATCGTCCTCTCCGGCCGGGTGGTCGCCACGGTGGCCCAGGGTGACGGCGCCAGACGGCGGGTGTACGATTTCGGTCCCGGCCGCTTCTTCGGCGAGATGGCGGTCATCGAAGGGGCTCCCCGCTCCGCCACCTGCACCGCCGAGGAGGACACGGACCTCCTGGTGCTCCAGGGCATCGACTTCTACCGCCTGGTATTCGAGCATCCCATGATAGCCCTGAAATTCCTCACGGCCATCGGCACGGTGATGGCTTCCTGGCTGGACGAATCGTCGCGCTTTTTGAACGACCTGGTCCGCTGGGGCGAGACCGCCCGCAGGCGGGCGGTGACCGACGAGCTGACGGGCCTGTACAACCGCCGCTTCCTCGAGGAATCCCTGGCCGCCCGCCTCTCCATGGGCGCATCCTCCCGCCGCATGCCTGCCCTGCTGATCATGGACCTGGACCGCATCCACGGGGTGAACGAGCGCTTCGGCAGCGCCGGAGGGGATGCGGCCATAGCCGCCTGCGGCGCCTCCTTCCGGGCGGTGCTTCGGGACGGGGACATAGCCGCCCGTCTGGCGGGGGACGAATTCGCCTTCCTGCTTCCGGATACGGACATGCGGGAAGCCCTGCGCATCGCCGAGCGGCTGCGGACTACGGTGGCCGGCCTGCCCATACCCCTATCCTCCGGAGGGAGCACCGCGACGGTGCGCCTGCGGGCCAGCCTCGGGGTGGCCGTCGCCCCGGCCCATGGCAGCGACGGGGCAGCTCTCATGGCCGCCGCCGACGCGGCTCTGAAGCGGGCCAAGGACGGCGGTCGGGATCGGGTCGCCTGCGCCCCGTAACTGCATAATTATACGTCTATTGACTATTTTTTTGTATGCCGATAGTATATTGCCTATGAACAGGATCGCAGTGCTCAACCACCACCATCATCATGGATACTCGGGACGGGGGGCATAGGGTCCGAGCCGCAGTGCGGCCGAACGCGGTATATCGAGGCCGCGGACTCTATGGAGTCCGCGGCCTTTTTTTGTGTGCCCCCGGCAGGGCGCGCAAGAGGCTGCGGAGCGCCGCAGGTACGGCTGGCGGGGCAATTATCTGAAAGAAGGAGCGTACGTGCATGGGAAAGCTTAGGATTCTGATACCCAAGGGG
>CAYUPG010000262.1:0-3793 GCA_964446515.1 uncultured Treponema sp.
GTCGTCAGGATGAGGATAGTCGGAAAGAACGGATACTGTCCGATATTCGAAGCGGGGCAGGAAATAACAATCAAAAAGCATTGCTTCGACACCTCGATCAATACGCTGGAAAAGTATTGTTATGCGACCTTGGCCGATGTGTACCCGCTCTACTTCAAGATGAGGCGGGAAGCCGTGGGGGCCAAAGAAAGGTTCAAATGCCGGGATAACGGGATACTAGAAATAGAAGTCGAGCGCCTTCCCGACGAAGAGTACGATTACGAGAATCACGCGCAGCGCGCATGATGTATGTGCGCTGCGCGTGTCCGTCCATGCGGCGCTACATTCTGGTCCGGGCGAAGGCGGCCATCGCGTCCCGCATGAACTCCGCCAGGCCCTTTTGCATCGCTTCGTAGCGGGCGCGGAACTCCTCGTTCTCGCAGTACATGCGCCCGAGACCCGCGAAGGCTTCGGCGCCGGGCTCCCAGAAGCGGGAGATGTGGTCCCGCCACGCTGCCGCCAACGCCATCGCCGCCTCACCGTCGTGGGGAGCCCCCGAACGGGCCAGGTCCGCCCAGCGCCGCTCCAACTCCCCGCCTTCGGCGAAGACCGCCTTCGCTTCGTCCTTGCTCATGCTCCGCACCTTCCGGTCGCTCTCCTCGTAGGCCGCGCCGTACTTCGCCTTCGCTTCCCGCTTCCAGCGCTCCACCGTCTCCTTAGGAAACCCCTCGTACAATTCTTCGTCGGTCAACATGATTCGTTCCTCCGCGTATTCCGCGATCGTCCTGTCGACGGTCGCCACGAGCCGCGCGAGCCGCTCCGCCTTCTCGACGAGAAGCCGCCGATGGGTGCGGAGGGCGGCCGCCGGATCGAAGTCCGGACGCTCCACGATGCGCCGTATCTCCTCGAGGGGGACGTCCAGTTCCCGGAAGAACAGTATCTGCTGCAGCTTCCTGAGTTCATCCCACCCGTACATCCGGTACCCGGCCGCGGTCCGGGAGCCGGGCGCCAGGAGCCCGATTCGGTCGTAGTGGTGCAGGGTACGGACGCTCACGCCCGCCAGCTCGGCGAGCTCCGCCACCGTATATCCCGCCTTTCGCGCGCTCATAGGAAGAGCCTACACCCTGACGCAACGTAAGGGTCAAGGGAGAATGGGCCTTTCTTCGCCCCAATGCGGCGAATACCCTGTATACTGTCTTTTCGGAGGTACTGCGATGACCGCTGATGAAGTGAAGGGATGGCACGCCGAGACCCTCGGCGCCGCGGCCGTAGAGGCGCTCAAGAAGAACGGCTTCGAGGCCGTCTATGTTCCGGACCGCGCGGCGGCGGCGGAGTTCGTGATGGGATCCGTATCCCCGCATCTGCGCGTCGGCATCGGGGGATCCCACACCATTACGGCCTTGGGCATCAAGGAGAGGGCGGCGGCGGCCGGCGCCGAGCTTCTGGACCACAACGAGGCGGGCCTGAGCCCGGAGCGGAAGCTTGAAATACGCCGCTTCCAGCAGTCCTGCGACCTCTTCCTCTGCAGCACCAACGCCCTGACCCTGGAGGGAGAGCTCCTGAACGTCGACGCCTTCGGCAACCGCACCAACGCCCTGACCTTCGGTCCAAAGAAGGTGATCGTCGTCGCCGGGGTCAACAAGATCTGCGCCGACGAGTTCGCCGCTTGGCAGCGCATCAAGGAGTACGCCGCCCCGATGAACAACAAGCGCATGGGCACGCAGAATCCCTGCGTCGTCAAAGGCGTATGCACCGACTGTCAGGGGCCGGGCCGCATCTGCCGGGTCTACTCCCACCTGCGCCGCAAGCCCCTCGCCACGGACTTCACCGTCGTGGTGGTGGGCGAGGAGCTGGGCTTCTAGGGCCTAGGCCGTCAGCCCGTCCATCCTGGACCACCACCCGCTTTGAAGCGACTCGAGCAGCGGCCCCTGCGCTTCCAGCGCAGGGAGCCCGCGGAGCCGCTCCCAGGCCGCGGGGGCCTCCTCCCGAAAGCGATCTAAGCGCCGGCGAACCCCTTTCGGAGCGACGGCCAAGTCCCGGGCGAAGAGCGCGAGGTCTTCGGCTTGAAGCTTCTCGAGGCTATAGGCTGCGCCGAATTTCATGGAAAGCTTCGTCTCCAGTTCAGGCCAAAAGGTCGTGGCGATCAGATCGTAGAAGGGCGCCAAAGCGACGGTCCCGTCGCGATAGAGCAGGGAAAAGTTCTTGCCGTGGGCATCGCAATTTCCGATCAGGACGTTGAAGAGGGCCGCGTCGATCAAACGCTCGAGGTCAAGCAGCGGCGCGCCGCAGGCGCGCCGTACGAGGGCGGCCATGGCTGAGAAGCCGGGTCCGCCGTCGCTCTGGTACTTCCTATCGGGCGCTATCCCCAGGGCCTGGCAAAAATCCTCCTGGTGGAGCCGCAGCAGCCGCCCGCCTGCATCGACGCGCCTATCGTAGCGCTCGACGACGAGCACCGGCCTGCCCAGCTCTGCGACGGCGAGCTTCGGTACCGGGAGAGAGAGGAAGCCGGCGAGTTGCATCGCCGCGTATTCGTTGTACACAATTTCCGGAAATGCATGCGAAGCGGGTTTGAGGATGTGGCTCGTGGGCGCGCTTCCCGTCGGTTTGAACCAGCGGCCGTCCCGGCGAAGCAGGGGAATCTTATCCTGGGCTCCCGCGAGGGAAAGCCGCGTCCCCCCGCGGGGAAGCAGCAGGGGAATACGCTCCGATTCGAGGACCATGCGCTCCAAATCCTGCGGCTCCAGCTCTTCGTAGCCCCCGTCGTCGTACGCCGCGAAGGAAGAGGAGTCGTCGTCCATCCGCTGCAGGCTGATCGTCCCGGCGCACTCGCCGCCGAGGGCTTCCAGGAGCTTGAGGGATGAGGTCTCGGAAAAATGCAGGGCATCGGCGATGCGCCGCCTGAGGTCCCCGTCGGGCAGGAGCCCCGCGAAGAAGGGCAGCGCCGCCGCCTGGGAATATTCCCCTTCCCTGACCGGCAAGGACTGGGACAAGGGAAGCGCAGACTCCGCCGCCGCGTATTCCGGCTTATACCGGAACACGATGCCCCGATCCGGTGTGGATTCCAGCTCGCCGACCCACCGGCCGAACTGCAGCACCGCGAGGGTCACCCTTCGTTCTCCCGCGTTTTTGCCGTCAGATCCATGCCCAGGGTGGCGAGCACCGCGAGAGCCTTCCCGAGTTCGACCGTCTCCTTTCCGTTCTCCAAATCGGAAAAAAACCGTGTGCCCGTTCCGCACAGCTCCGCCGCCCGCGCCTGGGTATAGCCGAGCTGCTTGCGGCGCAGGCGGACAAGGGAACCAAGATCTTGCGCATTCCGGATTGGGCTAGTCATGCTAGGTACAGGATACTATTCCCGAACGGGAATAGCAAGAAGTTTTTCTCATTTATATTCCCGTACGGGATCATGTTGACCTGTGCATGATCGTTATTCCCGAACGGGAACATCGGTCATAGCAGATGATAGTCCACCGTCTTGGCGGTTTTGAAGCCCAGAGCCTCGTAGAGGAGGCGGGCACCCTCATTCTCGCCGTCCACGTCGATGGCGACCTGCTCGCCGGCTCCGACGCGGAGGCTGAGGACCCGGCTCAGGAGCTCCCGGGCGAAGCCCCGGCGGCGGAAGGAGGGGTGGACGGCGACGGTGTTGATGGATAGGCCTGAAGCCTCCCGGGCCGGCGCGCAGACGCAGACCAGCTCGCCGACATAGAAGCCCACGAAGAGCTCCCGCCCTGCTGCGGAGAGGGACTTCTCCACGAAGGCCGCCGCGTCCGCCGCGTCGTCGCCGAAGGCCGCGGCCAGAAGGCCCGCCACCGCGGCG
>CAYUPG010000263.1:0-3792 GCA_964446515.1 uncultured Treponema sp.
TCGACGTCAAATTCGGCTCCGGGGCCTTCATGAAGGATCCCGCGGACGGCGAACGCCTTGCCCGGTCCCTGGTGGACACCGGCGCGGCCATGGGAAAGCGCATCATCGCCCTCCTCACGGACATGGATCAGCCCCTGGGCAACATGGTCGGCAATTTCCTGGAGGTGGAGGAGAGCCTGGACTGTCTGGAGGGCTCCGGCCCCCAAGACCTCATGGAGGTCACCCTGGAGCTGGCCGCCCGCATGGCCGTCCTGGGGGGCGTCGCCGTGACGGCCGCCGAGGGCAGGCGGCGCTGCGAGGACGCCCTCGCCTCCGGCGCGCCGAGGAAGCTCTTCCTGGACAACGTGCGCAGCCAGGGCGGGGATCCCGACAAGCTCCTGGATCTCCGGGGCAGCTACCGGTCGGAGCACCGGACGGAGCTGCGGGCCGCGAAAGCCGGTTTCGTCGGCCGCCTGGACGCGTACAAGGTGGGATTGGCCGGGGTGCTCCTGGGGGTGGGCCGCAACCGCACGGAGGATACGGTGAGCCCCACGGCGGGCGTCCAGTTCCACCGGCGCGCAGGGGACGCCGTGGCCGCCGGGGAACTCCTGGCGACGGTGTGGGGCAAGGACGCGCCGTCCCTGGAAGCCGCCCGCCCCCTCCTGGAGGACGCGGTGGAGTACACGGATAAGAAGCCTGAACCTAGAACTCTGATACTGAAGGAAATCGCAAGCGCATGAATTGGGATAAGAAAGAAGTACCCCCCGAGCTGGTCCGCGAATTGGCGGCCAAGTACGGCTGCGACCTTTTGACCGCCTCCATCCTGGCGCGCCGGGACATACGGTCGGGGGATGCGGTCCGCTACTACCTGGAGAACGATCCCCGGCACCTGCGCAACCCCTTCGAGCTGCCGGGCATGGAGGACGCGGTGGACCGCATCCTTGCGGCCAAGGAGGAGGGGGAAAAGGTTCTGGTCTTCGGGGACAGGGACGTGGACGGCATCACCAGCACCACGGTCATGACCCGCCTTCTGGCGGGCCTGGGAATCGACGTGCGCTGGAGGGTTCCGGTGGGGGACGAGGCCTACGGCCTGTCCGTCGCCGCGGTGGAGGAGTTCGCCGCGGACTACGGCACCCTCATCATCACCGTGGACTGCGGCATCTCCAACATCGAGGAGGTGGACCGGGCTGCGGAGCTCGGGGTGGACGTGGTGGTGGTGGACCACCACAATCCCCAGGCTGAGCTGCCCAGGGCGGCCGCGATCGTCAATCCCAAGCTCCCCTACTCCTCCTACCCCTTCCGGGACCTTGCCGGCTGCGGGGTGGCCTTCAAGGTCGCCTCCGCCCTGCGCTTCGCCGCCAAGAGCGATCTCTACGGCCAGCCGGTGTGCCTCCTCAACACCCGGCCCACCAACGACGCCTACGTGATAGAGGCCGTGAAGCTCCGCAATCTGGCGGAGGTGGACCGGCTGACCGAGACGGTGGTGCCCGGCATGGTCCACATAGAGCGGACCCGCCTGCCGACCTTCCTCCAGGGCCAGCAGATCCTGGTGTGGGACGCGCCCCAGCAGAAGCGCGCCTTCGCCAAGATGTTCGGGCCGGGAGTCGAGGTCAACATGCTGGACCTGGCGGGGGAGATCGGCGCGGCCATCCCCTCCGTCGCGGGCAAGAGCCTTCTGCGCATCAAGGAGCTGTCCAAGATCGCCAAGTACTCGGACAGGAGCTTCGGCGAGCTGGACGTATTCCAAAACCTCTTCGTATCCTTCGCCCAGAAGCGGGAAGGCTTCTTCTCCGAGGCGGACGTGGAGGACCTGCAGCTGGCCGCCCTGGGGACCATGGCGGACCTCATGCCCCTGCGGGACGAGAACCGGATCATAGTCCGCTCGGGCCTCGCCGCCCTGACCCAAAAACCCGGCCGGGGGCTTTCGGATCTCCTGTTCAAGCTGGGCCTGGCGGGGAAGCGCATCGGCGCCACGGAGGTCTCCTGGCAGCTCTGCCCGGCCATAAACGCCACGGGGCGCATGGGCAGCCCCGACACGGCGGTGCGCCTGCTCCTGCAGGAGGACGCCGCCGAGCGGGACAAGCTGGCCGAGGCGGTGGTCCGCATGAACGAGGACCGCAAGAAGTTGGGAACCGACATCTGGGCGCTGGTGGAGCCCATGGCCGCCGCGGGTATCGAGTCCTTCTCGGGCAAGCTCGCCCTGGCCTTCGGGGAGGAGATACACCGGGGCGTGACGGGCATCATGGCGAACCGCATGGTCAACCGCTTCAAGGTGCCCTCCCTGGTGGTGTCCTTCAGCGGGTCGGATACCGCCACCGGGTCCCTGCGCTCCGCCCGGGGCTACGACCTGCGGGGCCTGTTGGAGCAGTGCGCCGACCTCTTCATCGACTGGGGGGGCCACGACTTCGCCGCGGGCTTCAGCATGCACCGCAGCAACTGGGATGCCCTCCTGGAACGCCTGAAGGCGGCATCCGCGGCCATGGACCTCGGCGCGGACGAGGACGGCGAGACGGTGGCCGTGGACGCCGAGCTTCCCCTCTCCCACCTGACCGCCGATTTATTGAAGCTCGTGGACCTCTTCGAGCCCTACGGAGAAGACAACGAGCCCCTGCTCTTCATGGCCCGGGGGCTCAAGATCACGGACCTGTCCCTCATGGGCAAGACGGAGACCAAGCACGTCAAGCTCACCCTGGATTCGGGCAAGCACAAGTGGCCGGCGGTCTACTGGCAGGCCGCGGAGAAGGTGAAGAAGGACTTCGACCTGCAGGATACGGTGGATCTGGTCTTCAAGGTGGGGCGGAATTGGTACAACGGGAACGAGACGCCCCAGCTCATCGTCACGGACCTCAGGAGGTCGGGACAGGAGGCCCCGTGAGGCCTGCTCCCCGTTTTCGATCCCTCGCGCTCCTGCTGGGAGCCCTCGCGCTCCTGCCGCTGCTCCTCGCCTCCGGGCGCTACGGAGAGGAGTTCCAAAGCGCCGCGGCGGCCCATCCGGAAAATCCCCGGCCGGGGGATCCCGTGGCCGTGGCCTTCCGCATCCCCCCCTCCGAGGCCGCGGGCAAGGATGCGGGAGCCGGCCTCCCCTACAGGGTTTCCCTGTACGCCCCAAGCGGAAGGCGCATTTCCTCGGTTCCCGCCTTCCTCCTGGACGACGCCCACGGCGCCGCGGTGCTGGCCGTCCCCAACACCCTGGGCGCAGGTCCGACGCTCGTCCGCATCGAGGGCCTCCCGGCCGAGCCGCCCGCGGTGCCCCTGCTCGTCCGGGGCCGGGACTTCATCACCGAAGAGATCGCCCTGAACCAGGCCAATACGGACATACGGACCGAGGCGGACCCCAAAAAGACCGCCGAATCCGCGGAGCTTTGGCGCATCCTCTCTTCCGCGGGCGGGACCATCTTCCACCCAGGGCCCTTCGTGCCCCCCACGCAGGCAACCCGGAGGACCAGCCACTTCGGCGACCGCAGAACCTACCGCTACACCGACGGCAGCGACGACAGGGCCGTCCACGCGGGCATAGACTACGGGATACCCCGGCTCACGCCGGTGTACGCCTGCGCAGCCGGCAGGGTGGTCCTGGCCCGGTTCCGCATCGTCACCGGCTACTCCGTGGTGCTGGAGCACCTGCCGGGGGTCTATTCCCTCTACTACCACCTGGACTCCCTCGATGCCGCGGAGGGAAGCACCGTGGAGGCGGGGAGCCTCTTGGGCAAATCCGGCTCCACGGGCCTCTCCACGGGGCCCCACCTCCACTGGGAGCTGCGGGTCCACGGCGAGGCCGCCGATCCCGATGCCTTCGTCGCGGCGGCGGTCCTT
>CAYUPG010000264.1:0-3766 GCA_964446515.1 uncultured Treponema sp.
AGGGATCAGCTCCCTGGCCGCCACCTGCATACAGCTCCTGGGCTTCGTGCCCCCGGCGGATTACGACCGGTCGGTGCTGAAGCTCGACTAAAACTCCTCGAAGTCCGAGTCGTCGGCGGAGGGCGCGGGAATGATCGCCCGGCTGTCCGCCTGCGGCGCGGCCGCGGCGGGCCTCGGTGCCGCAGGCTTCGCCGAAGCCGCGCCGGGTTTGGCCGCCGGTGACGCGGGCTTCGCAGAGGCCGACGTTCCCCGGGGAAGGGCCGGCCGGCCGGCTGCGGAAGCCCCGCGCCGAACCGCGGCGCCGCCCTCGGGCGCGGAATTGCGCCCGTGCTCGGGCATGGGCACCTTGTTTCCGTCCAGCTTGAAGAACCCCACGTTCTCCCGCAGGGACATGGACTGGGCGGACAGCTCCTCCGCCATGGACGCCAGCTCTTCGCTGGAGCTCGCGTTCTGCTGTATCACCGTGTCCAGCTGATTCACCGCCGATACGATCTGCTCTATGCCGGAACTCTGCTCCCGGCTCGCGGCGCTGATCTCCTGCACCAGCTCCGCCGTCTTCTGCACGTCCGGCACCAGGCTTGAAATCTTGGTCCCCGCTTCCTCAACCGTTTTTACGCTGTCCCCTGATATCTTGACGATCTCAGCAGCCGCACCCTGGCTCCGCTCGGCGAGCTTGCGCACCTCGCTGGCCACCACCGCGAAGCCCTTTCCGGCCTCCCCCGCCCGGGCGGCCTCTATGGCGGCGTTCAAGGCCAGGAGGTTGGTCTGCCGGGCTATCTCCTCGATGATGCCGATCTTCGCGGCTATGGTCTTCATGGCCTCCACCGAACGGATCACCGCGTCCGCCCCGGCCTGGGCATCCCCCATGGCCCGGCGGGCTATGCTCTCAGTCATGGTCGCGTTGTCCGCGCTCTGGCGCACGGTGGAGCTTATCTCCTCCACCGTGGCGGACATCTCCTCCGCGCTGGAAGCCTGCTCCGTGGCTCCCTGGGAAAGGTGCTGGCTGGTCTGGCTGATGGCTCCGGCCCCCTTCTCCACCTCCTGGGAGGATACGGCGATCGACCGGGCTATGTCGCTCAGGTTCTCCATAAGGGTGCCCATTGCCCGCACCACGTCCCCCACCTCGTCCTTGCCCCGGGCCGCCGCGTCGAAGCGGGCACGGGTCGCATCGTCCAGGTAGAGCGTGCCCTCCGACAGCCTGAGGGATATCTGGGCAACCAGGGTGATGGGCGCAACCATCCGGGAAATGGAGACCAGTATCAGGACTATGAGGAGCAGCACCACCGTGGTCGCTATGGAGGCGAGCAGGCGCACGGTCAGCGTGGCGGCCTCGTTTATCTGATCCGCGGGTATGACCATGGTCATGTTCCAGCCCTGGGAATAGGGTATGGGGGCATAGACCATGTACTTTTCCACTCCCTCGGCGTCCCAGTAGCGCTGGGAGCCCGGCTTCTGGGCGCGCATGCCCTCGACCGCCCCCTCCAGGTTCCGGAAGCCCAGCTTCTGGGGCTCCGACAGGTTGAGCTTCATGATGAACTCTTTGTTGGGGTGGGCTATGGTGTTCAAGGTGGAGTCGACGATGGCGGCGTAGGCCTTGCCGAAGGTGATGCCCGATACGATTTCCGAAAGGGTATCCAGGCGCACCGAGGCGGCGTACATCCCGATCACCGCTCCGCTCGAATCTTTGAGGGGAACGGCCATGTAGGTCTCCTGCAGTCCCGTGGCCAGGGACACCAGCCCCTCGGACACCACCCACTCGGCACCGCCCATCAGCCTCTTGAAGTAGTCCCGGGCGGACAGGTCCCCCGATGCCCCCGCGGAAGTGAAGAAGCGGCCGGACCTGTCGGAGTAGTATTCGAAATTGATATCCTTGGGAAGGTTGCGGTTCCGAGAGACCACATAGGCCCGTATGCGGTCGGCGTCGCCGCTCATCATCTCCGGGTGGTTGGCGCTGCGCTTGATGTTGTTCAGGTGGCCGTCTATCCAGCGGCCTATCTCGGCGGACCGAGCCTCGGCAGTCAGGAGAGAAAGGTCCAGCACCGTGGACCGAACGGAACCTGCCACGGAAAATCCTATCGCGACGCTCATCCCTATGAGGCCGAGGGCCACCGGCAGCGCCAGCAGCAGGGTCATCTTGGTTCTCAGTTTCATGTAGACTCTCCTGCGGGGCGACCCCCGCATCCTTAACTATATATATTCCCGGCGCGGATGCAATAAAAAAGGTCCATATGCTACAATAGATCCATGACTCCCTACACCACAGGCTTACCCAAGCTCGACGCGGTCCTGGACGGTATCCACCCCGGGGACAATCTCGTCTTCGACGTGGAAGATATCGAAGAATACCGCCGCTTCGTCCTGCCCTTCGCGGCGGGAGCCCGTAGGCAGGGCAAGGACCTAGTCTACTTCCGCTTCGCCGAGCACCCTCCCCTCCTGGAGGAGGGCGCGGATACGGTGGTGCTCGACCCCAAGCTGGGCTTCGAGCACTTCGTCTCCGACCTGGTGGCGGTGGTGGAGGAGCGGTCCGCCTCCGCGTGGTTCGTATTCGACTGCCTTTCGGGGCTCGCCAAGGACTGGTACTCCGACCGCATGATGGCCAACTTCTTTTTGGTGGTGTGCCCCTTCGTGCTGAAGCTGGAATCCCTGGCCTACTTCGCCCTCTACAAGCACAGCCACTCCAACCACGCCACGGACGCCATCTACGCCACCGCCCAGGTGATCATCGAGGTCTGGACGGTGCGCGGAGCAACCTACATACAGCCCCAGAAGGTGGAGAACCGGCGTTCGGACACCATGTACATGCTCCACGGGATGGAGGGAGAGTCCTTCGTCCCGGTGACCAACAGCGCCCGCACCGCAGACGTCGTTGCCCAGGTCAAGCGGCCCCTGCTCAACTTCACCATTCAGCGCTTCGGAGCCTGGACCGCCAGCTACCACGAGGCGGAGGCCCTGATCGCGGCCCTGGCCAAGGGAGAGCCGAAGCAGGCCGAGGCGGAAGCCCTGAAGGAACGGCTCATCCACATGGTCATAACCCGGCAGAAGACCTTCCTGCCCCTTGCCCGGCGCTATTTCGACCTGCCCTTCTTGGTGGATGTGCTCAAGCGGCTCATCGGATCCGGCCTCATCGGGGGGAAGGCCCGGGGCATACTTCTTGCCCAGCACATACTCCGGGAGGCCGATCCCAGCTGGAAGGGCATCCTCGAGGTCCACGACTCATTCTTCATCGGGGCCGACGTGTTCTACACCTACGTCATCCAGAACGACTGCTGGTGGCTGCGCAGGAAGAGCGGTTCGATAGAGGAGATCCTGGAAAAGGCCGCCGCCGCCCGGGAGCGCATACTCCAGGGGAAATTCCTTGACTACATCGTAGTCCAGTTCAAGGAGATGCTCGAGTACTTCGGTCAGGCGCCCATCATCGTGCGGTCCAGCTCCATCCAGGAGGACAGCTACGGCAACGCATTTTCGGGCAAGTACGAGAGCATCTTCTGCGCGAACCAGGGCAGCCCCCAGGAACGCCTGGAGGCCTTCCTGGACGCGGTCCGCAGGGTATACGCCAGCTCCATGAGCGAGGACGCCCTGCTCTACCGGCTGCACCACGGGCTCCTGTACGAGGACGAGCAGATGGCCCTCCTGGTGCAGCGGGTATCCGGCGACTCCTGGGACCACTGGTTCTATCCCCCCGCCGCGGGGGTCGGCTTCTCCTACAATCCCTTCGCCTGGGACCGGTCCATAGACCCGCGGTCCGGCATGCTGCGCCTGGCCTTCG
>CAYUPG010000265.1:0-3750 GCA_964446515.1 uncultured Treponema sp.
ATCGGAATCTTTCCCTCGGATTTGTACCCTACGTCGATGAAGACCTGGTCTGAGGTGACCTGGATGACGATTCCGTCTACGAGCTGGCCCTCCTCGAGCTGTTCGAGCGACTTGAGGTACTCTTCCTGTAATTGTGTCTGGATGTTGTCCGCGGAGCGCTTCGACTCATCCATTTCCACTTCCATCTGACCCATGGTTGATCCTTGTAACTGAATTTTCCTTACCAATCTGTCATAAACTTGCTCGATGGTCAAGTCCGAGGTGTCCAAATATACCACTCCCGGAGCAAGTTTGAGGCTTCCTTCTACCTTATTGCGGTCGATTTCGTCCCGGCGGCGTATGCCCTCGGCTATTTCCTCCAAGGATAAGGAAGAAACGCCCTGGCCGAAACGCCGGGCCGCCCGGGATTCCACCGACGCGTCCACGAAGAAGCGGTGCTCCGCATCGGGAAACACCACGGTGGTCATGTCCCTGCCCTCCACCACCACGTCCGTCTGCGCGGCCGCGGCCCGCACGATGTCGTTCACCACGTGCCGTATGGGCACGATAGCCGAGAGCTGGGCGACGCTGCGGTCTATCTCGTCCGACTGCAGCATCCCGTCCACATCCTCCCCGTCCAGGCGTACCCGGCCGTCCCGGTACTCTATGCGCGCCGAGCGGGCACAGGCAAGGGCCGCATCCGCTTCGGCGGGGTCGATCCCGGCGCGCAGGCAGCGGAGAGTTGCGGCGCGGTAGAGCTTTCCCGAATTGACGTAGGTATAGCCCAGCCGCTCGGCCAGGAGCTTGGCGATGGTGCTCTTGCCGGAACCGGCGGGACCGTCTATGGCGATGACCATGATCGTTTCTCCTTTGCGTTCTTCAGCAGGGACCGGACCTCGAGTCCGGAAAGGGGCCGGCTTTTCCCCTCCGGAAGATCTCCCAGCAGGATGGAGCCCACCCGCAGGCGGTGCAGCAGGCGCGGGTGCAGATGGAAATGGGAAAAGACGCGGCGGATCTCCCGATTCTTGCCCTCGATGAGAACGACCCGTACGGACTTGCGTCCCAGACGCTCGATGCGCCTGCAGCGGTACAAGACCCCCTCTATCTCCACCCCCGCGCCGAATTCCTCCAGCATGCGGTCCGGGATGGGAACCGTGGACTCCACCAGGTACTCCTTCTCTATTTCCGCCGAGGGATGGGACACCGCCGCGGCGAAATCCCCGTCGTTGGTGAACAGGATGAGCCCCGAGGAGCGGTAATCCAGGCGGCCGACGTTGTACAGCCGCTCTCCGATTTCAGGCGGAAGCAGCTCCAGGGCAAGGCGGCGGCCCTGGGGGTCCGAGGAGCTGCAGAGGTACTCCGGCGGCTTGTGGAGAGCCAGGTAGTGCAGGCGGCTTTCCGGGGCCACCGCGGCGCCGTCCACCGCGACCTCGTCGCCCGGCACCACCTTGGTGCCCAGAACCGTCACGACCTCGCCGTTGACGGATACTCTGCCGGAGAGTATCAGGCCCTCGGAGGCCCGGCGGGAAGCGACGCCGCTGCGGGCCAGGTAGGCCTGCAGGCGGAGCGCGGCTCCGTTGGGGTCAGCCGTTGAGTTCAAAACGTTCGCTCTCGCTCTCTTCGAGCTTGGGAAGGTCCGCGATGCTTTCAAGGCGGAAGAATTTGAGGAAATCCTTGGTGGTGCCGAACTGCACGGGCTTGCCCGGCACGTCCTTCTTGCCGGTCTCCTTGATGAGACCTCGGTCAAGGAGCAGGCGTATCATGTTGTCCGCCGATACGCCCCGTATCGCCTCTATCTCAGCCCGGGTTATGGGCTGGGAATAGGCGATGATGGAGAGAGTCTCCAGCGCCGCCTTGGACAGCTTCGCGTCGTTCTTCTTGCCGTAGCGCTCCTTCAGAGCGTCCCAGTAATCCTTCTTGGGCCCCACCATGATGCCCCCGCCGATGCGGGAAAGCTCCACTCCCGAGTCCTCCCCTGCGTACCGTTCGGCCAGGCGGCACAGGGCTTCCTCCACCACGTCCTTGGAAAGTCCGGAGATGCGCGCCAGGGCGACCTCATCGACAGGGTCGGTCTCCAAGTACAGTATGGCCTCAATCAGCGCCGTTTCCTTCTCCAATCTCAACTCCATCTGCTCCAGACCTCTCGTAGGGCCGTATCGCGATATCTCCGAACATGCGGTTTTGATAAATCGAGACCATGCGGAATTTCACCGCCTCCAGCACCGCCAGGAAGGCGCAGACGATGTCCATGACGGACCCGCTGCGCACCACCAGGTCGGTGAAGCTGCACTCGCCCCGGCTCTCCAGGAGCTCCGTCATGAGGGTGAGCTTCTCGTTGATGGTGACCTCCTCGTAGAGGTCTATGATGCGCTCGCCGGAGAGGTTGGTCATGAGGCCCGAAAAGGTCTTCAGGAGATCCCAGACGTCGACCTTCTCCCACAGGGCCTCCTCCGCGAAGGGCAGAGCCCGCTGCAGCTTTTTCCGCTCTATGACCCATTCGGCTTCCCGCTCCTTCTCCTCCATGAGCTCGGAAAGCTTCTTGAACTTCTGGTACTCGATGAGCTTGTCCACCAGCTCCTGCCGGGGGTCCTCGATGTCGTCGTCCAGCTCAAGCTCCACGGGAAGAAGCATCCGGGACTTGATGTAGAGGAGCGTCGCCGCCATGACGTGGAATTCGGTGAGGGACTCCAGGTCCAGCTCGGTCGCGTAGCTCAGATACTCGAGGTACTGCTCGGTGATCTGGGCGACGGGAATATCGTAGATATTCACCTCATTTTTCTTGATAAGGAAGAGCAGGAGGTCCAGGGGGCCCTCGAATTCCTTCAGACGGAAACTGCGGCCCGCCTCAACAACATTGGGTTCCATTGGGGGCAATTATAGTCGGCCTACCGGGCGTAGTAAATACCCGAAGGGGCACTCTTCCGCGCAGGCGGCCCTGAGGCGGCCTGCGCGGAGGAATCAGAAGAGCTCGTCGTCTTCGGGAGCGGATGCGGCCTTGGCGGCAGGGGACTTCCGCACGGCGGCAGGCGCAGGTTCGGCGACGACGGAGGCACGCTGGGGCGCTTCGAACGCCGATTTTGCCGCAGCCCCCCCCACGGCGGCCGGGTCTGCTTTGGAGGCCTGAGCCGCCGCGGCTTGGGCAGCGAGGGCGGCTTGGGCCGCCGCGTCGAGGGGGCGCCCGCCGGCATCCCTGCCGGGGAACATGATGGTCCTGAGGCGCCCTTCGATCTCCGCGGCCAGGGCCGGATTGCCCTCCAGATAGGCCTTGGCGTTGTCCCTGCCCTGGCCTATCTTCTCCTCTCCGTAGGCGTACCAGGCGCCCTTCTTGTCGATGATCTCGTACTTGGCCGCCGCATCCAGCAGGCTGCCGATTGCCGAAACGCCCTTGCCGAACATGATCTCCAGCTCAACCTTCCGGAAGGGTGGCGCCACCTTGTTCTTGACCACCTTGACCCGGACGCGGTTGCCCACGGCGTCGGCATCGCCCTTCTCTATGGTCTCGGTTTTCCGGACCTCGAGGCGCACGGAGGCGTAGAATTTGAGGGCGTTGCCGCCGGTGGTGGTTTCGGGGCTGCCGAACATGACGCCGATCTTCATACGTATCTGGTTGATGAAGATGAGGATGGTCTTGGATTTTCCAATGGTGCCGGTGAGCTTGCGCAGGGCCTGGCTCATGAGCCGGGCCTGGAGGCCCACGTGGGCATCCCCCATGTCGCCCTCTATCTCCGCCTGGGGCGTGAGGGCCGCCACGGAGTCCACCACGATGACGTC
>CAYUPG010000266.1:0-3747 GCA_964446515.1 uncultured Treponema sp.
GCAGGGTTAGTCCCGATTCCCGGGCGGACTCCAGGGCTATGCCCATATCCTTGATGAAGTGCTTGACGAAGAAGCCCGGGGCGAAATTGCCGTCCAGCACCCGGGGAACCAGGTTGGAAAGGCTCCAGGACGAGGCGGCCCCGGCCCCGATGGAGGAAAGCATGACGCGGAGATCGAGGCCTGCCTTCATGCCGTAGGCCAGGGCCTCCATGACTCCCATCATGGTGGAGGCGATGACGATCTGGTTGCACATCTTGCAGTGCTGCCCGGCCCCGCTCTCCCCCTGGCGGACCACGTTCTTTCCCATCCGGGCGAAGACGGCTTCGGCCCTGGCGAAGGCCGCGGCGCCGCCCCCCACCATGATGGAGAGGGTGCCGTTGCGGGCGCCGGCATCGCCTCCGGACACCGGGGCGTCCAGGGCGTCCAGTCCCCGCTCCGCCGCGGCTTCCGCGATGCGCCGGGCCAAGGCGGGGCTCGAGGTGGTCATGTCGATCAGTAGGGTCCCCGCGCGGGCGGCGGCCACGATGCCC
Source organism: uncultured Treponema sp. (assembly GCA_964446515.1). GTDB lineage: Bacteria > Spirochaetota > Spirochaetia > Treponematales > Breznakiellaceae > CAYUPG01. The sequence goes on from CAYUPG010000266.1 coordinate 531, forward strand.
GCGGGACCCAGGTAGAGCTCCTCCACGTCACGGGGGTAGCCGACGATGGTAATGACCACGTCCGCCCACGCCGCCGCCTCCGCGGGCGTCGCCGCCCAGGCGGCTCCCCGATCCAGGAGGGCCGCGGCCTTCTCCTTGGTGCGGTTGTATACGGTCAGCGGATGGCCCGCGTCCATGAGATGCCCCGCCATGCTGGCCCCCATGACCCCGGTTCCGATGAAGGCTATCTTTTCCATGGGGCCAGTATACACCTAAGGGGGCGCGGGGCGCAAACCTGCCCCGGCTAATCAGGGCCGCAGTCGCTCCGGGTAGAGCGTCACCCGCGCGGGGCCGCCCGCCTGCAGGGCCCGGGCGGTCCGCACCAGATCGTCGGCGCGCACCCGGGCGAAGCGCTCGGGCCTGCCGTACAGGGACGCGGGTCCCAGGTCCAGGCCCTCCGAGAGGTAGGCGAAGGCGGAGGCGAGGCCCGAGTTGCTCTCCAGAGAGCGCTCGTGGCTCCGGCGCAGGGCCTCCACCGCCTTTTCGAGGATCGCCGGGTCGACGGCGCCTGAGGCCAGGGCGTCGAGTTCCCGCTCCACCGCCGCCGCAAGCTCGTCGGAGCGTTCCGGGGAGGTCGAAAAGGTGACCGAGAGGGCAAGCTCCCCCGCAGGTACGGCCCCCAGGGAGACGGAGGAGGAGATGGAGTAGACGCCCCCCAGGCGCTCACGGATCTCCTCGGTCAGGCGTATGTCCAGGTATGCGTCCAGCACCCTGGCCGCCGCGTCCGCCTCCTCGGAGTATTGCGCCGGGGCGAACCAGCCCAGGAAGACGAGGCTCTTGTCCTCGGCGCCCTTGTAGACCGCCTTCTCCGTGCGCCCCGGCCGCCGCAGGCCCAGGTCCCGCCACTCAGGCCGGACCGCAGAAGACGGCAGGGAGGCCAGGTAGCGCAGGGAAAGCTCCCTGAGCCGCGGCGCATCGATGTTCCCCACGAACACGAAGAGGAAGTCCCCCGCCTTCAGGCTCTCCCGCAGGAAGGCCTCCGCCCGCTCAAGGGACAGGAGGGACAGGGCCTCGACGCTCAGCGGCTCAAGCCGGGGATGCCCGCCCGAGACGACCCGCCCCACCTCGTCGGAGAAGACCGCCTCCGGGCTGTCCCGGCGCTGCAGGAGCAGGGTACGGCGCCGATCCAGGGCTGCCGCGGCGGCGCCCGCGTCGATGCGGGGCTCGGCGAAGCTCAGGTAGAGGAGCTGGAAGAGCTGCTCCAGGTCCGCCCGGTTGGAGGAGCCCCGGAAGGTCCTGAAGTACTGGGAGACGTCGAAGCGCAGGGCAGCCTGGGAGCCCGCCAGAAGCCGCTGGAGCTCCGTCCGGGAGTGGGGCCCCAGGCCCGACGCCTCGGCCAGCTCCGCAGCCAGGGCCGCGGACACCGCGTCGGCGTCCGCCGCGCCGCTCTGCCCGCCCCGGGCCAGGGCATGCAGGACGATCTCGTCGTTGCGGTTAGCCGTGGCCAAGTGCAGGACCCGCGCCCCGTTCTCCAGCCGCCAGAGCACGGCGCCGGTCCCCGGATCGACGGACTCCGAGACCAGAGCCCCCGCCTCGGGGAGACGGGAAAGGAGCTCCCGCGCGCCCTCCTCCTCCGCGGGGGGCTTCATTTCGGCGGCGGCGGCCTCACGGACCATGGCCAGGACGCGCTCCTCGCCGGGCATGGACGCCCCCTCCGCCGTGGGGCCGTAGAGCACCACCGTCAGGTCGTCGTCGGCGAAGATCCCCGCGGCGGTCCGGCCTATCTCCGCGACGTCCAGGCCGGGCAGGAAGGCCTCGGCGGCCCGCAGTTCCCACTCGGGGCTCGTCGCGGGGGCGCCGCGGAGGAAGTGCTCCGTGGGTCCCTCCAAAAGGCGCCCCGACTCCCGGCGGTCCTTTTCCGCAGCGCTCCGGCGCAGGTCCGAAAGCAGCGACGCCTTGGCCCGCTCCAGCTCCGCCGCGGTGAAGCCGAAGCGGCGCACCGACTCCACTTCCCGCAGCAGGGCCGCCAGGGTAGCCTCCGACGAGGCGGGCTCGGGCACGGCGGAGAGGACGTAGTACCGCGAGCTCCGGCCGTAGCGGCTTTCCCCTGCCCCCGCCCCGGCGTAGGGCGTCTCGGGCAGCAGGGCGGCCTCGGAGAAGCGCCGGGAGAGCATGACCGTCACCAGGACCTCCGCGAGCTCCGATCTCCGCTCCCCCAGGGTGGCCGCCTCGGATCGGGCCGGGCGCTTGAAGTAGAGCTGGACGAAGCCGTAGGGTAGCTCGTCGTCCAAGGCCGTCACCACGTTCCTGCTCCCCGGCGCCGGGGGCGGAAGCTCGTAGACCGGTCGTTCGGTGGGAGACGCCGGGGCGCCGATGCGGAAGTGCTCCGCCAGGGAGGCCTCGAGCTTAGCCCCGTCGAAGTCCCCCACCAGGATCAGGGCCATGTTGTCGCTCCGGTACCAGCGCCGGTAGAAGGCCGCAAGCCGCTCGGCCGGGGCGCCCATGATCACCTCGGGCAGCCCTATGGGCAGGCGCTCCGCGTAGGGTGAACCCCGGAAGAGGACCGGCAGTATCCTGCGCCGCACCCGGTCCATGGCCCCCAGGCCCGTGCGGTACTCCTCCAGTATGACCGTCCGCTCGGCCTCCACCTCCTCGGCGTCGAAGCGCAGGGCCCGGCTCCAGTCGTCCAGCACCGCCAGGGCCCGTTCCGGCACAACGCCCCCCGCCTCCACGGGCACCTCGATGCCGTAGACCGTCTCGTTGAAGGAGGTGTAGGCGTTCACCTCCGGGCCGAAGCGCATGCCCAGGGAGCGCAGGTAGTCCACCAGGTCCGACTTCGGAAAGCGCTCGGTGCCGTTGAAGGCCATGTGCTCCACGAAGTGGGCCAGCCCCCGCTCGTCCTCCCCCTCCAGCACCGAGCCCGCGTCCACCGCCAGGCGCAGGAAGGCCCGGCCCTCGGGCCTGCGGTTCTCCATGATGTAGTAGCGCAGGCCGCTCGGAAGCGTCCCGGTCCGTATGGCCGCGTCCATGGGTATGGCGTCTTCCGGGGCGCCCAGGCCCGTGTAGGCCGCGGACGCCGCGCCGGCCCCCGTCTCGCCCGCAAGTGCCCCGGCCGCAACCGCCCCTCCGCCGGCCGCCGCGGGCCGCGGAACGGCGGACGCGCAGGCGGCCAGGCCGGCCGCGAAGACGGCGGCGAGCGCCGCCGCGCCGAGCATCGATCCAAAACGCCGCAGCAATG
>CAYUPG010000267.1:0-3686 GCA_964446515.1 uncultured Treponema sp.
CATAGGGTGGAGCTGCATGGTGCCCAAGGCTGCGTCCTCCGACGCGACCGCCGTGGAGCTCAGCGATTCGGTCATCTCCGCCGCCGACGAGGCCCTCTACCAGGCCAAGGCCGCAGGCCGCAATCGGGTGGAGTCCAAGGCGAGTTCGTAGGCCGGCCGGTCCGGGCCGGCCGCCTCAGGCGCTCAGCCTCCCTTCTTCCCGAAGCGCTTCTCCAGCCGTTCCCGTATCCAGTCGGGGAAGACCGAGAGGGTGGGAACGAAGGCCCTGCGGAGGGCGGGGAAGGAGGAAAGGGGCTTGAAGAGCCTGCGCACCTCCGCGGGGAGCACGCGAAGCCGGCCGTCCGCCCGGTAGCTGCCGAGGCCGTGGAAGGCGGGAAGGAAGGTGCCCCCCTTCTCAAGGAGCGAGGAGAGATCCGCCAGGAAGGCCTTGAAGTTGAAGACCGACCGTATGGAGTGGTTCAGGTCCAGGGCGAAGTAGGCGGTCAAGAAGCCCGCGGCGAAGTGGGAGTAGTAGGGGCCCAGGACGCGGATGCGGCCGAGGACGGCCGGCTCAATAAAGAGCTTGGCCGCCACCGCCAGGATCGCCCAGTAGAGGGAGAAGCGCAGGCACACCCGCCCCTTGAGGTTGAAGGCCTGGTCCCGGTAGTCCCAGAGGCTGAGGCCGAAGAGCTTCTCCAGGGCGAGGGAGCCGAGGTACTCCAGAACCGTGGGGGACAGCACGATGACCGCCCAGGCCGCCGGGGCGGGAAAGGCCTCCACCTTCAAACCGATGAGTGAAATTATCAGGGCCCCGAAGCCGTAGATGGGCACGAAGGGCCCGGACAGAAAGCCCGCGTTGACGAAGCGGCGCTCCCGGAAGGATCGGTACAGGGTCTCGATGATCCACCCCGCGAAGGCCATTGCGGCGAAGTAGAGGTAGGCGTCCAGCAGGGCGGGGGGCAGTGCGTGTTCCATAGGTTTAAGGTACGCATCCGGCCGCGGCCCGGTCAAGGCGGGGCGGCGGGGGGCCGTATTTAAAAGAGATGTGACAAATTGTCAGTCCATTGACAATTTGTCGATTCATGCTATATTTACTTATGATTCAAAGAATAATAGGCAAGCAGCTAACGCGCTTGGCTGCCGGCTATCCGGTAGTCACGGTGACCGGTCCCCGGCAATCGGGTAAGACGACGCTTTGCAGAACCAGTTTCCCGAACAAGCAATACGTCAATTTGGAAAGCATCGCGGATCGGAATTTCGCGGCGGCCGATCCTCGCGGGTTTCTTGCAAGGTTTCCGGACGGCGCAATTTTGGATGAGATACAGCGCGTTCCCGAGTTGCTTTCCGAGATTCAAGTCGATGTGGATGAAAAAAAGACAAACGGCCGCTACATACTGACGGGAAGCAGAAATTTCGACCTCATGGCCGGCGTAAGCCAATCCCTGGCCGGAAGAACGGCGCTGCTCAAATTGCTCCCCTTTTCCTACGAAGAGTTGAAAGCCGATTTCTCGGATATGAACCAGGATGAGATCCTCTATACCGGGTTTTATCCCCGCGTGTACGACCAAAAATTGGACCCATCGGAAGCCGCATCTTTTTACATCTCAACGTATATCGAGCGGGATGTCCGGAGCATCCTCAACGTGAAGGATCTGAACTTGTTCGAACTCTTTCTCAAGTTATGCGCGGGGCGCACCGCGCAGCTGTTGAACATGAACGCGCTCTCGGAAGAAATCGGCATCTCCCACAATACGGTAAAGCAGTGGATATCCGTGTTGGAGGAAAGCTATATCGTCCGCCTGGTGCGCCCGTATCACGCCAACGTGAATAAGCGTCTGGTAAAATCCCCGAAACTGTATTTCTTGGATACCGCCCTTGTCTGTTTCCTGTTGGGCATCCACAGCGCTACGCAAGTCGAGGCCCATCCCCTTCGCGGGGCGTTGTTCGAAAGCTTCGCTTTCTCGGAACTGTTGAAGGCCGAGTACAACCGGGCGTTGAACGACAGGCTGTACTTCTATAGAGACCAGAGGGGCCTTGAGATTGATTTCGTGCTCGACTACGGATCGAAATGCGAGGCCCTGGAGGTGAAATCCTCGAAAACCCTGCATCCGGACTTTATAAAAAACCTTGCGTCTTTCTCGACGCTCATTCCGGCGGCTGATAAGAAATTCCTGTTGTACGGCGGGGAAGAGACGGCCGCCTATATGGGCGCCGCCGCCGTCGGCTGGAGAGACTTCGCGTCGGCGATTCGGCCGCCGTCGGGTCAAGGCGGGGCGGCGGGGGGCCGATAACCGTATATGGGACAAAGTCTTTGATGAGGGCCCCTTTCGGGGGTATACTAGAAGGCGTATCCCCAGTCCCCGGCCCGAGGTGCTCCATGAACGTATCGCGCAGAATAGTCCTCCTCCTCCCGATCATCGCGGCCCTTCTGGCGGGCGGCGCGGCCTGGGGGCAGACGACCTCTCGGATACCGGCGGAGACCAACAACTGGCTGCAGGTGACGGGCACCGCAGTAAACGGCGACCCGGATAGGTTCATGGTTGCCTTCTTCGAAGTGCCGGATACGATAAGCGAGCCCATATACTTCGCGGTCAATCACCCGGGGAATACCGGCGCGGCACCGGATACCGGCGGTACGGGCACGTGGAATTTCCACCTCGTCGGCGGGGTGGGTACGGTGACGGATCCGGTGTCGCGTCAGCTGCGCTATACCGGCGGCGCCCCGGCGGATTTGAACGCCGCAAGGACGGGGACCCTCATCCAGACGCGGGGCTTCACGAACGAAACCGGCTGGTACTATTTCAATGCGGTGATGCCCAATCAGGGCGAAAAGATCGGGAATCGATACTACTTCAAGATAGTCGCCGAGGCTCCCGTAGCGAACGGCGGGAAGAACGCCTTCCAGCTCGATGTGGGCTTTTCGGGCATCGACGGCACGACTCCGGCCGGGAGCAGCGTCATCCGGGCCTTCGCCTATGCCTGGACCTTGAACCTCCGACAGACCGCGGGCGCTACCTGGGACCTTTTCCCCTTCGTCACGAACGGCATGACTGGGAACATCGATTTCTACAACTGGGACATGGACGACGGAGAGTCCCTGGCGGGCTACAACCGGGACAACAGCGGTACCATGACCACACCCCTCACCGTTCCGAGCACTCCGGCAAAATCCGGGGAGGGCAGCACCTGGCCGGACGATGCGGCCGTCACCTCGTACCCCATAGGCGCCCAGACCGGCGGAACCTGGCGGCTGCGGATCACTGAAACCAACGGCGCCGAGCCGGCGGAGAACACGTCCATGTTCTGGTTCGAGAACGGCGGCAACGTGCTCCGCACCTATGCCCAGCGCTACGTGCCCACGGTGAGCCACGTCATGCTGACGCCGGCGTCGACGACGGCCATAAACGGCACTCCGGTGACGGTCACCATCCAGGCCGTCGATACGGACGGCGCTCCCATGCCCTATGCCGCGCCGGTGCGGGTTACCGCCGTCGGCGGGACGGCGCCCCTGATCAACGGCGTCGATGCAGACGAGATCATAACCCTCAACGCCGACGGGTTCGCGACCTTCACGATAAGTGCAAGTGACGGTACTGTTGTTCTAACCCCCTACACGGACGGCAGCGGGGGCGCCGGCAACAATTTCGGCGCCGGCACGGACGTCGGAACCTCCGTCGCCTTTGCGGCGGATAATCCTCCCACCCTCA
>CAYUPG010000268.1:0-1175 GCA_964446515.1 uncultured Treponema sp.
CCGCTTGTGGGTCAGTTCCGCGAGAGGATTGACCTGATCCATGAACTGGGAGAGCTGGCTGGAGCCGAAGAACTCCTTGATGGCCGCCACCACGGGCTTGATGGAGATGAGGTCCTGGGGCTTTATGGTGTCCGTTTCCTTGAGGCTCATCCGCTCCTTGGCGATGCGCTCCATGCGGCTGAAGGCGGTCTTCATGGTGTTGGCCATGAGCTCGCCCACGGACCGCACGCGGCGGTTCCCCAGATGGTCGATATCGTCGATGTTCTCGTCCCCCACGTAGACCTTGATCAGGAATTTCATCGTGGCGATGATGTCCTGCTTGGTCAGGGTGAAGTCCTCCAGGGCGGGATTGAAGTCGAATTTCTTGTTCAGCTTGTAGCGGCCGACCTTGCCCAGGTCGTAGCGCCGGCTGGTGAAGAACATGCCGAGCAGGTCCTTCTCCGCCGCCTCAACGGTGATGGGCTCCCCGGGCATCAGCACGGAGTACACCGCAGAAAGGGCATCGTCCTTGGAGGGCTCGTCCCGGCTGGGGTCCTCCTTGACGAATTTGATCTCCTCACGCTCGAAGCAGTTGAGGATCATGTTGGAATTGAGTGAGCCTTCAGCGGTGAAATCGATCACCTCGATGGAAGTGACGCCGTTCAGGACCAGCTCGTCGATGTCGTGGGGATGGAGCTTATCGCCGGCCCGGTATATCTTCTTCTTCCCGTTCTCGGCGGCCTCTACGGTCTCGCTCCATACGGCCCCGGCGAGGACCCGGCCGACCAGCTTATCCTTCTCTTCGCGGCTATCCTTGATCTGCAGAGTCTCGGTCTTGTAGAAGGAGCGGATGATCTCCTCACGCCCCTCGTAACCCAGGGCGCGAAGGAAGATGGTTCCCAGAATACGCTTCTTGCGGTCTATCTTCGCGTAGATGAGCTCCCGCTTCTGGTCGATCTCGAACTCGAGCCAGGAACCGCGGTAGGGAATGATGCGGGAAGAGTAGATGCCCTTCTCGTGGCTGAAGATGACGCCGGGGGAACGGTGTATCTGAGAAACCACCACCCGCTCGGCGCCGTTTATGATGAAGGTGCCCCGATCGGTCATGATCGGAAGGTCGCCCATGTAGATGTCTTTCTGACGGATTTCGCCGGTCTGCTGGAAGATCAGATTGATCCTGGCCTTCAGGGGAACGG
>CAYUPG010000268.1:1185-3678 GCA_964446515.1 uncultured Treponema sp.
ATAGGTTATACCCTTATGCTTGCACTCCTGTTCGGAGAATTTGATATTGTCTTCATCCAGCGAATAGTACTCGTACTCAAGAACCATGTCGCCTGCGGGACTTTCAATGGGGAAGGTCGTTTTGAACACCTCCTCCAGTCCCTGGAGTTCGGGGGCATCTCCATTCTTGAGCCGCTCCCGCTGCAGGAAACGCTCGTAGGAAGAGAGCTGAATATCTATAAGATCGGGAAGCTCCATGACGTTCTGGATATCCTTCCCTATGTAGGTTCGCTTGACGACCTTGTTTTCAGAAACCATTCGTTACCCCCTATCGGCACGGCCCGACTACGTCGGCTCTTTGTTTTTTACCTAGGCGACATCGGTCGCGTCAAAAACCGGGAGACTACAAAAAGGCCCCGGCATGACGCCGTGAGCCTTTCAGCCTGAACCCCTAAGGCGCAAGCCTACGGGATTCAGGGTTTCGCGAGAAAAAATACTTTTTCGAGACGAGCTTACTGGATTTCAACAGTACCGCCGGCGGCAGTGATCTGCTCCTTGATCTTGGCGGCCTCTTCCTTGGAGACGTTCTCCTTGAGGGGCTTGGGAGCGCCTTCGACGAGATCCTTGGCTTCCTTGAGGCCCAGGCCGGTGACGGCGCGGACTTCCTTGATCACGGAAATCTTCTTGGAATCATCGAAGGCCTTGAGGATCACGTTGAACTCGGTCTTCTCCTCGGCGGCGGGCGCGGCGGCGGCGGCAGGGCCGGCGGCGGCAACGGCGACGGGAGCGGCGGCGGAAACGCCGAACTTCTCCTCCATGGCCTTCACGAGCTCGGAAACCTCGAGCACGGTCATGGAAGCGATGGCATCCAGAATCTGATCAGTGGTTAGCGCTGCCATATTATCTTCTCCTAAAAGGAATTATTGTACGCTCCATACGGAACGTCTCTGTGAAGCGCCGAAGCGCTTCGCGGTTAAATATGGCCGACAGGAACGGCAGCTTTCCGAAGCCTGAAGGCCTTATCTACTCTGTATGGGCGATTCCGCTACGCGGACTCGCCCAATGGAGAAATCCGCTACGCGGATTTCTCCGAAGAGACCGCCTTAGGCGGTCTCCCCCTTCTTGTCGGCGACGGCCTTGACGGTGCGCACCAGGCGCGCGTTGATGTCGTTCAGGGCCGCAGCCAGGTTGCGGGCGGGGCCGTTCATGACGGACATCAGCATGGAAATGAGCTCCAGGCGTCCGGGCAGCTTCGAGAAAGCCTCTACCTGGACCGCGTTGTACACGGATGCGCCGACCAAGCCGCCCTTCACCTTGAGGGCGGGAACTTCCTTCGAGAAGTCGAAGAGAATCTTCGCCACCTCGTTGGCATCCTTGGGAGAGATGGCGACCGCGGTGGGACCGGTCAGATACCCGGCCACATCGGGGGCGGACAGCTGCTCGAAGGCGATGCGGGCAAAGTTGTTCTTGACGACCTTGAACTGAGCATCCTTGGCCCGCAGCTGCTTGCGCAGATTGGTGATCTGCTCAACCGTCAAGCCGCGGTAGTCGGCGAAAATATAATCCGGCGCGATACCGAAGCGCTCCTTGAGAGCATCTATGGACGCGACCTTGGACTCCTGCAGTTTCTTTGCGACAATAGCCATGGCTTACTCCTCGTCCTTCATGGCGACCCACACTCCGGGACCCATCGTCGAACTCAGGGACACGGACTGGATGAAGTCGCCCTTAGCGTCCGCGGGCTTCTTCCGCTTGATCTCGACCATCACGGCCTTGGCGTTTTCCGCTATCTTGGCGCCGTCCATGGAAACCTTGCCGATGGGAAGATGGACCACGCCCGTCTTATCGGCCCGGAACTCCACGCGCCCCTTCTTGAGCTCCGCCAGGGCGGACTTGAGGTCGAAGGTCACGGTTCCGGTCTTGGGATTGGGCATGAGACCCTTGCGGCCCAGCACCATACCGAGTTTACCAACGTCCTTCATCATATCGGGAGTGGCGACGGCTACGTCGAAATCGAGCCACCCGCCCTTCACCTTCTCGATGAGGTCGTCGGATCCCGCGAAGGCGGCTCCGGCGTCCAGGGCTTCCTTCTCCTTCTCGCTCTTGCAGAACACCAGGATCTTCTTTTCTCCCCGGAACTGATTGGGCAGAACCACCGTATCCCGAACGGACTGGCTCTTCTTGAGGTTGAGCTTGACCGAGAGATCGACGGTTTCGTCGAATTTCGCGAAGGCGAGCTGCTTGACCTGCTCGGCGGCTCCGACCATATCGAAGGATGCGGTCGAGTCGTACTTTTTAAGGCTTTCGAGGTATTTCTTTCCGTGCTTCATACTACCACTCCACCTCGACGCCCATGGACCGGGCGGTGCCGGCTATGATCTTCTTGGCCGCCTCGAGATCGTTGGCGGAAAGATCGGGCATCTTCAACTGGGCGATTTCTTCCAGCTTCGCCTTCGGAAGCTTTCCGACCTTGGTCTTGTGGGATTCTGGAGAACCCTTATCGATACCCGCACC
>CAYUPG010000269.1:0-3669 GCA_964446515.1 uncultured Treponema sp.
TACAGGAGCATGATGTCCCCCCGCTCCGCCGCGGCGGCGCCCGAAGGGCGGGAGAAGGGGTCCTTAACCGCGGCGAGGGCCCCGTTGTAGTCCAGCCAGGGCTCGGGGACCGCGGGCCGCCCCGCGGCGGGCCGGTCGGCGGGATCGCCGTGGACCGAGCGGACGAAGGCCTTGGAGCGAAGGGTCGGACAGGAGGGCTGGGCCTCGTCGATGCGGTCCATCACCGCCGGATCGTCCACGGCGACTATCATGCGGATGTCCGCCGCGGCGCAGCGGTACACGATATCCTTGACCGTCAGCAGGTGGGTAGCCGGTATGGCGACGGCCCCCAGCTTGTGCAGCGCCAGAAGGCAGGGCCAGAATTCATGGCGGCGCTTGAGGATGAGCATCACCGGGTCGCCCCGCCCTATGCCCGCGCCGCTCAGGACCCGGGCAGCTGCGTCGGAGAGGCGCTTGAGGTCGGCGTAGGTGAAGACGGCCTCCGCCCCCCGCTCGTCGCACCAGACCAGGGCCCGCTCGTCGGGCCGCTCCCGGGCCAGCTCGTCCATCACGTCGTAGGCGAAGTTGAAGGACTCCGGAACGGTGATGGAAAAATTCTCGAAGAAGTCTTCGTAGGAGGAGAACTCGGTCCTGCCGAGGTAGCGTTCGATCATGGCCGGCTCCTAGAGTATGACCGCGAGGAAGCGGGCCGGCCGGCCGTCCAGGGCGGCCATGCCGTGGGGTTCCCCGGAATCGAAGTACAGGGAATCCCCGGCTTCCAGGGTAAGCTCGTGCCCGCCCACGGAGATCAGGAGGCGGCCCTCCACCACGTAGTCGAATTCCTGGCCGGGATGGGCGTTGAGCTCCAGAGGCTTCTCGGCCGACTCGGGGCCCACCTCCACCAGGAATGGCTCGGCCTTCTTATGGATGAAGTTGTGGGCCAGGCTGCGGTAGCCGTAGGGCGAACGGCGCCGGACCTCCGGGCCCTTCCCCGCGCGGGTCAGGCAATAGGTGTGCAGCCGCGGCGCCTGGCCGCTGATGAGCTCCGTCAGATCCACGGAGAAGCGCAGGGCTATCCTGTGCAGGACGCCCACGGGTATGTCCGCGGCGGCCGATTCCCAGCCGGAATAGTCGGCCGGCGCCACGCCCAGCTCCGCCGCCAGACTCTCCGCCGAAAGGCCGGCAATCTCCCGCAGCGCCCGAATGCGCGACGCGATTTCTTGTATCTGATCAGCCATAGCACCCCCTCTTGGGTACAGTACACCATATCGGTACAATGGGGGAATCGGAGCACCACATGATTACCAACGACGTACTGAGAAGGCTGCGCTTCGCCGTCGGCATGAACGACGACGCCATGCTGGAGATGATCGCCTCGGCGGGGACGCCCGTGGGGCGGGAGGCCCTGGCCGCCTATTTCCTCAAGGAAGAGGAGGCGGGCTACGCCGAGTGTCCCGCGGAGGTCCTCGAGGCCCTGCTGGACGGCATGATACTCAAATTCCGGGGACCCAAGAAGGAGGCGCCCGGAGGGAGAGCGCCCGCCGGCCCGGCACAGCGGCACGGTCGGGAGCGGCTGGACAACAACGGCATACTCAAGAAGATCCGCATTGCCCTGGAGCTCAAGGAAGAGGACATGATCGCGATCATGGAGCTCTCGGGGATAGAAATCTCCAAGAACGAGCTGAGCGCCTTCTTCCGGCGCAGGGGACAAAAGAACTACCGGGAATGCTTGGACCAGTTCCTGCGCAATTTCCTGTCGGGCCTGGCCAAGTACCGTAAGAGCCCATAGGCCCGGCCCCCGGAGGAACGGGGATTCCTACTCCCACTTGAAGAGGGCGGCCCCAAGAATCAGGAACAGCGCCGTGAGACCCCCGAGCACGAGAAGGTTCGGAAGTATTTGGACCAGCCCCGCGCCGTCCAGCATTATTTTCCTGGCCGCATCGGTGAAGTGGGTGAGGGGAAAAGCCAGGGAGATCGTCCTGAGTATGGGGGGACTTCCCTCCAGGGAAAAGAACACCCCCGAAAGGGCCAGCATGGGGAAGGTGACCAAATTGAGCACGCCCCCGGCCAATTCTTCGCTCCGCATCCGGGCGGCGAACACGAGGCCCAGGGCGATCATGCAGAGGATGGCGAGGGCCGTCGTCAGCAGCAGATGAATGTAGCTTCCCCTCATGATGAAGCCGAGAAAAAAGTTCGTTCCGATGTACACGAACACGGAGGTCGCGAGGACGATGACGAGCCGGCTCGCGGCCTGGGCGCCGACAAAATTCAAGGCGTGCACCGGGGTAGCCTTGAAGCGCTTGAGCACCCCGTTCTTGCGGTAGCGAACGATGACATAGCCCACTCCGAAGAGGCTGGAGAACATCATGTTCATCCCGATGACCCCGGGAACCAACCAGTCCACATAGCGGGTTCCCCGGCCCTCGACCGTCCTCTCCGCAAAGCCGGAGGAACTGTCCTGCTCCCCGCGCCCGTACGGCACCGATGCCGCAAGCTGCTGGGATGTGAACAGCTCCTTGAGCAGGCGGCCCTTGTTCGATTCACCGTTGATGGAGAACTCCCGGCTATCCAGGTCGACCACCATATCGATCTGTCGGCGCTCCAGCTTAAGCAAGGCTTCGGAAACGTCCGCATACTCGACGATCAGCATTTGATCCATATCCAGAATTGCCGGTTTCTCGCCGGTGCCGGCAACTCCGATTTTGAAGAGCCTATCGTCTCCCCCGGAAAAAGCGAAGGAAAGCCCAAAAACCAGGAGTACCGGAAAAAGAAGGTTCCACGCGAAGGTGCCCTTGTCCCGGACAAACTCCATGGTGCGGGCTTTGAACATAGCGACGAACTGTGCGACGACCATATAATCGCGCCCCTTATGCGCGCAAGGATGAGCCGGTGAGCTTGATGAATAAGTCCTCCAGATCCGGCTTATGTATGGAAAGACCGTCAAGATCGACCGCGGCGGCCAGAAGCTCCTTGAGGCTCTTGTCCAAACGCGTAGTCTGAAGCTCCAAGACATCGTCTCGGATGGAAAGCCCCTCGAAGTCTTGCAGAGCGTCCGAGCAGCAGCCGTTGTACGGCAGGCGTATCAGCACTCCCTCAAAATGCTTCGTCAAGAGGGATTCGGGAGTATCGATTTCCAGAATCTTGCCATGATCCATTATCGCTACCCGATCGCACAGGAGCTGGGCTTCGTCCATGTAGTGGGTCGTAAGCACGACCGTGGTGCCCTCCGCTTTGATCCCCCCGATGAGGGTCCAGAAATTTCTGCGGGCCTGGGGGTCCAGACCGGTTGTCGGCTCATCCAGGAATACCAGTTCCGGTTTTGGTATTATCGCCAATGCCAGAAGCAGCCGCTGGCGCTGCCCCCCCGACAGCTTCCGGTTATCCCTTTCCAGTATGTCGTCCAAGGAACAGAGTCGAACCAATTCTTCCATAGGCCGAGGATTCTCATAAAATGAGGAGAAAAGCGATAGGGTTTCCCGAACGGTGATGAACTCCGGAAGAGCGGTGGATTGAAATTGTATGCCCACCTTATTCTTGAAGCGCCGTCCTATGGGATCGCCCCGGAATAGCACCCTGCCCGACGTAGCCTGCGTGATGCCTTCCATTATTTCGATGGTCGTGGTCTTTCCCGCACCGTTGGGGCCGAGAAGCCCGAAGCAGATGCCTTCGGGAATGGAGAAGGATATATCG
>CAYUPG010000270.1:0-3650 GCA_964446515.1 uncultured Treponema sp.
TAGGGGGTATACTGTACGGAGGAGGTCCCGCCTATGAAGGAACTGCTCGTCTCACTCGCCGCATACAACAGGGACGCGAATGTCGCCATGACCGCAATTTTGGGCCAATTGCCGGAAGATCTGCTCAAGAAGGAAGTGGGCGTCTACTACCGGTCCATACTCGGCACGCTTGAGCACATCGCCCATGCGGAGCTGGGCTGGCTCAAGCGCTACGCGACCTTCTTCGAATATCGGAGCCTCGACGCCGAACCCCTGATCACCGAGGATATCCTGACGATCAAGGCAAGGATAAACGGGGAGATAGGGGGTACCGTGCAATTCTTAAGGCGTCTCGACGCCCTTTTCATCGAATTCGTCCGGGAGCTCCGGCAAGAAGAGCTTTCGACCCGAGTCCGCTACCGGAACATGCGGGGAGAAGAACTTGAACGGGTCTATTGGCAGACCATCATCCACGTCCTCAACCACGCCACCCATCACCGGGGCGAGATTTCCGCCGTTCTGGACCAGAACGGCATCGCCAACGATTATTCGGGGTTCACCCTCTATACCAAATAAGGAAGGATCACATGTCCGCAGCTATCACGCGCATAACCGAAACGGGCGGCCGCGCCGCCTCCGCCCTGGACAACGGCCTGCTCCGCGTCCTGGTGGACGACCTGGGGGGCATGGTGCCCGAGCTCTCCGCTCCCGTCGGAAACGGCCGCCTCAACGCCCACTGGCAGCCCGCCTTCCGGGCGAACGGAAGCGGGACCTTCGATCCCGCCGTCCACGGGGCCTTCTGGAAGGTCAAGCTCCTCCACCACATCGCGGGCAACTTTCCCTGCGTCCCCAATTTCGGCCCGGGCCACCGCTGCGGAAAGGTCGACCTGCCGCCCCACGGGTGGTCGGCCAACGATACCTGGCTGCTTTCGGGCGTCAAGGAGCAGGACGGCGCGGTCTGGGCGGAATACCGCATGGACAGCCCCGACGCGGCGCTTCCCCTGTCCTTCCGCAAGATAGACGCCCTGGTGGAAGGCCAGGCCGTCCACTACTCGAGCCTTGAGGTGCGAAACCGCGGCTCCGTCCCCGCGTCGGTGAACGTCGCCTGGCACAACACGATAGGGGCCCCCTTCCTCCAGGCGGGCTGCAGGCTCAGCGCCGCCGCGGAAGCCTGGACGACGCCCCCCGCGGGGGGCGAGTTCGACACCACGGGTCGGCTGGCCATCGGCAAGGAATTCGAGAGCCTGTCCGTGGCGCCCCTGCGGTCCGGCGGCACCGCGGACCTTTCCGCCGTGCCCGGCCCCATCGGCTATACGGACTTCACCGCCGGCGCCATACCCTCGGGCGCCCGGCTCGGCTGGTCCGCCGTGACCAATCCCGCCCAGGGCTTCCTCTACCTCTGCTTCTTCCCCGGCGGCGGCTCAGCGGGGGCGGACGACATCGTCCTGCGCTTCAACGAGCTCTGGATGCAGTACGGCGGCAGACCCTTCACGCCCTGGGCCGCCTACGAGGGCGGCACGGATACGACCTACTGCCTGGGCACGGAAAACGCCGCGGGAGCCTACGCCAACGGCCTGGCCTACGCCCTGGAGCACCCGTCCATCCTGGGCGCCCCCACCACCGTGACCATCCCCGCCGGGGAAAGCCGCATTCTGCGCTACGGCACCCTCTTCGCCCCCTATGGGGAAGGCACGCTGGATTCGGGCGTGTCGGCGCTGGAGGGCGAGAAAAACGCCCTGGTCTGCCGGGGAAAGAGCGGCGCTTCCCGCTTCGCGGCGGAGGCGGATTTCCGCACCCTGAAGTCCCTGGAAGCCCTTTCCCTGGCTTAGCGTTCCGGCCTAGCGTCCCTGGGCGGCGGCCTGGAAGGCCGCCCAGAGGGCGTCCTCCGGCGGCAGCGGCGCCAGGGTCTGTATGTAGGCGGGGGACGGGGAATCCGCCGCCTGAGGGTCCGGAAAGGCCAGGGAGCGGGCGTGGAGGCGTATGCCCCCGCCCTGCTCGCTGCGCCGGGCCCCGTACTTCAGATCGCCCTTGATCACCATGCCCGCCGCGGCGAGCTGGGCGCGGATCTGGTGGTGCCGTCCGGTGATGAGCTCCACCTCCAGGAACAGGTAGCGTTCTCCCCGCCCCACGATGCGATAGCGGAGCACCGCCCGCTTCCGGCCCGGGGCCTCCTCGTCGTGGGCGTAGCTCTTGTTGTGCCGCCCGTCCACGGCGATCCAGTGAACCAGCTCCGCCGCTTCCGCGGGCGCCGCGCCGTCCCGGGGAGGCTCGACCACCGCCCAGTAGGTCTTCCGGGCCCGGCCGTCGGCGAAGCAGGTGTTGAGGAAGGCCAGGGCCTCGGGAGTCCTGGCGAAGAGGGCGCACCCGGTGACCGGCACGTCTATCCGATGGACCGCCGTGGGCGGAAAAACCTTTCCTCCCGCAGTGAGCCCCGTGCCCACCGCCTCCGCGAGCAGGGCGGGCAAATCGACCGCATCCTTTCCGGCCCCCTCCATGGCTTCACCGCAGGCCTTGTTGATCACCAGGCAGGCGTCGTCCCGGTGGAGCATGCGTCCCTCGTCGAATCGTTCTTTCATCGCAATCCCCTTTCCCGCAGGTACCCTTCGGTTTCCCGCTTCAGCGTTTCTAGGTCTTCCATCCCGCCGCGGGGCGACGGACTTCCGTCCTCCCGCAAAAGGCCGCTCCGTATCTTCGCGTAGAGCACCCGGGAGGCGGCGTCCCGGAGGCGGCTGCGGCTCAGCTCGCCCCGCTCCACGGCGGCGAGCAGGGCGGCGTGGAGGCGGCGGAGATCCCGCTGCCAGGTCATGATCATGTCGGCGCCCGCGCCCAGGGCTTCCGCCGCCGCCTGCTCCGCCGTCCTGCCGGTGGAGGCCACCGCGGCCATGCGGAAGTCGTCGGACAGCACGATGCCCCGGAAGCCGAGCCTTTCCTTGAGGATGCCGGTCATCAGGGCCGGAGAGAGACTCCCGGGAAGGGAGGGATCGACGGCGGCGACCACGGCATGGGATACCATGACAGCCCCCGGCTCGGAGCCGGAAAGAACGGTCCGGAAGGGCTCCAGGGCGGCCTCCAGCCGTTCCTTGCCCCAATCGAGCAGCACCTGCTCATGGTGAGGATCTGCGGCCCCGTTCCCGGGGAAGTGCTTGACCGCGGAGGCAACCCCCGCCGCCGCCATGCCCCGAACGAAGGCCGCCGAGGCGGCCCCCGCGAAGTCCGCATCGGCACCGAAGGACCGGGTATCCAAGAACGCATCGTTCTCCCCGTCCAGGACCTCCGCCACCGGGGCGAGGTTCATGGAGAAGCCCAGGCTCCGCAGCTCCTTACCCGAAAGCTCGGCCGCCTGCTCCACCGCGCGGAGGGTCTCCTCGACGCCCCGATTCTCCGCGGCCCGTGCGAAGGCCGCGTGGGAGGGCAGTCGGGTAGCGTCGGAGCCCAGGCGGTGCACCGCTCCGCCCTCGTGGTCCAGGGCGACGAAGGGCAGGACGCGCATCCCGCCTCCATCCGCCGCGCCTTCTTCGCCTGCAGGCGCAGCGGCGCCTGCGGGCTCGGCGGCGACCGCCGGTGCGGCGACGACCGCCGCCGAGCTGCCGGCTATGACGGTCCTGATGCCCTCCGCTCCCCCGGACAGGTTGTAGCGGAAGAGCATGAGGGCACCGACGGGAATTTCCGAG
>CAYUPG010000271.1:0-3586 GCA_964446515.1 uncultured Treponema sp.
GTGTAGAGCGTGGCGTCCATATCGAAGATGAATCCGGTCACCAGGGGCGGCAGGGCGTAGGTCGTCATCCGAAGAACTTCTCCATCCTGGCCAGCTGCTCCTTGTAGGCGTCGTAGCGCTCCGAATGGAAGGCGTAGGAGCGCCGGTCAGGCTCGTACACCTCCCGGATGCGGACGATGCGGGAAATGGCCTCTTCCAGGCTCGATGCATCCCCCAGGGCCGTCATGGCCAGGCAGGCGTCCCCGGCGAGCTCGCCGTCGGGAATCTCCGGCACCGCCAGGCAGCGTCCGGTCATGTCCGCCTTGAACTGGTTCCACAGGGGATTCTTGGCCTGGCCTCCGGAGATGCGCATGCCCTCTATGCGGTAGCCGTGCCGCTCCAGGGTGTCCACCGCACCCCGGACCATGAAGCCGATGGCCTCCACCACCGCCCGCCCCAGCTCCGCCCTGGTGGTGAGTCCCGCGGTGGACAGGAAGGCGCTCGCCGCGGAGAGGCGGCCCGAGGACTTAATGTCCGGGAAGAAGAAGCCTCCCCCACCGTCCTGAGTATCCGCCGATTCCGGCGCGCCCTTGAAGTCCCGGGCCGGGGCACGGACTATCTCCGCCAGCATGTCCCGATAGTCCCGCTCCTGCTGGCCGGTGATGTGCCGGAACCATTCGAACAGGCGTCCTGTGGTGGGCAGCATGGCCCCCACGTTCCACAGGCCATCCCGTATATGGGGCAGGGTGCGGAGCTCCGGGGAGCGGCAGGGCCTGGACGAGCAGACGTTGATGCCCTCGGAGGTGCCGGCCCTGTCGCAGACGACCCCGTTCTCCACCGCCCCTACCCCCACGAGGGCCATGATGAAGTCCGGTCCCCCGGCGACGATGGGGATGCCGGCGCTCAGGCCGGGAACCTCCGCTGCCCCGGCGGCGGAAACTCGGCCTATGAGGTCCCCCTGGACCACCATGGGGGGGAATTTAGTCGGGTCCAGCCCGTAGGCGGCGCATTGTCCGTCGTCCCAATAGTAGGGACCGTAGGCCGCAGCCGGCAGCACCGTGACGGGATCTGCCCCCAACCGGTGGGAAAGCCACTCCTGGGTGGAAATGAGGTAATGCGTGCTGCGGTAGGCGGCGGGATCTTCCCTGAGGAGCCAGGCCGCATGGGGAAGGAAGAGGGAGGGCTGCCCGCCGGCGCCGGTCGGGGGCGCCTTTCTTCCGTCGTGCCAGTGGAGGGGAGGGAGCGTCCTGCCGTCGTAGGCGACGGGGACCAGGGTCGGGCCGTTGCCGGATATGCAGACCGCCGCGATCTCGACGCGGTCCCCCGCGGCCCCCAGAAGGGCCCCGACCGCCCGGCGGAAGGCCGTCTCCCAATCCGAAGCCAGCACCCGGCCGGACAGGACCCGCTCCGCCGGGTAGGGTTCCCGCACGAAGGCCAGGGCTTCCCCCTCGACGCTTATCAGGGCCGCCTTGAGGGAAGAGGTCCCGATGTCCGCGCTGAGGGTGGCCCGTCCGGCCCGACGGGCGTTCATGCCTTTGCTATGAGCTTTTCGATGATGTCCCTGTTGTCCAGGATGGAGCTCAAGGACCTGCCGTGGTGGAGCCTCGAGATGGTCTGGGCGAAGAGGGAGGTGATGTTGACGCTCACGTACCAGTCCCGTTTCAGCAGGGCTTCGTGGTAGACAGCGTTGGTGCCGATGATGCGGGTGAACCAGCCCTGCCGGTAGGCTTCCTCGAAGTGCTCCACCGCATCCCCCGAGAAAAAGGGCAGGCTGATCGCCGCGATGACGTCCTTGGCCCCCTGCTCCTTAAGGAATTTCATGGCCTTGAGGAGGGTGCCCCCGGTGCCGAGCATGTCGTCCGCCATGAACACCGTCTTGCCCGCCACGTTGCCCAGGAGCTTCACCTCGGAGATGTTGTTGTCCAGGGCGTTCTGGGTGACCCGGGAATAATCCCGCTCTTTATAGAGGAGGGCCAGGGGCTTCTTGAGGCTGGTGGCGTAGAACTTGTTCCTATCCACCGCCCCGGTATCAGGGGAGACAACCACGAAGTCGTCGCTGCGGATGTCCGTGATATGGGACAGCTTGCGGATGATCTGGTAGCTGGCGTGCAGGTTCTCAAGGCGCATGAAGTTGAAGGCGTTCTCGATCTCCCTGGAATGGATGTCCAACGTGATGATGCGGTCCACGCCCATTGCCTCGAGGATCTTGCCTATGCGGCTGGCGGTCAGACCCTCCCGGCCCTTCCGCTTGTGCTGCCGGGAATAGGGGTAGACGGGCGCCACCAGGGTGACCCGTTCGGCTCCGGCCTGCTTCACCGCATCCACCGCCACGAAGAGGTTCATGAGGTGATCGTTCACCGAAAGGGTCTTGATGTTCTTGCCGTCGTTGAAGGAGATGGGGTAGTGGTTCTCCACATCCTGAAAGATGTAGACATCCTTGCCCCGTATGGACTCCAGCAGCTCGGTCTTGACCTCCCCGTTGGGGAAGTAGGTGAACCTGGCGGGCACCTTGAAGGTCGGCGACCTGAAGGTCAGGACGTCGCCGGGAACATTGACCGTGGAGGCCGCTATGTCGTTCGCGAAGTTGATCTTCCGTATGACCGCCTCCTTGTCCAGGGCATAGCGTTTGGCAAGGATGGCCGCTTTGTTTTCGAAGCGCCGACGATAGAGCCGCTTGAGGTGGGTTATCACCTCTTCGGCGAACCGTTCCCCGCCGGGACAGGCGAGTACGGCAAGTTTCGTGGGATCCGAGTAATTCATGTGTACGGATGTTGTATCATAGAGCATTGAGGCGCTTCAAGGTGTAGGGGCCGGCACCGTTTGCGTCAATTTTCAAGGATAGTGATCTCTACGCGGCGGTTTTTGCGCATCCCCTCTTCGGTTCGGTTGTCCGCCACGGGCCGCTCCGCACCGTAGCCTCGGACTACCACGCGGTCCTCGGGTCGAGCTCCCTTGCGGATAAGATAGTCCGCCACCGCCGCCGCCCGCTCCACGGACAGCTTCTGCCGTCCCTCCGCGGTACCTGCCAGGGCGGTGTGCCCGCCCACCAGTATGTCCCGGTCGGGGTACTTGGCGAGTATCTCCGCAATGCGGTCCAGCTTTGCCGTCTCCCGGCTCATGAGGACGGCGGAATCGGGCTGGAAGCTGATGTCCTCGAGGCTGATGGTCACCCCCTCATCCACCACCCGGACCGTGGTGTCCGCGACCCCCATGCGGGCAAGGTCCTGGGCGATGTCGTCCGCAACGCGGCCGCGGTCCATGGGTTCGGCTTCCAGAATCTCCGCCTGGGCCCTTCCCCGGAATTCCACGGTCCTGCCGTTGGAGAGTTCGAAGACCATGCGGAAGGTTTCTTCGTAGGCGGCGGCCTGGCCCAGGGCCGTGTCCCAGTAGACCACCTGGTCGGAGGCGCCCATGATGCGCCGGGGCTGCACCTGCCCCCGGACCGGCGTCGGCTCGTCGAAGATGCGGTAGCTCACCGAGAATGCGCCGTATTCCTTGCCTTCCCAGGGACGCTTTCCCAGGTAGCGGTAATTGGCGGTGAATGGAATGCGGTAGGGATCGGGGATGCCGAAGTTGTCCCTAAAATCGTGGACCTCCTCTCCCGGGG
>CAYUPG010000272.1:0-3568 GCA_964446515.1 uncultured Treponema sp.
CCAATAGCGCTGGGCGAAGAAGGCCGTCAGGGTAGGCAGCAGGAGCAGAAGGGAGAGCGCCGCGCCGCCGCCGAGGTTGCTCCGGCCGGTGACTTCTATGTACGACTCCACCGACAAGACCCGGTAGGATCCGGAGAGGAGCAGGGGATTGGCGAAGTCCGCCAGGGAGTTGGTGAACACCAGGAGCCAGGCGGAGAGTATGCCCGGCAGCGACAGGGGCAGCGTCACGGTCAGGAAGGTCCGCAGTCGGGTCGCCCGCAGGTCCAGCGCCGCATCCTCCACCGTGGAGTCTATGGACTTGAGCACGCTGGAGAGGGTGAGGAAGGCGATGGGGAACATGCCGATGGTCTGGACCAGCACCAGGCCTCCCAATCCGTAGATCGTAAAGTCCTGCAGGCCCAGGAGCCTCTTGGTGATGAGGCCGTTGTTGCCGAACAGGAGTATGATCGAAAGGGTCAGGGAGAAGGGCGGGGAGATGACCGGCATGGTGGCCAGGGTGCCGATGAGCTTCTTTCCCCTAATCGCCGTGCGCTCCGTAAGGAAGGCGAAGGCGAAGCCGATGAGGGTGGACACCGTGGCGGTGATGGCCCCGAGCCGCATGGAGCCCCAGAGGGAAACCAGGTAGCGGGGCGACAGGGTCGTCTTCCAGACCTCCCAGGAAAAGCCCCCGTCCTTCACGAAGGTGAGGCGCAGGGCTTCGAAGAGGGGATAGGCCACGAAGGCGAAGGCCGCGGCGAAGAGGAACACCACTCCGTAGCCGGTGATCGGATCCCGCGCCAGGAGGGCGACGCCGTAGAGGGTCATGAAGACCGCCCAGGCGATGAGGGCCAGGGTAAGGAGCAGGCGCTCGAATTTGGCCGCCGCCCCGGAGGAGACGACCACCATCACCGCGCCCCGGATATCGTAGCCCGAGTCGTCGGGAACCGGGGCGAAGTACACCTTCAGCATGCCGCGCAGGGCCTCGTCGTCCCCCTCTAGACCGGGCGGCGCGCGGAGGGCCTGCTTGGAGGCGTAGGGTTCCAGGTAATAGGCGCTCTCTAAGCCCCGCTGAAACTCTTCCCCGTCCTTCTGGGACTCCCAAAGGGCCAGGGCCGAAGGATCGCCCGAGGCGGGCTCGAAGGCGAGGGTATCGGCGTTCAGGCGCAGGAATAGGGAGCGCGCCCCGGACACCAGGTTCGGCAGATCCGCGATCCATGCTTCCAGGCCTTCGTCGCCCTCGGGGGCGGTCCGGGCATAGAGGCCGATTTCCTTGAACCGGGAATCCTCCGAAAGGGAGCGGAAGGCCCCCGCCAGGGCGGAGTAGATCCACCAGTCGAAGGCCGCGAACACCAGCGCCGCGACCAGGAGCTTCAGGATTTTCTTTTTGGTAAACATCCGGGGCATTCTCCAAAGAAGGCCGCCGTTCCCTCAAGCTTACGGGGGAGACGGCGGCCATAGGGCGGGAAAAGGGAGGCCTAGCGGTTGACGCCGATCTCGTCGGTCCAGCGCTTCAGCAGGCGGTCCTTGTTGGCCTTGTGTCCGTCCCAGGCCATATCCTGGTCGACGGTCTTGATCTGGTCGATGGAGAGGGCCATGGGGTGCTTCTCGGCGCCCTTGGACACCAGGACCAGGTACCACTGGGTAAAGAGCTTCTGGGCTTCCTTGGAGGAGAGCACCCAGTCGTAGAGCTTCTTGGCGTTCACCTGGTCCTTGCCGCCCTTGATGAGGGACATGGAGGCGAGCTCGTAGCCCGTGCCCTCGGAGGGGGCGGTGATCTCCACGTTGGCGCCCTCGACCCGGAGCTTGACCATATCGTGGGCGTAGCCGATGGCCACGGGAATCTCGCCGATGGCCACGCTCTTGCCGGGGGCGGAGCCGGAGCGGGTGTACTGGTCGATGTTGGCGTCGAGCTTCTTCAGGTAGTCGTAGGTCTTGGCCTCGTCGCCCTTGTTCAGGCTGCGGATGGTGGTGATGACGTTGTAGGCGGTC
Source organism: uncultured Treponema sp. (assembly GCA_964446515.1). Taxonomy (GTDB): domain Bacteria; phylum Spirochaetota; class Spirochaetia; order Treponematales; family Breznakiellaceae; genus CAYUPG01. The sequence goes on from CAYUPG010000272.1 coordinate 1,969, forward strand.
CCCGAGGTATTGGGGTTGGCCATGCGGATGCGGCCCCGGTACTCGGGCTTCAATAGATCCGCCCAGCTCCTGGGGGGAGTAATGCCCAGCTCCTTTGCCCTGTCCAGGTTGGTCACGAAGACCAGGGGACCGACGTACAGGCCGATCCAGAAGTCCTGGGGATCCACGAACTGGGCGGGAGTATTGGCGGAGAAGCGGGACTTGTAGGGGGTGGTGAGGCCCTTGGACTTGGCGGTGATGTGGTCGAGGCCCACGCCGCCTACCCAGATGGACGCCTGGGGATTCGCCGCTTCGGCTTCCATGCGCGCCACCGCCTCGCCGCCGGATAGGCGCACGAAGCTCACCGCGATGCCGGTTTCCTTCTGGAACTGCTCGAAGAGCGCCTTGGCCAGGGGCTCCTCCAGGGTGGTGTAGGCGGACACGCTGTTTTGGGCGGCGGCGAAGGACGCCGCGAGAATGAGAACGATGGCCGCGAGGCCGATCCGTTTGGTCATAGAATTCCTCCTGTCACAATGATCGGGCCGAATTCCCATACGCGCAAGGGGGGCAACGTGTACTGTTGTTGACTATACCGACCTACAGCCGCTCTTTTGCCGCCCTAACGCGCTCCTCGAAGCGTCCGGCCTCGTTCCGGGCCTGGCGGACGAAGGCATTGTCCTCCGGCCGGCCGAGCACCGCCGTCCGCTCCTCCTCGTTCCGGTAGGTGATGGATCCGAAGGGATCCTCGTAGTCCTTTGCCCGGGTGCGGTAGACCTGTTCGGCCACCCAGCGCGCCGTCTCCGCAGCGCCGTCCAATTCTGCGGCCAGGGCGGCGGCGTCGGGAGCTGCGCCCAGGAGCAGACGGAGCAGGGCCCAGGCGTGCCGGGCCTCGTCCCGGGGATAGGCGGCGGCCATCTCGTCGTAGGCGCCGTGCACGGCGTCCCAGGAGGCGACCTCGCCGCCGCCGATGCGCCGCCGCAGCTCGTCCACGCGGAAGGCCGGGGCTATCTGGCCGCCCAGGTTCACCCAGCCGCGCACCCGCCCCCCTTCGCCGGAAGCGGCGTCCGGGGCCTCCGGGGCCCCCAGATCGTCGGCCAGGGCGGCGAAGGAGAAGGCGCCGTCCCAGCCCTCTATATAGGATAGGATGGTCCGCGCCGCGTAGTAGCGGAGCATGCGGCGGTAGGCGCGGTAGGCGCGCCTAGGCTTCAGGATGAGGGTGGGCCGCCGGCCCCGCTCCACGTTCCGGCCCCGCACCTCCAGGGCACCCATGCGGTTCTCGCCGTCCGACAGCAGATCCCGGCCCAGCGCTCTCAGCTCCTCCGGGGAAGGGGAACCGGAGGCCGCATCGAGGCCGGCCTTGGCCGCCGCTTCTCCGGTCCAGAGCTCCAGGAGCTCCATGGCCCGCAGGATCTCCTCCGCCGTATCCGGCGCCAGGTATTCCGTGTGGATGCGCTGAACCTTGACCACCCGCTTGTCCCTGGCCGCCGCCTTCCAGGCGTTGCGCTCCAGGGCGTAGAGGTTGTGCATCCAGAAATAGGCGGGCATAAGTTCCAGGCGGTCCCGGGAGACGTCGTTGTTGACCAGGCAGAACGGCAGGGGGATGTCCAGCTCGTAGGGGTAA
>CAYUPG010000273.1:0-3482 GCA_964446515.1 uncultured Treponema sp.
AAGATGGTCCCCAAATCCACGTACACCTTATTGCCTTTCATACAAGGCTCCTTGATCCGCCGGCCGCGGTTGGCCCGGCCAGAAATGGACCCTCCCAAGGAGCGGTCCGGAGACGCGAACCGATAGGCCACGCGTCTTCAATACAAATATAATCTTAATAATCTCTATTGGCAATAAGCTTCGACGCCGTCGGAGCGCAGGCACGCTTCCTCTTCGTCCTCCAAGACGCGCATCACGCGGGGCGCCGCGCCGGGGGCGAAGAGCTTGCGGAACCAATAGACGCCGAGGAAACCCAGAAGGAGGCCGAGCACTCCCACGGCGGCGCGGAGCTCGTCCCCGCTTTCCGGCCTGAGGAGGCCGGTCCCGAGGTACCCCGCCGCGAAGGCGAGGGCGGGGGGAGCCAGCACGGCGAAGCCCTGGGCCGCAGCCGCGGCGCCGGGGTTGTCGATCTCCACGATCTGGCCCACCGTCAGGGGGAGCTCCAGGCTGTTCTCGGCGATGAAGACCTTGCCGTTCACCTTGCACTCCTGGCTCATGCAGCCGAAGCAGCCGCCGAGTTCTCCGCCCCTAATCGTTATCCTCTTCTCCGATATCTCGAGAATTCTCCCTAGTTCCTTCATTGGGTACCTCCGGACAGGCAACGGCGAAGGATTCGATGCTCGTCGCAGCGCCGTTCTCCGCCAATTCAACTAATACTCCCTGCAGTTCAGGCTTTGCCCAGGCGTCCTTGCTCCAGTCGGGAACGCCGGACAGGTATTCCTGGATGCGCGCCGCGCTCTCCGTGCCCCCCACCGAGTCGGCGCTCCCCGTACGCCCGGCGTCGCAGATGACCGCCGTGCCGCCTGCCAGCACCCGGGCGTCCGCGGTGCGCACCCTGCCGTGGGACCCGAATACCGCGGAGCAGCGGCCGTCCGCCTGGGCGAAGAGGGCCAGCTTTTCCGCCGTAGCGGAGGCGTGGAAGTCGAGCACCACGTAGGGCGTCTCCCTCCGCAGGCGTTCCAAAAGCTCCGGCAGGCGGGTGTAGGGACTGTCCCCGTGCAGGCGGCCGAAGCCGCTCTGACCCAAGAGGACCGCCACGGCGATTTTCTCTTTGCCGACGATGTAGGTCCGGGATCCCAGTCCCGGGGCATAGGGGCTCAGGTTCGCCGGGCGCAGCACGTAGGGGAGCTTGTCGAAATTCTGGACCAGGTCCTTCTTGTAGAAGCAGCATTCCCCGGTGGTGAGCACGTCTATGCCGAGCTTGCGCAGGTAGGCCGCATGGTTGCGCCCCAGTCCGTAGCCGCCGGTGGTTCCGTCGGCGCAGGCGATGACGAAGTCGGGCCTCTTTTCCTGCTTCAGGCCCGGCAGGGCCTTCTTGACGGCGTAGACGCCCGCTTTTCCCACGATCTCCGCGATGTATAAAATCCTCAATAGTCGCTCCGCTGTCCGTTCCGTGCCCTAGAGGGTGGTTCCGGTGTGTTGTATCCGCGCGCGGGGCGGGCCTTCCAGTTCGGAGAGCCTCCTTCCGCATTCCTCCGCGGCCCGCAGGTCTCCCAGCTCGCGGCAGGTGTCCCTGAGGTTGAAGAGGGCGTCGTAGTAGAGGGGGGCGAGGCTGACCGCCTGCTCAAAGCAGTGCCGGCCCTCCTCGTAGCTCCCCTCGGCGAAGTAGAGGACTCCCAGGTTGTTCCAGACCTTGGGCGACCTCCGGTCGCGCTTCAGGGCTTCCCGGTAGCAGACCTCCGACCGGGCGAACACCTCCATCTCGTAGTAGATGAGCCCCAGGGAGCACCAGGCGTCGGAAAGGCCGTCCTCTATGGAGACGGCGTGCTCGAAGCTCAAAATGGCCTCGTCGTAGTCTCCCATGCGCTGCTGGGCAACCCCCAGATTGAGCCAGAGCAGGGGGTTCCCCGGTTCCAGAATGAGGGCCTTGCGGAAGAGGGGAATCGCGTCGTTGGGACGGTTCGCCTCGGTCAAGGCGATGCCCGAATCGTTCAGGGTAGCCGCCGTTTCCATAGGTCCTCCTAAAAATAAGTATAGTATATTTGCTATAGAAGGGCCAGGGGCGTTTTGTGCTGCGAAGGGAAAATCAAAGAGGCTCCCGCGGAGCCTCAAGGCTCCCGCGGAGCCCGGAGCTCCGAGGGGTATGTTTTACTTAAAGAACTGGTCCTGAGTATCCGTGTTGGTGATGGTCCGAATGTAGTAGGTTCCCCCCTCAAAGAGGGTCCCCTTTTCCTCGCTCATCTCGAAGTGGTAATTCAGGGTGCCGCTCGTGCCGGTGAAGGTAACCGTGGCGGTCTCGGAACTACCGGCGAAGCTGGTGATGGAATAGGGGCGGTTAGGGAAGTATGTGGTGAACCAAGAGGAGGTGGCCGCGGTGTTGTAGCTCGCCGCGTCCGAATCCAGGGTCGCCTTGACGCCGCCGGCGTCATTTGCGTTCACCGCGCCTATGAAGTCGTCGATGATGTCCCTGATGGAATCCCCCTTGGGAGAGCAGCCGGAAACCGCGAAGACCGCGGCCGCTATGGCCAGGACCCCAAGGAACCTCATTATGCCCGTTCTCTTCATGCTCATAGGTATGTATCCTCCGCTGTGCTAATAGTCCACCGACTCCAAGTACGGGCCGAAGACGGCCTTGTACTCCGCCAGCACGGACTTGTAGGTTTCTAGGAAGGCCCGGTACTCGGGCCCCGCCGCCAGGATGTTCCGGCTGCGCATCTGAACGTACATGGGCCCCAGAACATAGCGCCTGAGGGAGAAGGCGGACAGGGCGTAGTAGCGGTAGTTGAGCACCGCGTTTCCCGTCTGCATGGCCAGGGGGAACCAGACCTCGTCCCGATACTTCGCCTGCTCGGCCTTGTCGGCCATGGCGTTCATCACCGCCACCGCCGCGTCGGAATCCGCCTTGGCGGCTGCGTACTTGGCCGTCCACTCGTCCAGACCCCCGCGGAACTCCGCCATCATGGTCCGCACGTTCTCAAGGGCCCCTGCGGGGTCCGCGAGGAAGGCCTCGGTCTTGCCCGCCGCCCAGGCGGAAAAGTCCAGCTCCCGGCCGATGACGGAGAACTTTTCCCCCGGCACGCCCGCGGCGGAAACCTCGACCCCTTCGTTCTCCGTAAGATCCACGGTCTTGCCCGCGGCCTCAACGGACACGAGCCCGGAGTCCACGATGAACAGGGAGCTGCCGTCCGGCCCGGCGTATACGGTCAGCTCGGTGCCCCGAATGCCTGCCACGGTGCTCACCGTGCCCACCCGGGGCTCCGTTCCCGCCAGGCGGTTGAAGCGCATGGAGACCGCGCCCGCCGCGGTGGTGAGCACCTGCTCCTTCTGGCCCCCCGTGTCCAGTTCCCGGATGGTGAAGACCGTGTTCGGTCTGACCCGGATCGTCGCCTGGCTTCCCTGGGACAGCTCAACCTGGTCCGCCTTGCCGGTCAGCACCGAATCGCCCGTTCTGAGCCGGCTGTCGTAGTCCAGGAGTTTGACCGTCCCCGAGCCGTCCCGAAGCT
>CAYUPG010000274.1:0-3457 GCA_964446515.1 uncultured Treponema sp.
ACCCCGGGGGCGGCGCGGAGTTTCGGCGCGTCCAGGGAGGTGTAGAAGATAGTTCCCGCGGCGATTAGAGCGGAGAACGCGGCCGCGAGTTTTAGTGCCGACTTCATGCGTATGCTCCGCTCCGATCCGCCGCGCAGGCCGGCTTATTCAATGGCTACGGTTGCGGCCCGGAGTATCTTAACGCCGTACTTCTCTCCATCAACCTCAACCAGGTTCTTGAAGAGCTCGTCGTTGTTGGTGACCCGGCCGATGCGCCACGAGGTGAAGCGGTACTGGTCCTGGTCCATCTTCTCATACCCGGACCAACCGGAAGGATAGAGCACGGTGGAGCCGATCTCGAAGTCCATCTTTTCGGCCTTGCGGGAGGTGAGCACCCGAGCCGACCAGGCCTTCTTGCCGTCCTCGACATAGACCACCTCGGCCTGATTCTTGGTGGCGGGGGATGCGGGGGTCAGCACCCTTGCGACGTGGTACCGGCCGCTGACGGGATCGTCGTCGCCGTAGAGGCAGAGCACCTCGTCCTTCTTGAAGTCCATGGTCGCGGCGGAAGACGCAACGGCTCCGGCGCCGCCGGAGAGGGCGGGGGCGGCCAAGCCGAGGGCCGCGCCGGCCAGCGGGGAGCTCGCGCAGGATGCGGCAAGGACCGCGGCGGCCGCGGTCAGGATCAGCGTAAGTCTTTTCAAGATAATGCCTCCTTCTTCTACATATAGTGCAAAACTTCCCTATAGGTATAGCACGTTGCGGCGCAATTTGCGCGCACTTTTTGACGGTCCCTACACCTCCACCGCCAGTACCGCGATGTCGTCGTCCAGGGAGCCGGAACCCACCATGGCGGAAACCAGAGCCCCGGGCAGATCGGCCAGGGGAAGGTTTCGGCAGGTTTCCACGGCCCGCAGCAGGTCGGCGACGCCGGCAACCCAGGGGATGGGTCCGCTGCCGTCCGCCGCCGGCATTTCGACGAGCCCGTCGGTGAAGAGCAGGAAACGGTCTCCCCGGCGCACGTCCATGGTGTCGGTGCGGAAGGCGATGCCCTCCATCATCCCCACGGGGGGGTTCTTGCACTCCACCGTGGAGCAGGGACCCTCAAGCGGCACGTAGATCATGGGGGGGTGCCCGGCGGACAGGTGGACGGCCTTGAGGGAGCGGCGGTTGATGCGCAGGGCGGCGGCGGTGAGGTAGGTGTCCTGGCACACCGTCTGGGCCAGGATCTCGCTCATGTAGGCCACCGTCTCCTCCACCGAATAGGCGGGGGTGGCGAACTGCTTCAGCAGCACCTTCACCGCCGGGGTTATGAAGCTCGTGCCGACGTCGTGTCCCGCCACGTCCGCCAGAAGGTAGAAGTGCACGTCCTCCGCCACGGCCACCACGTCGTAGAAGTCGCCCCCCGCCTCGTGGAGGGCCTTGTAGTAGCCGGCGAAGGACGCCCCGGGAAAATCCTCCGGCCGGGCCAGGAGTGCGTGCTGGGCGGCGCTTATCTTGGAGACGCTTTCCGCCCGGGACCGCATCAGCTCCTGGTTGGCTATACTCAGGCGTATGTGCACCCGCACCCGTGCCTTTATTTCCGCGGCGTTCGCCGACTTGACGATATAGTCCACGGCCCCCAGCTCGAAGGCCTTGAGCTTGCTGGTCTGGTCCTCGAGGCTCGTGAGCATGATGACCGGTATGGTCGCCACCGCCGGATCCGCCTTGAGCCGGCCAAGGGTCTCGAAGCCGTCCATGCCCCCCATGATGACGTCCAGCAGCACGAGCATGGGCCGGTCCTTCCGCACCGCCTCAAGGCAGTCTTCGCCGCTCTTGGCCTCCAGGACCCGGTAGCCTTCCTCGTCCAGGATGTAGTGCAGGTAGCTGCGGTTCACCGAAGAGTCGTCCACCACGAGAACCGTATAGGCCCGATCGAACATGCGCGCCCCCCGGCTTAAGTATAGAACACTTCTTTCAGGAAGTGGGCGGGCGGTTCCCATGCGCGCTCGCCGTAGCCTCCGGCCATGAGCCAGGCGGAGGGTATGCCCCGCTCCGAAAGGAAGCGGTACACGATGAGGTCGCGCTCAACGCACTCTTCCAGGCTCAGGGCCAGGTCGGCGCTCGATGGGAGGCCGTCCTTCTCGTAGGGATCGGCACCGTCCACTACGACGGCCAGGTCGGGGGCGGCTCCGGCGGAAAGGCGTTCCAGCTCCGAAAGTCCTGCGGCCAGGCGCGGCAGGTAGTCCGCCTCCGCGCCCCGGGCAATGGGAAGCTCCACGTCCGACGGAACCAGGGGCGCCCGCCCGGCGGTCGATCGGGAAAGGGTTTCCCTGTCCAGGGGCCAGCCTTCGGCCATGTGGATGGAGAGGGTGAGGACGCGCCCGTCCGACTGCGCGCGTTCCGGCGTTCCGTAGCCGCGCGTCCGCTCCCGGGCGGCGAGCTCCGCCGTTCCGTCCCCCTTGTGGGCGTCCACGTCGATCACCCAGATGCATCGGGCCCGCCCCTCGGCGATCAGCCGGGCGGCGGCGATCATGATGTCGTTCACCGGACAGAAGCCCGCTCCGGAGGCATAGCGGGCGTGGTGCATGCCTCCCCCCAGAAAGTAGCAGAAGGAGGCCGGCTGCGCGGTTCCGGCCGCCGACACTCCGGCGGATGCGGCCGCCAGGGCCAGGCGGCAGGCGGCGTAGGTCCCCGAGACTTGGCGCAGCACCGTATCGAAGAGATCGGCCAGGGGCCTCTTTGCCCGGTGCGGCTCGTAGCGCCGGTACCGGCCCCGCTCGTCCACCAGCTCGTAGGTCTCCAGCAGGGCCCGCTCGAGGCCGCCGCGGCCGGCTTCTCCGTCTCCGAAGAGCCTCCCCACGAAAGCTCCCTCGTGAACCCGCTGCAGATCGGACCTGCCTACGGAGAGCTCCTCCGGGGGGATGCCCAGGACCTCCGCGGCGCCGTAGAGCCCGCCGATCACCGGCACCTCGGTCGAAGGCGCGCCCAGGAAGGATAGGACCCTTTTCGCCCGGGAGTCCATCACGGGTATCAGAATGCCGTAGTCGGGAAAGCGCATGTCCAGGCTTGATTCGTAGAGAATCATTCCGTCGCCGACCATCGTGCCGAAAGTCCTCCTACCGGCGGCCCGCCTGAAGGCGGTAGTTTTCCGTGATCAGACCGTCTTTCAGGCGGATGACGTGGTCTGCGATTTCCACGATCTTCATATCGTGGGTGGAAAAAATGAAGGTTGTTTGGAGTTCCCGGTTGATGCGCTTCATCAGCTCGATGATCTGTTCCCCCGTGGCGGAGTCCAGGTTCGCCGTGGGCTCGTCCGCCAGCACTATGGCCGGCTTGCAGACCAGGGCCCGGGCTATGGCCACCCGCTGGCGCTGCCCGCCGGAGAGCTCGTTGGATTTGTGCCTGCGCCACTGCTCAAGCCCCACTTCCCGTATGAGGAATTCGATCCATTCCGTCCGCTCCGCCTTGGACATGCGCTGTTTTCCCAGGAGCAGGG
>CAYUPG010000275.1:0-3449 GCA_964446515.1 uncultured Treponema sp.
TCCCGGTCGGACCAGACGGGATCGGAGGGATCGTGCCGGAGCAGCTCGCCGTACAGCAGGGCGCCCAGTTCCGCGGCCCCCAGGGGAAGCCCGGGGTGCCCGGAGTTGGCCTTCTGGATGGCGTCCATGGAAAGGGAGCGTATGCTCAGGGCGGTCTTTTCTAAGGCTTTCGTATTCATTTCGATACTCCTTCGGTATGCTTTCGTTGTTCCGGGATCATACCATGATCACCGCTGTTTTACCACTATGCTGCCCAAAATGGCGCTTCCGGAGACGACCAGAAGGGGTGCTCCTTCCCGCTCCCGCCTTTCCACGTTGCGGCCCACCGTCGCCTCCCCCGCCACCGGCTGGGCCTCCATCCTGACGGGAAGGCCCCGGGGAACGATTATCTCAACCGAGCCCAGGAGGGCGAAGACGTCCAGGACCGTCTTTCCCGGAGGAAGCTCGACCTCCCGCATGTCGATGACGTGGGAGCCCAAAAAGCTTACCGCCGCCGCCGCGCCCTTGCGGAGCCAGGGGCCGGAAAGGCGCCGCTCCGATAGGACGGCGTAGCTGCTCTGGATCTGGTCCGGCGGAAGAAAGCCCTCCATCGGGGGCGCGGAGGAAGGTCCAGACTCGTCCCCCAGGACTATGTCCTCGATCACCGCCAGTTCCCTCAGGTCCGCGGCCTTCTGAATATCCCCCACAAGGCGCTCGTACTCCTCCATGGGCAGCTCGCCGCGGGAAAAGCGCCGAGTCAGGGCCTCTATGGCCCCGTTCTTCCTATCCTCCAAAAGCCCCATGATCGCCCCCTACTTCCAAGCCCGCTCGGCTTCGGCGATGGCCGCGACGATCTCTTCCCGGGAAGAGCGCTGCTCCAGGAGAGCGCAGAAGGAATCCTGGCGGCATAGGAAGCTGATCCGCGAGAGGGTCTTGAGGTGCAGCTTGGGAGAGGCGGAGACGATGAGCACCAGGGTCCGCACGGGCTTTCCGTCCAGGGCGTTCCAATCGATGGGACGGGCGGGAAAGCAGATGGAGATGAACTGCTGGGAAGGGTCGGCGAGGATGGGGCTTCGGGGGTGCGGTAGTGCGATTCCGTTGCCCACCGCGGTGGGCATCAAAGCCTCCCGCTCCTGTATCGCCTTGAGCAAGGCCGCGGCGTCGACGGCGGCAGGCACCGGCACGGTGGCGATCATATCCGTCAGCACCTCGGAGACCGTGGCCCCGGCGATATTGTAGAACACGCCGCCCCGCTTCACCAGCTCGATTAGGTCGTCCTTGTCGTCCGTTTCCGTCATATTCGCTCCTATCGGGATAGGGATCCCAGCGCGCGGTTGCACGCATCCATGTCGAAGGCGTCGGCATCGAAGTCCGGACCCAGTTCCGCCAGGGCCGTCTGCCGTTCGGGTCCCTCGCCCTTCCGCAGGGCGGACACGAAGCGGCGGAAACGGAGTACCCCGCCGATATGCTCCGGCGGAGCGGCTCCGGCGCCGGCCAAGCAGTGCAGGGCCGATGCATCCCCATGGTGGTGGAGTATGGAGAGCCGGATCTCCCATTCCGCCCCGTAATCGTAATGGTAGATGAACTCCGCCACCCCCTCGGCGGCCAAGTCCGCCACCGAGGTCTCCCGCTCCGCCCGTTCGCCGCCCTCCTCTTCGGGGCCGAAGACCTCTCCGTCCACCACGAAGCCGTGCAGGCGTCCGCCGGACCATCCGAAGAGGGTCTGGATCACCCGGTGCAGGTCGTCCAGGGTGGAGGACTCGGGAACCACGAAACGTCGCCACACGTCGGTCCCGCTCAGGGCCGCCTGCATCGTCCGCGCTCCGGCAGGACCGGGATCCGCGGGACGTATCACCGAAAGCCTGCTGCGGCGGAAGGTGTCCTGGGCTTCCTCTATGCGGTCCTTGATATCTTCGTAGGTTTCCACCATCCCGTCCAGGGAGTTATCCATAGCCTCAAGTTCGGCGCCTTCCGGGGCTTCGTCCACATCCAGGTCCTCAAGGAGGTGCGCGGAATGTGTCTGGATCTGGGAAAGGATGACGAAGGAATGCTTGGGCAGCCAGGCGGTGTCCGCCTCGTTCTCCGTCAGGCGGGCGGTAAGCTCCACCACCGCGGTGTGCAGCTCCCCCGCCCTGCGGCGTATGGGTGCCATGTCCCGGTCGGCGAAGCGGTTGTATCCGGCCCTGAATTCCTCGATCGTGTCGATCAGGTAATTTGCCAAATAGAGCTGATCCCGGTTGGACATGGCGATGGGGGGCGGCACGATGCGCTCCACCAGGTTCTTCAGATCCAGGTCGTTACGGTAGAAGGCATCCCTCACGTACGCTTGGATCACGTATTCGGAGACGGGCACGCCGTAGGAGTAGAGGATGAACTCCATGTCCGTCTTGTCCGGCGGGCCGCCCTCCTCGCTCCAGGGACCGGCGTCGGGGATCTCCTTGCCGGCCGTCCAGAAGCGGGACTCCATCCCGTAGGCCACGATGTCGATGGACTCGGTCCTCTCGTAGAGGAATTCCTCCAACGCATAGGCGGGAACCTCTTTGAGCCGTGCGCCGCCGTACCAGAAGGCGAAGGCTATCTGCTCCTCCGTGGACGCTCCGGGCCCTATGCCCTCGAAGGACGCCTTGAAGCCCGCCTCGGCCGCCGCGAGCCAGAGCGCCGCGCCCCCCTCGGGATCCGGCTCCGACTCCACCCGCTCCAGCTCGAAGACGCCGGCCTTCCAATCGGCCAAGCGGACGACGAAGCGGCTGCCGGGCACGAAGGCCGTCTCCCGGTAGATGGAGCGCATGTCCAGGGTGTGCACCGACACCTCCGGGGGATCCTCGAAGGGATCGGCGTTGAAGGCATCCTCGTTCTCGGGGTTGTCCTTGGCCAGGTACTGGGGCGCGTACTCCTCCCCGAAGAGGCTGTAGTAGGGATAGAAATCCTCGGGCGGCCCCTCGGTGGTGCCCATGGGGACCTCGGCGCCCTTCCAGAGGAAGCGGTACTCGTGGGGCAGGAGTATGGGGTTGGCGAAGGGCACGCAGCGGTGCCCCGGGATGAGGATGCCGTTCAGTATTTCCAGACGGGAGGGAGCCACGGCGAAACGGCCGCCCTCGAACCAGCCCCGCCGGGATATCCAGCGGTCCTCCGCCAGGGGGAAGGCCAGGCGACGACCCACGATGAAGGCGGCGGCTTCCTCGCCCAGGCGGCGGAATCCGCTCGTATCGGCCTGCTTGATGAAAGCCACGGCATCGGCGACCGTGAAGGGTTCCAGGGCGGAGTCGAGGAAATCATAGAGGGCATCTTCTTGGGCGACGGTCATGGATTGTCCCACTATGGCCCGGAAGGAAGGAACTATGCAACTCCCCGGAAATACTGTGTCAATAAAGCACAATACAAATGACTCTTTTTGACCCATGTGACATAACGACCCAAGGGCCGTGGCCACGAATAAATGAGCACAGAGAAGTACGATAAAACATTTATAT
>CAYUPG010000276.1:0-3381 GCA_964446515.1 uncultured Treponema sp.
TTGGTCTCCCCGGCGTAGGCGGCTGATCACCGCCAGGTTCTGGATCTGCTCCTCGCTGAACTCCCGGTGCGCCCTGTCTATCTGGGTAAAGACGTTCCGGGCGTCGATGAAGAGTATGCGCTCGTCGGTCTTGGCCTTATCGAAGAACCAGAGCGTCGCCGGGAGGGTTACGGTATAGAACATATTCGACGGCAGGGTGAGCATGCCGTAGATCAGGTTGTGTTCTATCAAATTCTTGCGGATCTCCGCTTCGCTGTTGCGCGCGTCGGAGGCGGAGTTGGCCATGACCAGAGCGGCACGGCCCGAATCCTTGAGGGAGCTGGCGAAGAGGTTGATCCAGAGGTAATTGGCGTTCGGAACGGTCACCGACCCCTTGTCCTTCGCCTTGGCGTCTCCCTTGTTGCGCGGTATTCCGTAGGTGTTGAAGCGCCGGTCCCCTTCCACCTTGACCAGGTTCACGTCGTCCACGTTGAAGGGCGGATTGGCCAGGACGTAGTCGAAGCGGCCAAAACTCTTGTGGACGTCCTCGTAGTAGGAATTTGCCTGCTTGATGTCGCCCCGCAGACCATTGACGGCGATGTTCATCTTGGCCAGTTTTACCGTCTCCAGCGTCTTTTCCGCTCCGTAAACGTAGAGGTCCGCGACGCCTTCCTGGGACCGGCGTTCCTCCACGAACTTGGCGGACTGGACGAACATACCCCCCGAGCCGCAGGCCGGGTCGAATACCGTTCCGTCGTGGGGTTCGATGATCTCCACCATGAGGCGGACCACCGAGCGCGGGGTGAAGAACTCTCCGCCCCCCTGGCCTTCTGCGAGGGCGAAGTTCCCCAGGAAGTACTCGTAGATTTGTCCGAATATATCGCCCGATGCATCCTTGGGGATATCCTGGAAGTTTTTGAGGAGTTGGACCAGGATCGAGTTGTCGATTACCTCCCTTCCGTCCACCTTGCGCCGGTTGAGCCGGAAGTATTCGTCCATGGGGAGCGTGTCGGCCAACTCGTCCTTATACTGCTCTACGAGCTGCATCGCCTTCTTGATCGCCTGGGCAAGGTCTTCCTTCTCCGGTCTGTTCAAGAGGTATTCATAGCGGGCTTCCGTGGGTAGATAGAAGCCGCACTTTTCTATGGCGATCGCGTCGATGGCCTTTTCCCGCCGTGTTCCCTTGAGCCGCATGAACTCGTCGTTTATGTCCTTCTCTACAAGGCTGTACCTATTGTCCGCGAATTTTAGGAAAATGAGCCCCAATACGGGTGTTGAGTATTCCGAGGATTTGAGGTCCGAATTGGCACGGAGAGTATCCGCTGTCGCCCAAAGGGTGTCCTCGAGTTTCTTTAGCTGCCGGGTTGTCATGGGGTCGCTCCGAAATTTTCTGGAAGTGTAGCATAAATGGGGCATTCGCGCGAGGGATCGCAGCGAGCAGCCCGGACCGGAGCGCGCCCGCAGGGCGCGCGAGGACCGTACTGCTCGCGGAGAGCCCGGCGGCGGATCGTCCGATGAGCGCCGCCGCGTCGGCGGCCTGCGGGGGCGGTCCGCCGACGCGCCCAAGCTTCCCGTCCATTGCGGGTGAGGCTTATTTCTTGTACCGGCCCAGGAAGGTGGCGATTAGCTCCCGCTTGAGTTTGTCCGCGGCCTTTTTGTCCGGTGCGCCCCGGTAAACCGAGGGCCAGGTAAAGGCTCCCGCTGCCATGGACCGGAATACCTCCGCGGCAAGGATGGGATCCTCGACGGATAGACGGCCGTCCTCGGCGGCAGAGCGCACCCATTTGGATAGGGAATCCTCGGATGCGCCGTATCGGGCCAGGGTGCTCTTGGCCATTTCAGGGTCCCGGATGAACTGCCCTAGAAGGACCTTCAGGAACCCCAGCCAGGTCGGGTCCTCCACTACGGCCAGTTCCGCGTCGGCGAATTCGGACAGCTGATCCTCCAGCTCCCTGGACGGGTCATAGGCGATCCGCTTGAGACCCCCCATTTCCTCCGAGAATCGGCCGACGACTGCCTGGAAGAGGAGTTCCTTGCTTGGGAAATGGTTGTAGACCGTCCTCTTGGATGCGCCTGCCAGGTCCGCGATCCGGTCCATGCTGACGCCGTCATAGCCCTCCTCTCCGAAGGCCTGCATGGCCGCCTTGAGTATGGAGAGACGCTTCTCGCTCGTGTCGCGCTTTTTCCTTGGGGTCCTTTCCGATTCACCGGCCATTTCCTGCTCCAATTAAAGTAAACTGATTAGTGTAATATAGTCTTGACAAAATCTAAATTACACCTGATAGTGTAATGAAAGGATGGCGGCAGCGCAAGGTCGACCCGGGCCGGAATCCTTTGCACGCCCACATGGGGACGAACCCCATACTGGGGCACAAGGAGATGGATATGACTTTAGAAAGTACGGCGCGCAGGGACTCAAGGATCGCAGGGCTATGGTATCTGGCAATTGCGGTATTCTATACCTTCGGGATGATCTACGCGGACTCGGCGCTCTATGTTCCCGGCAATCCTGAAGAGACGATAGCTCGGATCCGGGAGTCCGGTACCCTTGTCCGGCTCGGCTTCGTGAGCTGTCTGGCGGGACACGTGTGCTTCATAGTTTTGGCAAATGCCCTGTATAGACTCTATGAGCCTGTAGATAGGGGACTTGCCCGGCTCATGGTGCTGTTCATCCTGGCCGGCGTATCCGTGGCCTTCCTGAACAGGGTGCACCAGATCGTTCCGGTCATTCTTCTCGAGGGGGCCGGCGACTACTCGGCTTTCTCGCTCGGACAGTTGACTGCGCTTGTTGCGGCGCTTCTGGAGCTCCATGCCCAGGGAGAGAGAATGGCTGCGGTCTTCTGGGGGCTTTGGCTTCTTCCCTTGGGCATCCTGGTTCTGAAATCTCGTCGCGCCCCCGGTGTCCTCGGCGTCCTCCTGCTCGCCGCCTGCGGGTGCTACCTGGTCGATTTTGCGGCTCCGCTCTTCTTCCCCGGCATCCTGGCCCGGATAGACGTGCCCTTCTCGATTATCGAAACCCTCGCCGAGGTGTCGTTCCTGCTGTGGCTTCTCGTCCAGGGGCCTCTGGTCCTGAAAGGACGGACCAGGGCCGCGGGCGGCGTGGCATGCCGGCCCGAATCCTGATACTTATCCCGAGCGCTATCACGATAGCGTTCGGGGTATGGCATTTCTTCATACCCGGAATCTGGCGCTGGTATGACTACATAGACACGCGCGCCGGAGAGTTGGCGATCGCGGTGAGAGCGATAAACGTGCTCTTTTCCGCATCCCTGGTGCTCTTCGGACTTCTGAACATACTGGCCGCCCGGCTCGTTCCGGCTTCAAGGGCTTCGTCCCGGCTGATCGCGGGAGCATCGTGCATTCTGTGGACCCTGCGGGCGGTATTGCAGGCCCTATATCAGC
>CAYUPG010000277.1:0-3369 GCA_964446515.1 uncultured Treponema sp.
GGTCGACGACGGAGTGGAGGGGCGTGATGATGTCTGCGAAGAAGGCGCGGGTGTAGGCCAGGAAGAGGACCAGGACCAGGGCTATGGCCAGATAGACGTAGCGCATGATGAGGTCCGTGTTGCGGGTGAAGGTCGCCAGGGGTATGGCCTCGGCGAAGGTCCACCCGGTGCTTTCCATGCTTGTCCCGATGACCAGGTGGCGCTGCGAGAGTACTCCGAGGAGGTCCGAGAAGGGCTTCCCCGCGGCGGCGGCATCGTCGCTCAGGATTACCGTCCCGCTCCGGTTCACCAGGTACTCCCGTGCGGGCCCCGGGCCGCTTTCCCGGGCGATGCGGTCCAGGAAGGGGATGCGGAAGGAAACCACTATGGCCTCTATGTTGCTCAAGCGCTCATCCCTGTGGGTCGGGCGGACGGCCATTGAAACGACCGGAGGATGCTCCCCCGTGCCCGGCAGGGTGTCTAAAGTTTCGAGATGCCATACCTCGCCCCGCGGCCCTTCGCTCTCCCTGAGCAGGCGCCGAGCCGCCTCCGCATCGATGGTTCCGCCGGGGTAGTTGCTCTGCTGGAAGTGGGACCCGTCCTTGAAGAACACGATCACCATGCCCATCCTGCTGGTGATGCGGAAGAACCACGAGATGCCCGACTCCATACCCTGCAGCGCCCGGTACCGCACTTCCGGGTCTTCGGTGGAGGTGTATACGCCCGCCTGCTCCATCAGGCTTCTGTCGTGGACCAGGGCGGAAGTGAAGAGGGCGAAGCCCAGGGCTTCGGTGTCCAGGTTCTGCGCCGTCCGGGCCACCGATTCCTTGGTGCGTTCCCGGGCGATGTTGACCGCTTCTTGCCGAAACAGGAGCGAAAGCACTAGGATGACCGCGAGTACCGGCACCGCCACGACGAGGACGAAGGCGGCCATATGCTTACGGACCAGGGTTGCGGGCAGCATTGCCGTCAAGGATACGGGCACCGCGGCTCCGCGTCAATCCAAGGGAGGACCCATTGTACACCTACGGCATCTTCGACCTCGACGGAACCTTGGCGGACACCATCGGCGATATCGCGGCGTCCATGGACGGCGCCCTGAAGGCGCGGGGTTTCCCGCTCCCTGCTCCCGATCGCTATCCCGCCATGGTGGGCTGGGGCATACGCCGGCTCGCCTTCAATGCCCTGCCCGAGGGGGCCCGGGACGATGCCGTGGTGGACGCCGTGGCCGCCGACGCCCTGGAGCGCTACCGCAGGAATCCCGTCGTCCTCACCCGTCCCTATCCCGGCATCCCGGAGCTTCTGGCGGAGCTGCGCCGGCGGGGCCTCGTCTTGGCGGTCTACACCAACAAGCCCGATCCCGTGGCCCGCCTGGTGGTGGACGCCCTCTTTCCGGCCCGCACCTTCGCCCTGGTCCGGGGGGACGTCGAAGGCAGGCCCCGCAAGCCCGAGCCGGCGGCGGGCAGGGAGGTGCTGGAAGCCCTGGGCTCTCCGGCCGCTTCCGCCTTCTTCCTGGGGGATACGGCGGTGGACGTGGAGGCCGGCCATGCCGCAGGCTGTCCCGTGGTCGGCGCCGCCTGGGGCTTCCGGGGGCGGGACGAACTCGCCGCCGCGGGCGCCGACCGCATCATAGACAGGGCGGAGGAGCTCCTTCAGTTCTTGGACAGCAGATAGACCCGGAAGTCTTTCTCGATAGCCGCTGCCCGGGCCTCCGGGACTCCCGCCTCGGCGGCGAAGTCCATCCATCGGAGGGCGGCGGCGCCGACCTGGTCCAGCATCCGTTCCCAGCGGCCGCGCACCATGCCTGCGGCGGAGGCCGCCGCCTTGAGGTCCGCCCGAGAGAATCCGTCCCGCAGGCCGTTCACCGTCATCTGGTGGCTCCCCGTCCAGAGTCCGTCGGGGTTGTAGCTGTAGATCAGATCGTAGGCGGGCGCCAGGGCCCAGCGTCCCCTCCTGTCCATGAGGAATGCGATGTTCTTCACGTGGTCGTCCTGATTCCTGGTTAGAATGTTGAAGACCATGCGCCGGTACAGCTCCTCCACGCCTTCTCCCCCGAGCCCCAGGGCGCGGGCGGCGGCGAAGGCCTGCTCGTAGCCGTGGGCCCCCGGGGCGTTGAAGTCGTAGTGGGCCAGGGCACCGAGGGACAGCATGTGCAGCTTGCCGCCCTCCGCGGTCCGGTCGAAGCGTCGGGTCATGAAGTGCCGCCTGCCGTGCTCCTCCAGCAGTCGGCACTCGCTCATGCCTATGCCGGCCGCTGCGGCCATGAGATGGTAGGCATACTCGACCGCTCCGTAGCCTGCGCCGTCCGCGAGCTCCCTGTCCCTATTGCCCGTCACGCCGTCGAATTTGAGCAGCCAGTACTCGAAGCCCGCAGGAGCCTCCACCTGGCCGGACCGTACTTCCGAGGTGCGGGGGTTCCAGGCTATGACCGCCTTCGCCCGGGCTCCTCCGGCGGAGGTCCCCACCTGCAGGATGCGTCTGAGATCCTCCTCGGAAGCATCGGCTCCCAAGGAGGACTGGAACCCTTCCCGTCGGGACAAGACCTCCGAAGCGAGGGCAACCAGGCGATCCAGGTCGAGCGGCTTGCTCGTCCTGTCCCTGGGCCCGATGGCCGGCGCATACTCCAGGGCCCCCATGCCCCTGCGGCCGGCGTAGCAGAGCCGCTCCACCGCCGAGAAGGACTCGCTCGGACGCCCTTCCCGGGCGAGCCACGCGTCTATAAGGGCGTTGCCGAAGCGGTCCGGGAGCGAATCCGCCAGAAGCCCCGGCAGTCCGTGGAAGGTGGCCCGCGGAAGGGCCGGAAAGCGGTAGACCCGGCGGGATAGGGGCATAGTCAGGGGGGCGAGCTCGATTCCGCTGCGGGCGAAGTCCCCGGAGTACTCGAAGGCGGCGACGTCCCCGCCCTCCTCCAGGAATACCGCTCCTACGGTGCTTCCCCAGAGTGCGACTTCCGCGGCGGTCGTCACTTCTCGTCGCCCCAAGTCCAGGGCGGCGGCGTCTCGGCGGCGATCGCGGGCGTCTCCGTGCTATTCTTGCCGCGGGACGCTGCGGCCCGCTTGCGCATCCTGCCCCGCAGCTTGACCACGGCCATGGGACTCGGTCCCGGTCTTGGGATCACTTTCCACAGTTCGTCCAGCAGTTCCAGTTCCCGCAGTATGCGGAGCAGACCCGCGCTTTGTATGGATGAACCGCTTTCCATGCGCTCCAGGGTGCGCTTCCCTATGCCTGCCCGAGAGGCCAACTCGTTCTGGGTGAGGTTGAGGGCAATCCTGCGCTGGGCCAAGCGGGATCCCAATTCATGTAAGGCTGATCGATCGTTCCATGTCGTCATTTGTGGCTATTACTATAGAATGAAAGGCAATATTCGTCAAATTATGCGAATAAAAATAA
>CAYUPG010000278.1:0-3353 GCA_964446515.1 uncultured Treponema sp.
GAGGCCCGCGACCATGCGGAGAGTGGTGGATTTACCGCAGCCGGAGGGTCCGACGAAAACGACGAATTCCTTGTCGTTCACGGTAATGTTCGCGTTGTCGACGGCCCGCACGTTGCCGTCGTACACCTTGCTGATGCCCTTGAGTTCTACCTTTGCCATACGGCCTCCCTAAATGGGTTAGTTTATCGCTATCCAGTTTAAGGGCCCTTCCGCCAATTGTCAACCGAAAGATTTTGCGGGCGGGCATGCGGACATGCGGGAGAAAAGCTCAAAAGCCGAGTGAAGCGCCCAATGCCGCTATGGACGGATCGAGAAGGGCGAATAGGACGATGAGCACCAGGGAGGGTAAAAAGTTCGCGGTCTTTATCTTCTTGAGGGACAGAAGGTTGAGACCGATCATTATGACCATCGCCCCGCCTATGCCCGTCATTTCGGACACCATGAGCTCGGACACGAAGGGCTTGATGAAGCCGGCGCCCAGGGTCAGGAGCCCCTGGTATACCAGGATGGGCAGGGCGGAGAATACGACCCCGGGACCCATGGCCGCGCCGAGGAGTATGGCCATGAAGCCGTCCAGGACGGATTTGGTAAGTATGAGCGTATAGTCCCCTTCGGTGCCCGCCTTGAAGGACCCCACCAGGGCCATGGCGCCCACGCAGAACAGGACTGAGGAGTTGAGGAAGCCGTGCCCGAAGTCCCAGGCCGCTCGGGCATCCGATTCGGCCGCGGCGCCGCCGACCGCGCCGGCGCGCTTCCCCCGACGCAGGGTTATGCGCTCGAGGAAGGAGCCGAAGCGGAGTATGGCGCCGTCTATGTCCCAGGCGGTGCCCGCGAGGCCGCCGAATATCAGGGCGAGGGCCAGGAAGATGATGCGCTGGCTGGCCAAGGCCATGGAAACACCTATAATGAGAGTAACGACCCCGGCGCCTTCGAACACCGCGTTCCGGAAGGAGTCGGAGATTCGTCCGGCCAGGAGCAAGCCCAGGACGGAGCCCACTACGACGGTAAGGCAATTCACTATGGTAGCTATCATGGTGATGGATCCTAGCCGCGGCGGATGCGCGCTGTCAATCACGTTCCGCCTTTTCTCGTCAGGAGTGCAGCCATGAAGAAACCAATCGTCATCCTACTCGTTTCGATCCTTGCCGCCGCGGGGGCGTCCGCCCAGTCCGCAGGAGGCGGCGTTTCGGTGTTCGTGCCCGAGACCCTCTACCTCCACGGGGAAGGCACCATCGCCTTCGAGCAGGGCCTCTCCACGGAGCTGGGTTTCGGGCCCTTCCTGAGCCTGCCCGTGGGCTTCGCCTACCATTCCACCGACGGATACACCCTGAAGCACGAGGACCTGCGGAGCCAGGACGGCCCCTCCCTGTACGGGGACGCGATAATCCCCTATGCCATGCTCAAGGCCCGCTTGCCCCTGGGACCGCTCTTCCTGGACGGATTCGCCGGAGGAGCCCTGGCTTGGGCCTTTTCCCTGAGCCCCACCGGGCGCTTCTTTCCCCAGGCCTTGGCGCCGGATGGGGATACGCGCATTGCCCTCTCGGACCTGTCCATCGATAAGAAGCTGGGCTACGGCTGGCTTGCGGGGGCTGCCCTGGGCGTCAAGTTCGGCGCGGTGGAGGTGGACCTGGGCGCAACCTTCCGCAGCATAGCCATTCCCTTGGACATCGAGGCGGAGTACGCCGAAGTACACGGAACCAGCGCCGGCGCAGAGGAAACGCGGACCTTCAAGGAGGCGGAAGCGGTACTACGGGGCATCTCCTTCCGGCTGGGGGGCAGCTTCTCCTTCTGAGGCTACGGCGCCGGCGCCTCCGCCCGGCCGGCCTATAGTCCCCTATGACCGCACCGGAGCCTCCAGGCGCCGGCGGAACAGGCCGTAGAGGACAAGGCCCACGGCGGCGAAGAGGATGTAGGAGGCGAAGAGGACGCGGTACCCCGCGGCGTCCACGATGAAGCCCCCCAGGGAGCTGCCCAGGAAGGTCGGCAGCCCCACACCCAGGGACAGGTACATGGACAGCCCCACCGCCCGGCGCTCCGGCGGCACATGGGTGGCCACGAAGGCCACCGCCGCGGGATGGAAGAGCCCGTAGCAGAGGGAGTGCAGCAGCTGGCCCGAGACCGCCCCCGCGGGACTCGGGAAGAGGGCGTAGACCCCCAGGCGGAGGGCGACGGCGGCGATGGAGAAGGCCAGGAGCCTGGGGGCTCCGAAACGGCGTATCGCCAGGCCCGACAGGAACATCAGGGGTATCTCCGAGCCCGCGGAGACGGCCCACATGAGCCCCACGGCGTCCCACTTGAGCTCCTCCACCACGTAGAGCGAAAAGAAGCTCGCGATGGGTGCCATGGCCAGGCGCCCGAAGCCTATCATCACTAGGCCCGCGATGAAGACGGGACTCCAGGCCGACCGGCCCGCCGCGGCGCCCGTTTCCGAAGCCGTCGCCGCGCCTGCGCGCGCACCGGCGCGGACGCCGGAACCGGGACGGACGGCCGCGTCTTGCGCCGCGGAAAAGGCGGGGCCGCGGTCGGGCAGCAGGGGCAGGGACAGCAGGAACGCGAAGGCGGTGATGCCCGTCCACAGGGCGATGTTGCCGTGGGTGTTCGGCTTGAAGACAGGGGCGGCCTGCAGGAAGAGGGCCATGAGGACGAAGCTGACGGACCCGATGGTGCGCACCTTCCCGTAATCCCCCGTCTTCCCCAGGGCCAAGGTCGCCGCGGCGTCCAGCAGGGGAAGGATGGAGCGGACGCCCACGGCCAGGACCACCAGGGACAGGGCGCTCGCGGCGGGATGGTGCAGGGTCGAGAGGGGCCAGAGGGCGGCCAGCACCAGCGCCAAGGCAATAGCCAATCCCGGGCGATAGCGGCCGAGGCCGTCGGAGAGCCGCCCCAGCAGGAAGGGACCGAAGATGCCCGCCACCTCGAAGAGGCCCAGGAGCAGGCCCACCACCGTGGGACTGTACCCGAGATCCCTGACCAGGACCGAGAGGTAGGGAGAGAGGACGCCGTAGACGGTGAAGGCGAGGAAGAACGGCAGGCCTAAGGACATGGGATCATTGTACCGAAGGCCGCAGCCGCCGCCTAGCCGGCCCCCGGTCCGTACGGAGGTCCGGCGGCCGGCCCCCGCCCCGCCCTCAGTAGCGCTCCGCCGCGAAGCTCACCCAGCCCCCCGAACGGACCAGGGCGGCCTCGAACTCCGAGAGGACGAAGGGCACGCGCCGCGCCGCTCCTGAGCCGCTGAAGGTCAGGACGCCCCCCTCAAGGTCCACCGCAAGCTCCGCCCCGGACCCGGAGAAGGTCGCGAACAGGTCGTCCAGGACCGCGGGGGGAAGCTCCACCGCGAGCATCCCGCAGTTGTA
>CAYUPG010000279.1:0-3307 GCA_964446515.1 uncultured Treponema sp.
CAATGGCGCACCGGAAATGTGTCCCCCCGCGCCTTGCCCGAAGCCCGCCTTTCCGCTACCATCCGATCTGCCATGGGTAAAAGCAAGCAGCTCCTCCTCATCGTCATCGTCTATGCGACCATGACCCTTTTCGGCTTCGTGGAGAACATCAAGGGCGTCTCCTTCCCTCTGATCAAGACGGAGTTCGGCGCGGCCTACGACGAGCAGGGGGGCATGGTCTCCCTCACCTGGTTCGGCTACGTCCTCTTCTGCCTGGCGGCGGGCTTCTTCCTGTCCCGCTTCGGCACCAAGCGGGCGGTCATCTCCGGCTACCTCCTGGTTGCGGCGGGAGGCCTGGCGGCCCTGGTGATGCCCAGCTTCTGGACCGCCGCGGGGGCCCTGCTCATCGTCAACGCGGGCTTCGGCTTCTTCGAGGTGGGGACCAACGCCCTGGCGACGGAGGTCTTCAAGACCAAGACCGCCCTGCTGATGAACCTGATGCACTTCTTCTACGGCCTGGGGGCGGTGCTGGGCCCCAAGGCGGCGGGCATGCTCACCGAGGGCCTGGGCCTGGGCTGGCGCCAGGTCTACCTCGTCGCCCTCATCCCCACGGCCCTGGTCGCGGCGGCAGCCGCCTTCACCCGCTTTCCCGCCCACGGCGCCGACGGGGGTGAATCCCACGGCGCCGACGGCGCCGCTGCGCCCGACGCAGGGACGGCGCGGCGCAAGACCACCTTCGTGGAGGCCCTCAGGGATCCCCTGGTCTGGTCCTTCTCCCTGGCCCTGGGCTTCATGGAGGTGGTGGAATTCGGCGCGGCGAATTGGGGGGGACTGCACCTCAAGGACGTCTACGGCCTGGATCCCCGGACCGCCGGTGCGGCCTTCGTGTCGGTCTTCTACGTCCTCTTCACCCTGTCCCGCCTCTTCGGCGGCTTCGCGGTGGAGAAGATAGGCTACATGCGCAGCCTCTACGGCGCCTCGGCGGCCATCGTGGTCCTCTACGCCCTGGGCTTCGGCCTGGGCAGGGGCGGCATACGCATACTCCCCGTCACGGGTCTCTTCGTGGCCACCCTCTGGCCCACCATCATGGCGGTGGCCGTGGGGGCCTTCAAGGATCGGGCGGCGGTGATGACCAGCGCCGTCATCGTCATCTCGGGGGCGATCAACGGGGTGATGCAGCTGGTCATCGGCTTCACCAACCGCTACGTCGGAGAAGCCTGGGGCTACCGCAGCTGTCTGCTCTACGCCCTGATCATGATAGCCGCCCTGGTCGCCCTGGACCGCCGCCTGCGCCGCCTCCGAGCCACCTAGGAGCCTGGACAGGCTCCCGGCAGGCCCGCTGCGCCCGAAATCCGCCGCGGGGACCTTGATTCTTCGTCTCCTCCGAGGCATATTACACATATAACGTATACTTTGTGTAATTCGGAGGGACAGCATGGCGGACGCCGGAACCCGTGACCGCATACTCGAGGCGGCCCAGGTACTCCTGAAGACCCGGGGGGCCGAGGCCCTCACGGTGGAGGCCGCGGCGGACTTGGCCCGGGTATCCCGGAAGACCGTCTACAACCACTTCAAGAACCGCTACGATCTGGTCGACGCGGCGGTGGCCCGTTGGATGAAAACCACCATCAGCGCCGTGGCCGGCGCGGCCGGGAACGGAGAGCTGCCCTTCATCGAACGGCTCAACGCCGTGGTGGAGCGGGGCTTCCGGGAGCTGCGGGAGGGCGGCCGCATCCTGGGGCGCCCCCGGAGGGAAACCCTGGACTCTTCGGAGGCGGCCCTGATGGAGGACATAAAGAACTCCATGCTCTCCCTCATCCAGAATATGATGGAGGATTCCGCCCGGGCGGGCTTCCTGCAGAGCGGGCTGGATCCGCGGCGTATGAGCCTCGTGGTCCTCAACATCATCGCGGGATTGACGGTCCTGGAGGACGGCGAGGACGACGGCATCACCCGGGCGGAACTGCTGCAGGACTCCCTGCGGGCGGTGGTGTCGGGCATCCTGAGCCCCCTGGGCCGAGAGGCCATGCGGGGCTCTCCCCTGCTGGTTTCGGAGGCCTAGCATGCGCTCGGGAACGCTGCTCTACGCCCTGCCCCCCGCCGTGGTCGCGGCGGCCCTGGCCTTCCGCCTCCTCGCGGGGTCGGGCGAGGGCGCAAGCGTCGAGGCGCCCCCGGTGCCCGTGCGGGTGCTGCGGCCCGCCTACGGAGAACTGGTCCGGAGCGTCGGCATCAACGGCCACGTGGAGTCGGACCGCACGGTGACCGTGCTGCCCCTGGTTTCGGGCACCCTCCAGGAGCTGCGCGCCTCCGTGGGCGATACGGTCGAGCGGGGCCAGGTTCTGGCGCGCATCGATCCCGAGCGCTACGCCCTCCAGTTCCGCCAGGCCGAGGCGGCCTACCTCTCGGCCAAGTCCACCTTCGACCGGGTCTCCCAGCTCTACCAGGCCGCAGCCACCAGCGCCCAGAACTACGAGCAGGCGGCGGGCCAGTACGAGGCGCTCAGATCCCAGTACGAGCTCGCCCGCCTGCAGCTGGGCTACACCGAAGTCTCAAGCCCCCTGGACGGCGTGGTGCTGGTCCGGCACCTCAGCGCCGGGTCCATGGCCGCCCCGGAGCGCCCCCTCTTCACCATCGCGGACCTTACGGACCTGGTGGTCCGGTGCCGGGTGCCGGAGGGCCGCTACGGCGCCTTCATAGCCGCCGGATCGGACATGCCCGTCCTGGTCCGCCGGAGCGACGGCTCCTCCTATGCGGGAAGGATACGGAGCATAAGTCCCTACGTTTCGCCGGAGACCAAGAACTTCGAGGTCGTAGTGGCCGTGGAGGGCGGCGGCATGCTCAGGCCCGGCATGTTCGTGACCGTGGACTTCCAGCTCTACCGCCGCTCGGGGGTCTACACCCTACCCTACGCCGCCCTGGCCGCGGGGGACTCCCTGTGGTACGTGGAGGACGGAACGGCCCGGCGGGAGACCTTCAAACCGGCGGAGTTTTCGGACGAGGCCTTCGTGGTGGAAGAGCGCTGGGCCGGCCGGGATGTGGTGGTGGAGGGAGCCTACTTCCTGCGGGAAGGCTCGGCGGCGGCGGTGGTGCCGTGATCCTCTCGGACTTCTCCGTCAAGCATCCGGCGGTGCTCACCATACTGCTGGCGGTGCTCCTGGTCTTCGGCATCCTGGCCCTCCGGGCCCTGAACACGGAGATGATACCCCCCGTGACCCTCCCGGAGGCCTCGGTGGTCACCACCTATCCGGGGGCGGGCGCCCGGGATGTGGAGCGGGACCTCACCCGGGTGGTGGAGAACCAGATGTCCACCCTTCCGGGGCTTTCGGAG
>CAYUPG010000280.1:0-3301 GCA_964446515.1 uncultured Treponema sp.
CTGAGGTCGGAGGTCCGGCGGCGGAACTCCCCTTCGAGCCCCTCGGTGTAGGCCCGTATCTCCGCGGTCATGGAATTGAAGGCCGCGGTGAGGGTTCCTATCTCGTCCCCCGAGCGGACCGGAAGGGCCGCCGTCGTCTTGCCGGCCGCGAAGGCCTGGGTGGACCGGGTGAGCTCTCCGATGGGGGCCAGGACTATGCGCCGCAGGAAGAAGAGGAGTATGGCCGCAAGGCCGAGGAGGGAAAGGAGGGCCCCGGCGGCCATGGGCAGGAAGCGCTCGGGCCGTATGACGGTCCGGTGGTCGAAGACGACCGCGGCGTACCAGTCGATGTCGGGGATGCGGGAAAGGGCCAGTATGCGCTCCCCGTCGGCCGTGCCGGCATGGAGGGCGACGGCGTCGGCTTCTCCCCGGCGGAGGCGGTCCATGGCGCTCCGGAGCTCCCGCCGGTCCTCCTCGGTCTTGAGCAGGCGGAACAGGGTGCTCTTGTCCTTTTCCCCCTTGGTGATGCTGCTCCGGTCGATGAGGGCCTCCTCCGGATGGGCCTGTATGGCCCCCGTTCCGTCCATGAGGACCGGAACTATGCCCTCATCCGCGTCGGCGACGAAGTCCCGGATGAAGGACTCGAGGGATAGGCCCGTCCCGACCAGGCCCAGGACCTCGTTCCCCTCCCGGAGGATCACGTTCATCCAGATCTTGGTCTCCCGCAGCTCCGCGTCGTAGTTCACGTTCAGGGCGAAGTCCCGCACCGCCGCGATGGTGGAGAAGTACCAGGCGTCGGATTCCTTCTGCGGCTCAAGGGTATAGCGCAGCTCCGCTCCGCGATACCTGTCCTCCCTATCGTTGTAGTAATAGTTCCGTGAGTTGTGGATGATGAGGAAGTAGCTGCCGTCCCGGAAATGGTTCTTGTAGCTCTCCAATTCCGCAAGGGCTTCTCCCCTGAGAGTTCCGTCCGCCTCCGAGCGCACCCAGCGGCGTATCGTGGGCGTGTCCGCCATCTTGAGCGCCAGGGTCAGCTCCTGCCTGATGGGCGCCCAGAGATCCGCCCGCTCCTTCTTCACGTACTGGAGCGCGAAGTCCTCCCCAAGCCTGCCGGCTATGCCGTCCACCGCCCGGAACAGGACCGCCATGGTCGCCAGGGCCACCAATAGGTAGGCGGCGACGAAGATGCGCAGGAATTTTTTCTGCAGGCCGGTATCCTTGGGCACGGGTGAGCTTCGCATGCTTATATAGTAAAGTACCGGGAAGGATAATGAAAGGGCGACCTTTCATCCCCTGCGCGCTTCCAATTTCGACGCTCCGATACGATACTGTACCCATCATGTACTTGCTTCCCCACAATCATCCCCTCAGGACGGCCTGGAATTTGGCCGTCCTGGCCGGAATTCTGGTGTTCCTCTTCGTCATAACCTACCGGGTCGTGTTCGGCGCCTTTGCCGCCGATGCCCTCTACTTCGCCCTCATCGCCCTCTTCGCGGCGGACATAGGGGCCGGCTTCTTCACCAAGGTCAAGCGGGGGCACCTGCGCATCGAAGAGGCGCCCGCGGTGGCGGGGCGCTACCTCAGGACGTCCTTCGCCGTGGACCTCCTGGCCGCCCTGCCCCTGGAGCTGGTCCTTACCGCCGCCTTCGGCGACCTAGGGTCGCCGTCGTCTCCCCAGGGAGTACACCTGCTGCTCCAGTGCCTGACCCTGGTCAAGCTCTTCAAGGCCGGGCGCATCTTCAACGAGCTGCAGGAGGCCCTGGGCTTCATCCCCGCGGTGCGGCGCCTGCTCTTTTTGGGCTACTGGCTGGCGGCCCTCATCCACCTCCTGGCCCTGGGCTGGATACTCATCGGAGCGGGGGATACCCATCGATCTCCGGCGGACCAGTACCTCAGGGCGCTGTACTGGGCGGTCACCACCCTGTCCACCATAGGCTACGGGGACTACACGCCGGACCACGACAAGAACGGCCAGATACTGTACACCGTGGTGGTACAGCTCTTCGGCGTGGGCGTCTTCTCCTACGTCATCGCCAACGTGTCCAGCCTCATGTCCAACCTGGACGTGGCCCGCACGGCCTACCGCCACCGCCTGGACGAGATAAACGCCTTCCTCCGGGCCCAGCGCATCCCCGGAGAGCTCCAGGAGAAGGTCCGGGACTACTACTCCTACCTCTGGGAGCGTCAGCGGGGGGTCAGCACGGTCCACGTGATGGGCGAATTTCCCCGGAACCTGAGCCAGGAGATACTCATGTTCCTCAACCGGGAGGTGCTGGACCGGGTGGAGCTCTTCAAGGACGCCGACGAGCTCTTCATACGGGAGGCCGTGCAGCTGCTGACCCCCGAGGTCTTCCTGCCCGGGGAGTACATCATCCGGCAGGGGGAATACGGGGACTGCATGTACTTCCTGACCGGGGGCGAGGTGCGAATCCTGGTGAACGGGAACGAGGTCGCCCGGCTCGGGCCCGGGTCCCCCTTCGGGGAAACCGCCCTGGTGGAGAACCTGCACCGCAACGCGAGCGTGGTTTCCGTCTCCTACGGTACGGGCTACCGACTGGCCAAGGCTGCCTTCGACGGGCTGCGGGCCAAGTATCCCGATTTCGACCGGCAAGTGCGGGCCGTGGTGGCCCGGCGCAAGAATTAGGAGAGTCCATGGAGATGGTACCTCGCGCGGAGGCCCTGGGCCTCTTTTCCCGGCTGAACGCTTCCGGAAGTGAATATCGGTACGTAAATCTGCGGGCCCTGGCGCAGCGGGGTTTCCCTGGGGTGGAACGCTTTCCGGTCTCCATCAAGATACTCCTGGAAGCCGCCCTGCGGCAGGAGGACGGGGAGGCGGTGGGGGCGGACCACGTGGAGGCCCTGCTGGCCTACGATCCCGCCCGGCCCTCGTCCCGGGAGACCGCCTTTCTGCCCTCCCGGGTGCTCCTGCAGGACTTCACCGGGGTCCCCTGCTTGGTGGACCTGGCGGCCATGCGGGACGCCCTGGCCCGCATGGGCGGCGACCCGCACCGGGTCAATCCCCGCAGGCCGGTGGACCTGGTGGTGGACCACTCGGTGCAGGTGGATTGCTTCCGCGAGACCGACGCCGCGTCGCGGAATGAAGCGCTGGAGTTCGACCGGAACCGGGAGCGCTACCGCTTCCTGCGCTGGGGACAGCTTTCCTTCTCCAATTTCCGGGCCTTTCCTCCCTCTTCGGGGATCTGCCACCAGGTGAACCTGGAGCGGCTCGGCACGGTGGTGGAGACCGGAGATTCCGGCGGGACGGCGACGGCGTACTTCGATACCGTGGCGGGCACCGATTCGCACACCCCCATGATCAACG
>CAYUPG010000281.1:0-3218 GCA_964446515.1 uncultured Treponema sp.
CATGGATGCTGAGTCCGGACACCTCGAGCACCGTATCCTCCGCGGTCCGCACTTTCTTGGGCGGGAATACCTGCTGGAAATCACGGCCTATCATCTTGCGGGCTATGTCCCGCTCGTCCACGTCGGCGATGTCGTCCACCGCGATCAGATCCCCGTCCCGGAGCACGGCCACCCGGTCGCAGAGGGCCGTGATCTCGTGGAGCTTGTGGGACACGAAGATCATGGTGACTCCGTGGCGCTTGAGCTCCCGCATCAGCTCGAAGAGGGTCTCCGTCTCCCGGCTCGTGAGGGTGGTGGTGGGCTCGTCCATGATGAGGATGCGCGCCTTGAGCAGAAGGGCCTTGGAAATCTCCACCATCTGCTTTTCGGCCACGCTCAAGGAACTCACCTGCCGGTCCACCGCCACGGGCATCTTGAGCTTCTCCAGCTGCTCCGCCGCCGCCCGCCGCATGGCGGTCTTGTCCAGCAGGGTGCTGGGAAGCAGCATCTCGTTGCCCAGGAAGATGTTCTCGTACACCGAGAGGGTGTTGATGAGGTTGAACTCCTGGGGCACCATGGCGATCCCGAGCTTCTTGGCGTCGATGTAGGTGTCTATCTTGACCGGCTTGCCGTCGAGCCGCAGCTCACCCGAGGTGGGGGTGTAGATGCCGCTCATGATCTTGATCAGGGTGGACTTTCCGGCGCCGTTCTCCCCGATGAGGCCGAGGATCTCCCCCCGCCTGATCCCCAGGGAAATGTTGTTGAGCACCCGGACGCCCGAGAACTCCTTGACGATGCCCGTCGTCTCAAGGACGAAGCCGTCCGCGGAGACCGGATCGGTCCGCGGCGGCGCCGTGGGCGCTCCCTGCGCCCGTGCGGTATGTTCCATCTACTTCTTCATCGCCTCGTCGAAGGCGAGGGTCGAGGGGGCGAAGTCGACCTTGCGCACGAAGGCGCAGGCTTCCTTGGCGCCGTACTCCCGCTCCATGCCCGAATCCTCCCACTCCACCGAGAGGGGGCCCTGGTAGCCCGCGGCGTTCAGCTCCCGGATGATGTTCTCGAAGTCCACGTCCCCGTGCCCCAGGGAGCGGAAGTTCCAGCCCCTCCGGTTGTCCCCGAAGGTCAGGTGGGAACCGATGATCCCCGCCTTGCCGTCCCGGTTGACCGCCGCGTCCTTCATGTGGACGTGGTAGACCTTGGAGGCGAAGTCCCGGAGGAACACGTGGGGGGTGACGCCCTGCCAGATCAGGTGGGAGGGGTCGAAGTTGAAGCCCAGGGTGGGCCGGTTCTTGAATTCCTTCAGGAGCCGTTCGGCGGTGTAGTAGTCGAAGGCGATCTCCGTGGGATGCACCTCCAGGCCGAACTTGACGCCGCAGCGGTCGAACTCGTCGAAGATGGGGGTCCAGAGCTTTACGATCTCCGCGAAGGCGTCGTCCACCATCTGCTCGGTGGTCTGGGGGAAGGAGTACCAGTACTTCCAGACCGCGCTCCCCATGAAGCCGGTGACCACCTTGCAGCCCATGTTCTTGGCCGCCTGGGCGGTGTACTTCATCTCCTGGATCGCCCAGGCGCGGATCTTCTCCGGGCTGCCCTTGCAGTCGGCCGGGGCGAAGCCGTCGAGCCGGGGATCCCAGAGATCCCCCACGCACTGGCCGGCCAGGTGGGCGCCCAGGGCCCAGCACTTGAGCCCGTGCTTGGCCAGGATCGCCTTGCGGTCTTCGACGTACTTGGGATCCGTGGCGGCTTTCTTGACGTCCATGTGGTCGCCCCAGCAGGCGATCTCCACGCCGTCGTAGCCGAAGCTCTTGGCTTTCGCGCAGAGGGTGTCGAAACTGAGATCGGCCCATTGGCCGGTGAAGAGCGTTACGGGTCTTGCCATATCATGCCTCCTGGTTCGTTAGAAATCTATCCAGACCGCTCCCTTCTGGGAGCTTTCCACGCATTTGCCGATGAAGCGCACGCCGTCTATGCCCATCTCCACGGAGGGGAAGTCCAGCTCCGACGCCTGAGGGGTTTTGCCGGCCTTTACCGCCTGCAGGGCCGCGGCGAAGGTACGGTAGATGTTGGCGAAGGCTTCGAAGTAGCCCTCGGGGTGTCCCGAAGGTATGCGGGAATAGGACTGGGCGTGGGGATAGAAGGAATCCCGTCCCCGGGACAGGGTTACCGTCGGCTCGCCGAGCTTGGCGACGGTGAGGTAGTTGGGATTCTCCTGGGACCACTGGATGGAGCCCTTCTCGCCGAAGATGCGGAAGCGCAGGCCGTTGTCGTAGCCCACGGCGATCTGGCTGGACCAGTACACGCCCTTGGCGCCCCCCTGGTACTCCACCATTATCGTGGCGTTGTCGTCCAGGACGCGGCCGGGGACGAAGCTGTCCAGCCGGGCGCAGAGGCTCTTTATCCTGAGCCCCGTGACGTAGGAGACCATGTTCTCCACGTGGCTTCCGATGTCGCCGACGCAGTTGGATTTTCCCGTCTGCTTGGGATCGGTGCGCCAGGACGCCTGCTTCTGCCCGCTCTTCTCCGCGGGGGTAGCCAGCCATTCCTGGGGGTACTCGGCGTTCACGAAGAGCACCTTGCCGATGTCGCCCCGGGCAACCATCTCACGGGCATGCTTGACCGCGGGGTAGCCGGTGTAGGTGTAGGTGACGGCGAAGAGGAGGCCCTTCTTCTGGGCCAGCTGGGCGAGCTCCTCCGCCTCGGCCACCTCGAAGGTCAGCGGCTTGTCGCAGACCACGTGGATGCCCCGGCTCAGGAAGGCCTTGGCCGCCCCGTAGTGCTGGGCGTTGGGGGTGACGATGACCGCGAAGTCGATGCCGTCCTTCCGGGCGGCTTCCTTCTCCGCCATTTCCTCGTAGGATGCGTACAGGCGGTCGGCGGCTATTCCCAGGGACGCGCCGGTGGCCCGGGTGTTCTCTATGGAGCGGGAAAAACATCCCGCGCAGATGTGGGCAAGGCCGTCCAGGCCTATGGCCCGGCGGTGCACGTCGCCTATGAATGCCCCTGCTCCGCCTCCGACCATACCGTAGCGGAGGCCGGATGATGATTTGGAATCCGAGCTGCCTTCTATCATTGTTACCTCCCTGCAATGCACACGCGTGCATTAAGTTCGAACTAGAGGCTACACCCGGTCGGCCCATCTGTCAAGCGGATTATTGTCCCGGGGCGGAGGATCAGGCGGGAAACAGGAGTTCGCAGCGGGTGCCGTTCTCGGAGCGGATGGTGAAGGAGCCTTCCAGCTG
>CAYUPG010000282.1:0-3157 GCA_964446515.1 uncultured Treponema sp.
AGGGAACGGCCTACGATTTCCGCACCCGCAAGGATGTGGGGCGCGACATCGCCGGAGTGCCCGGGGGCTACGACCACTGCTTCGCGGTGGACGGGGAGCTCGGAAAGCTCCGCCCCTGCGCGGAGGTCTACGAGCCCCTCTCGGGCCGGACCATGAAGCTTTCCACCACCCAGCCGGGAGTTCAATTCTATTCGGGAAACTTCCTGAACGGCGTCGGCGGCAAGTCCGGCTCGGTGTACGGCAAGCACGGCGGCTTCTGCCTGGAAACCCAACACTACCCCGACGGTCCCAACCGGCCGGAGTTCCCCTCCTGCATCTTCGGCCCGGACCGCAAGTACCACGAGAGGGCGCTATTCTCTTTCCGCTGGTAGCCGCGTTAGGTTCGTTTCTTGGAAGTTCCGACCTTGCATTGCCGGGTCGGAGAACCTAGACTAGGTAGTAGCCGAAGGAGGGGATGGGCATGCCCGAGCGGAAGCAGCTGTTCCTTAAGGTGCTGAAGGCCGAGCTGGAAGATTGCCTGGAAGATGTGGAAGACCTCGCCAACCTGTACGAGCGGCGCCACAGCGTCGAAGAGGTTACCAACTACGTCTACCACGAAAACGAAGCGTTGCTGGCTCGGGAACTTTCAGGCCTGCGCAACGTCCTCTCCTCCATCGATACGGTCGTTTTGGATGAATTCGAGGATGTGGAGGCCCTTGCGTCGGCGGTGGACGCCATGGTACAAAAGAAAGTACTTGAATTCGAGGACCCGGAGGCGGTGTACGGCATCGTCAAGCGCAAGCTGCTCAAGGTGCTCCGCTACATCACCGACCGGTCAATGTAATGCCCCGGAGGCATACGCCGCGAATGGGCGGCATACTTTATCCACTAAGAGGAGACTATGGACGTCCAACTTCAAGAGCTCATCGATAAAATAAAGAAAGACGGCATCGAATCCGCAGCGGCCATGGCGGAGAAGGTCCGCGCCGACGCGGAGTCCGAGGCGAAGCGCATCCTGGATGCGGCCCGCAAGGAAGCGGATTCTATTCTGGCCAAGGCAAAGACCGACGCCGAGCGGACCGAGCAGGCGGGCATCGCCGCGGTAGGGCAGGCGTCCCGAAACTTGGTTCTGGCTTTCCGTGCGGAGATCCAGGGTCTTTTGGACGCGGTGGTGGCCCGGGAGACCGGTTCGGCCTACGGAGACGAAGTCCTCAAGACCGCGATTCCCGCCGTCCTCGGCGCTTGGGCCGAGAAAGGCGTCGACGGCTTGGACGTGCTCCTTCCCGCCGACCGGCTGGCGGCCCTGGAATCCTATTTCTCCGGAAAACTCTCCGGGGAGCTGAAGAAGGGGCTTGAGCTCAAGGCGGACCGCAATTTGGGCGCCGGTTTCCGCATCGCCGCGAAGGACGGGAGCGCCTACTACGATTTCTCCGCGGAAGCGGTGGCCGAGCTCCTTTCGTCCTACCTGAATCCCCGTCTCGCGGAGGTTCTGAAGGCTGCGGCGAAGGGGCAATAAGCCGTGGGATCCTACTATTACCTGGTAGCCCAACTCCCTTCCCTTTCCTACGGCGCTCCGCCGCCCATGAGCTCCGATTCCTTCATGGAGCTTTGCGGGACCCTTCTTACGGAAAAGGATGGGGCCCTGCTCAGGAGCTGCGCGTCCGGGGCTGGGGCGGAGGATTCCTACGCATCCCTCCCTCCGGCGGTCTCCTCGCCCCTCATCGACGGAATGCGGACCTGGGAGCGGGCCCTGAGGCTGCACCTGGCCAAGCTGCGCGCCCAGAAGCTCAAGCGGGACGGCGGCGCCTATGCCGAAGCGCCTTCCGACCCCCTGGACGCGGCCGCAGTGGCTAAGGCCGCCCTGTCGCTCGAATCTCCCCTGGAGGCCGAGCAGTTTCTTGACCGTGCCCGCTGGGATGCCCTCGAGCGTCTGCAGGGCTTCGACTATTTCGGCCGTGATACGGTCTACGCGTACCTCCTCAAGCTGTTCCTCCTGGAGCGCAGGTCTTTATTCAAGGCCGAGGAAGGGTTCGCCGAATACAAGGGGCTCTACGCTTCCATCATGGACGCCGCCCCGACAAGCATCCAATCTGGAGAACCGAAATGACCGGAACTAAAGGACAAGTGGTCGCCGTCAACGGCAATATGGTGGGTGTCCGCTTCGACGGCGTCGTTTCAATGAACGAAGTCGGCTACGTGAAGGTGGACGATACGCGGCTCAAGAGCGAGGTGATCCGCATCCGCGGCGACGTGTGCCAGCTTCAGGTCTTCGAGATGACCAAGGGCATCTCCGTCGGCGATACGGTGGAGTTCTCCGGGGACATGCTCGCCGTGGAGGTGGGACCGGGCCTTCTGGGCCAGGTCTTCGACGGGCTGCAGAATCCCCTGCCCAAACTTGCTGAGGAAGCGGGCTACTTTTTGGAGCGGGGCATCTACCTGGAGGCCCTGCCCCTGGACGCGTCCTGGGACTTCACCCCCGCGGCCAAGGTGGGGGATGCGGTGGAGCGGGGAGACACCCTGGGCACCGTGCCCGAGGGCGCCTTCACCCACCGCATCATGGTGCCATTCAACATGTACGGCCGCTACACCGTCGCGTCCATAAAGGGGGCGGGCTCCTACCACGTCCGGGACGCGATCGCCGAGCTGGACGACGGCAAGGGCAACCGGATTCCCGTGTCCATGTCCTTCCGCTGGCCGGTAAAGCGCGCCGTGGACTGCTACGCCGAACGGCTCAAGCCCGTGGATCCCATGGTCACCCGGGTGCGCCTCATCGACACCTTCTTTCCCGTGGCCCGGGGCGGCACCTACTGCATACCCGGTCCCTTCGGCGCGGGCAAAACGGTGCTCCAGCAGATCACCAGCCGCCACGCGGACGTGGACATCGTCATCGTCGCGGCCTGCGGCGAGCGGGCCGGCGAAGTGGTGGAGACTCTCAAGGAGTTCCCCGAACTCCTTGATCCCAAGACCGGCCGCTCCCTGATGGAGCGGACCATCATCATCTGCAATACCTCATCCATGCCTGTCGCGGCCCGTGAAGCATCCGTGTATACCGCCGTGACCCTGGCGGAGTACTACCGCCAGATGGGACTCAACGTCCTGCTGCTGGCGGACTCCACCAGCCGCTGGGCCCAGGCCATGCGCGAGATGTCCGGCCGCCTCGAGGAGATCCCGGGCGAGG
>CAYUPG010000283.1:0-3148 GCA_964446515.1 uncultured Treponema sp.
TCTTCCTGCCCTTCATCATCGCCGCGGCCCTCAAGACCGCCCAGGGCTCCTCCACGGTGGCCATCATCACCACGGCGACCATCCTGGCGCCCCTGCTGGGCACCCTGGGGCTCAACCCCGCCCTGACGGTAATCGCCATCGGCGCCGGCGCCATGGTGGTGTCCCACGCCAACGATTCCTACTTCTGGGTGGTGTCCCAGTTCTCCAACATGCCGGTCAACACGGCGTACAAGGCTTACACTTCCGCCACCGCGGTTGAGGGCATCACGGCCATGATCGTCGTGGCCATCCTGTCCCTCTTCGTGTAGCGTCGGGTTTCGAAGTGCGCGTGGGCCGCCGCCGCAGCTTATGCGGGGGCGGCCTTTTTTCGTCCGGGTCAGGTCCGGGCGCCGGTCCCCTTCGCCTCGTTCCAGTAGCGGTCCATCTCCTCGAGCCTGCCCGCTTCCATGGGGCTGCCCGCCTCCTTCATGCGCTTTTCCACGTGCTTGAAGCGCCGCAGGAATTTGACGTTGGTCTTATGGAGGGCCACCGAGGGGTCCACCTTGAGGTAGCGGCAGACGTTCACCACGGAAAAGAGGAGATCCCCGAGCTCTTCCTCCAGGTGCTCCCTGTCTTCATCCGCGGCTCCCGCGGCGTGGCTGCGGCAGGCTTCCTTCGCTTCCCCCAGCTCCTCGTCTATCTTGGCCCACACGCCGCCGATGTCGTCCCAGTCGAAGCCCACCTTCGCGGCCTTCTTCTGGAGCTTGTGCGCCCGGTCCAGGGGGGGTAAGGCGGTGGATACTTCGTCCAGTATGGAATCCTTGGGCACGCGGCCCTCCTGCTCCACCTTGATGCGCGCCCACTGGTCCAGGACTTCGGCGCTGGTCTTGGCGTCGCTCTCGCCGAAGACGTGGGGGTGCCGGCGGATGAGCTTGTCGGAGACAGTCTCCAGGGCGTCGGAGACGGTGAAGCTCCCCTCCTGCTCGTGCATGTAGGCCAGCATGGTGGCCAGGAGGAAGAGGTCCCCCAGCTCTTCCCGCACGTGGCCGGGATCCTTCTCGTCTATGGCTTCGACGCATTCGTAGGTTTCTTCGATCAGGTCGCCCCGGAGGCTCGCGGGGGTCTGCTCCCGGTCCCAGGGGCAGCCGTCAGGGGCGCGGAGCCGGCGGACGACGCCGTAGAGTCGATCAAAGGAGTTTGATGGGGTATTCATGCTCCGTATTAGGCGCGGTAAGGCCCGCCCTGGTCAAGCGCCCGGGCCCTGTTGTGCGATGCGTTTCTTGTTCCATTCGGGGAGGAGGGTTTCAGGCCCATCCCGGAGGGCTCGGGAGAGGGCTTCCGCGGCGGCCTCCAGCACCAGCGCAAGGACCGGCTCCTCGTCCCGGCGGAAGTCCGATAGGACGTAGCCGGAGATGTCGGGATGGTCCGGGCGCCCTATGCCGATGCGCAGGCGCCAGAAGTCCGCGGTGCCGAAGCGTGCCTTCATGGACCGGAGACCGTTGTGGCCCCCCAGGCCCCCGGAGAACTTGAAGGCCGCGCTTCCCAGGGGCAGCTCGAGCTCGTCGTGGACCACCAGGATGCGCTCGGGAGCAATCTTGAAGAAGGCAGCGGCCTCCGCGACGGAGTCGCCGGACAGGTTCATGTAGGTTTCCGGTAGCAGAAAGTGGAGGCGCTGGGGCGCGTCCGGGCCGGGGGTGAATAGGCGCGAAGCGTCCAGGGCGGCATAGCGGCCCTTGAATTTGCGCTGCCAGGCCGCCAGGTGATAGAATGGTAGGCGTTCCGCCAGCATCCACCCCGCGTTGTGGCGGTTCCGGGAGTACTCTTTTCCATAGTTGCCGAGAAAGGCGACGAGTTCGATCATGCTGTGTATAATACCCGACGAGGAAGTATGCATGGATAGTACGGGATTTCTTAAAGTTGCGGAAGGGGTGTCCTTTCCCCGGCCCCGCGTCGATCTGCGCTATTCCGTATCTGCGGAAGGCCCCGACGCGCTTGAGGCTCTGGCCCTGGGGAACGCCCTGGTCATCGATTCCTTTTCCTTCGACGATCTTTTGGATCTGGTCGGCGCCTCCCCTGAGGCCCGATCGGCCTTCTCGGGCGGTATCGCCCTCCAGAGCGGCGGCTGGCAGTCCTGGTCCGCCGGCTGGGAGCTCTTCGGCCGCCGAAGCCTGCCGCGGCGGGTGTTGGTGGTTCCCGAGCTGATCAAGCTCACCAACAGGGACGGCGATGCGCCGGGGCCGGGAGAGGCGGTGGGCCACTTCATCATGTACCTCCGAGTTGGAGAACGGTACCTCTGCCTGGCCTCCCGGGAAGGCGGCGAACTGCCGCCGGTGACCTGGCGGGTCGACCGGAGGGGCCGCAGGATCACCGCGGAGGTCTACGCTTCGGCCGTGGAGTTGACTGCCGGTGACGCCGTCGCCGAGCTCTCGATATTCCTGGCGGACGGCTACTTCGTCTTCAAGGATACCCTTAGGGACATCTACCGCAGCGAGGAACGCTTCGCCGCGGTCTCCTTCCTGCGGTCCGCCGACGGCAAGGTCGGGGGCTTCGAATCCTGGTACAACCACTATACGGACATCGACGAGGCCCTGATCCTGGAGGACCTGGAGGCCCTGGACAGGACTGAGAACCTCATCAACCGGCTCTACGTCCGACGGGGCAGGCCGACGGTCTTCCAGATCGACGACGGCTGGGAACGGGCGGTGGGTGATTGGGAGGTGAACGCCGAACGCTTCCCCCGCGGGCTGCGGCCGGTGGCGGACCGCATCGAGGAGAAGGGCTACGTGCCGGGCCTCTGGCTCGCCCCCTTCCTGGTGACCAAGCGCGCCCGCCTCTACGCCGAGAAGGGCGAATGGCTGCTCCGGGATGCCTCGGGGGTGGCCGTTCCGGCGGGGTTCAACGACAAGTGGGACAATCAGTACTACTGCCTGGACCTCTCCAGGCACGACGTGCGGGACTACCTGCGCTCCCTCATCGACCGGGCCATCGACGAATGGGGCTTCCGCTTCCTCAAGCTGGACTTCATGTACGCGGGGCTCCTGTCCGGCGCCTTCGCCGAGGGGGGCGACGCCTACGAACATTACGAGACCGCCTGCCGCATCCTGACCGCCCGGAAGAGGACGGAATCGGGGGCTCCCGTGGCCTACCTGGGCTGCGGCGTGCCCTTCGG
>CAYUPG010000284.1:0-3130 GCA_964446515.1 uncultured Treponema sp.
GCCGCAGCAATGATCCTATACGCTTTTCCATGGTAGACGCTCCGAATTTATTGTATGCTGTAGCCCATGGCTATTACCTTCTATTCCCTCGGCGCCGCCGAGGAAGTGACCGGATCCAAGCACGTGCTCGAGGTGGACGGCCGATCCTACCTGATCGACTGCGGCGCCTTCCAGGGCAAGCGGGCCGAGGCCGACCGGAAGAACCGGGACTTCGGCATAGACGTGGACCGCATCGAGTCGGTGGTCCTCACCCACGGCCACTTCGACCACTGCGGCCTCCTCCCCCTCCTGCCCAAGCGGGGCTACAGGGGCAACATCTACGCCACCCCCGCCACCCGGGACATCGCGGGCCTCGTGATGATGGATTCCGCCCGCATCCAGGCCCGGGACGCCGACTACCTGCGCCGGCAGGCCGCCAAGAAGGGCGAGAAGTTCGACTGGCAGCCCCTCTACACCGAGCAGGACGCCATCAAGGCCTCCTCCCTCATGGTCACCGCCTCCTACGAGCGGCCCCTGTGGATCGGCGACGGCGTCAAGCTCGAATTCTTCGACGCCGGCCACATCCTGGGCTCCTCCATGGCCTTCATCACCGTGAACCGCGGCGGCAAGGAGACCCGCATCGCCTACACCGGCGACCTGGGCCGGGCCGGCAAGCCCATCATCCGGGACCCGGACATCATCCCCGCCCCCGACTCCCTGGTCCTGGAGAGCACCTACGGCGACCGCCGCCACGACTCCACCCAGGACGCCATGAAGCGCCTGGGCGAGGTCGCCCTGCGGGCCGTGCGCACGGGGGGCAAGATACTCATCCCCGCCTTCGCCATCGAGCGCACCCAGGAGCTGGTCTACTACTTCCACATGCTCACCGACCAGGGCATCATACCGGAGATCCCCATCTACGTGGACTCCCCCATGGCCACCAACGCCACCACCATCTTCCAGGTCCACCCCGAGTGCTACGACCAGGAGACCCACGACGCATTCATTAAACACCACAAGAATCCCTTCGGTTTCAATTCCCTGCACTTCACCACCAGCGTGGACGAGTCCAAGGCCCTCAACAACCTGAAAGGGCCGGCCATCATCATCTCCGCCGACGGCATGTGCGAGGCCGGGCGCATCCAGCACCACCTGATCAACAACATCGGCGACCCCAACACCACGGTCCTCATCGTGGGCTACATGGCGGAGCACACCCTGGGCAGGCGCATCCGGGACAGGGAGGAGGAGGTCAAGATCCACGGCCAGTGGTTCAAGCGCCGGGCGGAGGTGGAGGCCATCGACGCCTTCAGCGCCCACGCGGACTACCAGGAGACCTACGACTGGCTCGCCAAGGTGGACACGAGCCGCCTCAAGAAGATCTTCCTGGTCCACGGGGAACCCAGGGCCCAGAACGCCTTCAAGGCCTTCCTGGCGGACAAGGGCTTCCCGAACGTCGAGACCGTGCGCTACGGCAAAACCTACGAGGCGGAGTGACCATGCGCTACCTGACGGGCTTTCACGCCATAGAAGAGCAGATAAAATCCGGCAAGGCCAAGGGGCCCCTCCTGGTGGCCAACGCCGGCCCCCGGGCCCGGACCATCATGTCCCTGGCGGCGGACCACAAGGTGCGCATCGACCGGGTGGGGGAGCACGAGCTCGACCGCATCTCCCGGGACCACCGGGGCATAGCCCTGGCGGTGGAGGACGCCGCCGCGGGGAACGACACCACGGTGGAGGAATTCCTTGCGAACCTCGAGGACGGCGACGACGCCCTGGTGATGATCCTGGACGGCATCACGGACCCCCACAACTACGGGGCCATCCTCCGCTCCTGCGACCAGTTCGGCGTGGACCTGGTGGTGGTGGGCAACCGCCGCTCCGCCAAGGACGCCGAGACGGTATCCAAGACCAGCGCCGGCGCGGTCGCCTGGGTGCCCATAGCCGCGGTGCCCAACCTGGTGCGGGCCGCGGAGCTCCTCAAGGAAGCGGGCTTCTGGGTCTACGGCGCCGACATGGGCGGCAAGCGCGCCTCGGATGCGGACCTCAAGGGCCGCACCGCCCTCATCATGGGCAGCGAGGGATCGGGCCTCTCCCGGCTCCTGCGGGAAACCTGCGACGGCATGGTCGCCATCCCCTCGAAGGGCAAGGTCGATTCCTTGAACGTCTCCGTCGCCGCCGGCGTCCTCCTCTACGAGGCCCGCAGGCAGCGCTCCTAGGTCCCTGTCCGGGCGTCCCCCCGGAGCGCCCGCGGGCTCACCGGGGTCGCGCTCTGCGGGGCTCCGGGCTCCCGCCCTCCGGTCCCGCCTTCGGCGGGGACCGCTCCGCGCCCCTCCGATCGCTGACGCGGAAGAGCGGCCGGGCATGGGCGTCCGCCCGCGTTACGTGCGCGGCAGGTCTTTTACGCCCATGATGGTACAGCCCTTGCTCTCATAGTAGCGCAGCATTTCTTCGATCTTGGTCGTGTCGTAGCTGGTGACGCAATCCGAAAGGACGGCGACGCCGTAGTTCTCCTTGCGCAGGTTGAAGCAGGTCGATTTGACGCAGGCGACGGCATCCGCTCCCGCTACGTAAAAATCGCGTATTTCGTTCTTGCCGATGAAGTCCGCAAATGCTTCGGAGCTCAGTGCGTTTCCCTTGTATTTCGTAAAGATATTATTGGAAACGATTTTCAGGTCCGCGACCAATTCGGCCCCGCGCGTGTCGGGCTTGAAGGTCCGCGTGCCGGGCGATAGGTTC
The DNA here is from genome assembly GCA_964446515.1 of uncultured Treponema sp. Lineage (GTDB taxonomy): Bacteria > Spirochaetota > Spirochaetia > Treponematales > Breznakiellaceae > CAYUPG01. Next base: position 2,719 of record CAYUPG010000284.1, read on the forward strand.
TCGTGCCGTATGTAGACGACGGGAATACCCGCAGCGACGGCCCAATCGACGGCCGTATTGATATTGCCGATAACATCCTTGTAGTTCTTCGTTATATCGTTCTGTATATCGATGACCACCAACGCGCTCTTCCCCATAGCTCTTCCTCCCGCGGAATGATTTGTCTACGTTGCCATAGTACAGGGCAATTGTTGACAGCAGTATGGCAACAATCTAAAATAATGAAAATTTTTAAGGCGGCTATTCGGATGAAGGTCGAAAGGCTTGTGGGCATCATCATGCTGCTCCTCGACAAAACGCGCCTGGGCGCCCAGGAGCTGGCGGACCTGTTCGAAGTCTCGCCCCGCACGATCTACCGCGACATGGAGTCCATCAACCTGGCGGGCATTCCGGTCCGCGCGACGCCGGGGGT
>CAYUPG010000285.1:0-3118 GCA_964446515.1 uncultured Treponema sp.
CAATCTCGTTGGTGTGGTGGATGGGTATGTGGTCTATGCCCCCGGCGTGGATGTCGAAGGTTTCCCCCAGGTACTTCATGCTCATGGCGGAGCACTCGATGTGCCAGCCCGGGTAGCCGCGGCCCCAGGGGCTGTCCCACACCAGGGCCTGGTTCTCGAACTTGCTCTTGGTGAACCAGAGGGCGAAATCCAGGGGATTCCGCTTGTTCTCGTCCACCCCGATGCGTGCGCCGGCCTTCAGGTCTTCGATCTTGATGCGCGCCATTTCGCCGTAGGCGGGAAACTTGGTTATGTCGAAGTAGAGGTTGCCCCCGGCGGAGTAGGTGAAGCCCTTTGCCTCTATCCGCTTGATGAGCGCGATCATATCGCCGATATGCTCGGTGGCCTTGCAGACCACCGTAGGCCGTCCCACGTTGAGCCGCTCGGTGTCCTTGAAGAATGCGTCGGTGTAGAAGGCCGCCACCTCCAGGACGCTCTTGCCCCGTTCTTCGGCGCTTTTAACCATCTTGTCGTCCCCCGAATCGTCGTCCCCCGTCAGGTGGCCCACGTCGGTTACATTCATCACATGGGTGACGTCGTAGCCGGCGCGGCGGAGGGTACGGACCAAGACGTCGTGGGTTACGTAGGGGCGCATGTTGCCCAGGTGGGCATAGTTGTACACCGTGGGACCGCAGCCGTAGAATCCTACCTTGCCGGGGACGAGGGGTTCGAAGGCCTGCAGCTCTCGGCCGAGGGTGTTGAACAGGGATAGCGCCATGGAACCTCCGTCAGGAATTCGATACAATGGGATCGGTATGGTAAACCTACGTAAATTGATGGAAAAAATCAATACGGAGCAACCTTTCACGGGCGAACTGCGGTACGACGAGCCCTTGTCCGAGCATACGACCTTCCGGGTGGGAGGCCCCGCAGATGTCTGGATACGGCCTTCCGGCGAGGGCTCCCCTGCCTACTTCGCCGCCCTGCTGCGCGCCGCCCGGGATGCCGGCGTGCCGGTCTTCATCCTCGGGGGGGGGGCCAACATCGTGCCCTCGGACCGGGGCGTGCGGGGCATAGTCCTGGATCTCGGAGCCTGGGCCGGCTGCGGCTTTTCCGTTCCGGGGGTAGTGGAGGTCCGCGCCGGAACGACGGTGGACGACGCGGCGGAGGCCTGCGCCGCACGGGGCCTGGGCTGCCTGGAATTCCTGGCGGGGATGCCGGGCTCCGTGGGCGGGGCGGTGTGGATGAACGCCCGCTGCTACGGCCGATCCGTGTCAGACGTGCTCCTGGAAACCCGCATCCTGGACGAGTCGGGCCGCCCCGCCGCAGTGCCGACTCGGGAGGAGGATTTTTCCTACAAGAGGAGCCCCTTCCAGAGCCGGGACGTACTGATCCTATCGGCCGTTTTTCGTACGGCCCCGGTTGCCGAAGGGGAGCTCCGAGCCCGCATGGCCGAGCTCCGCGCCGACCGGGAAGCCAAGGGGCACTACCGCCTTCCTTCGGCGGGCTCGGTGTTCAAGAACGACTACGCCTACGGCGTGCCCACGGGGCGCATCGTGGACGAGCTGGGCCTGCGGGGCCTTTCCGTGGGGGGCGCCCGGGTGGCGGACTGGCACGGCAATATCATCGTCAACTCAGGCGCCGCCACGGCCGCGGACATACGCTCCCTGGCGGAGGAGGTCGCCCGCCGGGTCAAAGAGGCCCGGGGCCTCGCGCTGGAATGCGAAATCCTCTTCGTGGGGGATTGGTCCTGAGCCGTCCTGATAAGCGGGCGAAAAGCGGCTATACTTGTGGTGTGCCCCGCGTTGGGGGGCGGTCTTCCGTATCAAGACTCCGCATAGGGAGGGTTCCTCGGTGAACCGAACTGCATTTTCCGTTATCGCGCTTCTTTCGGCATCCTTAGCGGCCGTTCAGGCCTTCGCTTCCGCGTCCCCCTCCGTCGGGATCATCCAGGAGATCCAAGGCTCCGTAAGCCTGACGAGGGCGGGAGAAGTCCTCCGGGGCGTCGACATCGGGGACTCCATCGAGAATTTCGACCTCATCAAGACGGGGGCCGACGGCGCCGTGGTGATAGCCCTGGATTCCGCCTCCGGCATGGCCGGCACTCTCATCGTCAGGCCCCTCTCCGCCTTCACGGTCAAGACCGATGCCCTCCGGGGCGGCCCCGCCACGGAGGGGGACATCCTGTCCGGGTCCGTGGGCGTCAAGGTCAAGAAGCTTTCCGGCGACCCCTCCCTTCGGGTGCGCACGGGCAATACCGTCATGGGCGTGCGGGGCACGGAGTTCGAAGTCCAGGTATCCGTCAACGACGGTCTCCTGGTGACCTGCTCGGAGGGTGCGGTGCGCTGTTCCGGGGACTCCGGGGACGAGCTCGATTCGGTGCCCGGCTATGCGGTGGAGCGGCGCGCCGGGGAACGGCTGCGCAGGGTCCCCGTGGCGGTGTCTTCCCTGGCGGATTTCCGCAGCCGATGGTACGCCGAAGAAATTTCAGCCTTCCGCGGCGCCCCCGTCCAGGCTTTAGACCAATACGCCGCATCTTACCTGCGCATGCGGGATGATTTCCGCGCCGCCTCCGCCGCCCTCTCGGCGGAGCCCGCGGTCGCCCAGTGGAAGGCCGAGCGGAGGAACCTGCTCGTTCCCTCCGCCCGGGATCCCCTGGTCATGCGCCAGAAGAGCGCCGTGGCAGGCAGGCTCATGGCGGTGCGCCGGGTGCTCTTCCTTTTCGAGCGCATCTACTACCGCCTGGACGAGATCTCGCTCTACGTTCCGGAGACCCAGCGGCGCGCGCGCCTGTCGAACGGCCGCACGGTGGACGAGTTTCTCCGGATGGTCAAAGCCGACATCGGCGAGCTCGAACGGCGGACCGCGGAATACCGTTTCGTCCTCAGCCTCTACGCCGAGCGGAACGAGGGCCGGGAGCCCATCTCCATGGAGTCGAATTCCGACTCTTTCTTCGATTCCGACGACTCCTTCTTCGATTAAGGACGGAGCGGAACCATAAATGGCGTTGACAAAGGGTCGGTAGGGTTCCTATACTTTCGATAATACTGGTCTATGGGGAACGGGATGACCAACCAACTGCAACTGGCCTTCGTCAATTTTAAAAAAGACTCGTATATCGTGGTGGAAGGCAAGCAGA
>CAYUPG010000286.1:0-3086 GCA_964446515.1 uncultured Treponema sp.
ACCGTGGACCGCAGGGTTTTCCTGGAACGCCTCGACGCTTTGGCGATCGCCGAGCTGGGAGACGGCACGGCCTCGGGCATGGGCTTGGCGACTGCCGCCCACCACCTCAAGGGATCGCGGGCCCCCCGTAGGGCGGCGATCCTGATCACCGATGGGGAAAACAATGCCGGAGCCGTCCACCCCGCCACCGCCGCGGGAGCCCTCAGGACCGTGGGCGCGTCCCTGTGGGTCATTGGGGTGGGGAGCACCGGCGAAGTCCCCATAGAGTACATCGATCCGTCCACAAAGATGCGGAGGACCGGCACCTTCGATTCCCGCTTTGATCCCGAGGCCCTGCGGTCCGTGGCGCGCTCGGGCGGAGGCACCTATTTCGCCGCTCCCTCGGCGGAAGCCTTCGCCGAGGCCTTTTCCCGGGTGGACGCCGCCGAGGCGACGGTTCAGCGGACCAGGAAGACCCGGCGGACCACCGGGGTCCACGGCCCCTTCATCCTGGCGGCCGCGGCTCTTTTGGCGGCGGCCCGCTTCGTCCGGCGCAGCCTTCTGGGGGCCCTCTTATGAGCTTCGAGCACGGCGCCCTGCTCTGGGGCCTGACGCTTCTTCTGCCCGGCATCTTCCATTCCGTCCTGCGCTACCGCGCCCGCCTGGACGCGTACCGCGGGCTCCTGGTGCCCGACCTCGGCCCTTCCGGCGCCGATCTGGGGCGCCGGTACTTCCGCTCCGCCGCCGCCTTCACCCTTTCCATGGCCTGCCTTGTCATTGCCCTGGCGGGCCCGCGCTGGGGCTACCGGCTGGTGACGGAGTACCGCAGGGGGGTGGATGTGGTCTTCGCCCTGGACCTGTCTCGGAGCATGAATGCCCAGGATGTCGCTCCCAGCCGGCTGGGCCGCGCTGCGGACCTTGCCGCTGAAGTCGTGGATGCGGTGCCGGGTATCCGTTTCGCGGCGGCCCTGGGCAAGGGGACCGGCGTTCTGGCCATACCCCTGACGGAGGATCCCGAGAGCATCGCCGCGCTTCTGGAGGGCGTTTCATCCTCGAGCCTCAGCTCCCAAGGCACGGACCTGGAGCGCCTTCTGGACGCCGCCTCCGCGGCGTTCCAGGGCGATATCCCCACCCGGCGACGCATAGTCCTGTTTTCCGACGGGGAGACCCTGAGCGGCTCTTTCTCCGATGCCGTGGAGCGGCTCCGGAGCGCCGGCATCGCCGTGGTGGCCGTCGCATTGGGGACGGAGGAGGGCGCGCCCATACCCGCCGGAGAGAGCGGATGGGTGCTGCGCGGCGACGGCTCCAAGGTCGTCAGCTCCCTGCACCAGGAAGCCCTGAGGGGCGCCGCGGATAGGACGGGAGGTCTCTACGTGGACGGGAGCCGCAGCGACGCGGCGGCCCTCGTCGCCGCTCACCTCCTTGCCCTCTCCTCCGCGGGGGCCATGGACGGGTATCGCCGCGAATCGGCGTCCCGACGGCACCTCTTCCTGCTTGCGGCGCTCCTGCTTCTGGCGGTCTCCAAGGCTGCGGAACGGGGCGCGGGGAGGCGGCCATGAGCGTGCAGGCCGGGCGGCGCCCCCTCTTGCCCAGGATCTTTGGGGCCACGATCGCGGCTCTTCTTCTTTCCTCCTGCTCGCCGACCCGGGGCCGATTTTTTGTCCTCGAGGGCTCCGTCCTCGCATCCCGAGGCATGACGGCGGAGGCCATGGGCGCCTATATGGAGGCCCTTCCGTATAAAGCCGCGGCGCCCTACGCCGAGTACGGCCTGGGAACCCTGTTCCTGGCCCTGGGGGAAAACGCGGTGGCCCTTAAGCGCTTCTCCGCAGCGGAAGCCGGCCTGGCCGCCTACGCGGCTGCGCCCGAAGGTGCGCCGGGCTCTGCGGCCGGCCGGGAGCATCGGGAGCTGCTCTTCCGTATCCGGTACAACGGCGCCGTGGCCCTCTTCCTTTCCGCCGACTATGCGGGGGCCGCAGAGGGCTTCAAGCGGGCACTTGAGGTCGACGGCAGCAGGATAGAGGCCAAGCGCAACCTTGAGCTGAGCCTGGGGGCGCTCTCCCGCAGGGAGAGCGCGGCGGCGTCCAGCGCCCCCATGGACCTGCGGCCCGAAGCGGAGGGCGCAAAAGGCTTGTTCGAGTACCTTCGTCAAAAGGAGGGGGAGCGATGGAAAAGCCGGGAAGAATCGGCGGACGGAGATTCCGCCGCGGACTATTGAGCTTTCTAGCCGGAGCGGCGCTCCTGGTTGCCCTTCCCCCGGCTCTTCGCGGAATATCGGGCCCCGAGGAAGCCCTGACGGTGCTGGTCGGGACCGAGTCCGGGGAAATGAGGATCGGAGTATCCTGGAGCCTGTCGCTCCTGGTCGACCACCCGAATCCCGCGGAGGTGACGGTGCGGCCCCCCGAACTCCCGGAGCAGGTGATCCTTGACCGGGTCCGGACCTCCGTCGCAGTGGTTGCGGGCTCTTCCGGGCGGGACGAGCGGTGGACGGAGATCCGCTATTTCTTTACTCCCATCCGCACCGGGCGCTTCGTCCTGGGGCCCTTCGAGGTCGCGACGGCGGACAAGCGGGCTCTTACGCCGGCCATGACCTTGAGCGCCCTGGGGCATCAGGAGCTCGCGCCCGCCTACGAACCGGTGCTCAGGTGGCTGGACCTCCCTGAAGCATTGACGCTCGGCCGGGGAGCGGAGATCCTGCTGGCCGTGGACGGCGGGGATCCCGGGGTGGACTACGCCGCGGCGGCCGCCTCCGCCGCCCTGACTGCGGGAGAGGGAACCCTGGCGGAGCTTCTCCCCCTGAAGGCCGCAGATGCCGCGCGGGGAGGCGTCCTGCGCGTGCGGCTCATCCCCCTCTCGCTTTCCCGTTCTCCCCTGCCCTCGGTGACCCTGCAGGCGGAGGGCCGCCGACTCTCTTCCCCGGCCCTGAGCCTCCCGGTGGCGGCGTCCGCCGCCGCGGCGGCGCCGGAGACGGCAGTCAAAGCGGTCTCGAAGGCGGTCGCCGCAGCCGCAGCCGGCGGGGGGACGGACCAGGCTGCCGCAGGGGAGGACGCCGCGCCTGCCTGGCCCGAGGCTCTGCCGGACCATCCGGCTGCGCGGCTTCCTGTCCTAGG
>CAYUPG010000287.1:0-3067 GCA_964446515.1 uncultured Treponema sp.
CCCAGGAAGCCCGCGTCCATGACGTGGCCGTCCCGATTGAGGAAGCGGAAGGCGTAGCCCCCGGTGACCAGGAACTCCTCGGACGCCGTAGCACTCAGCGTAAGTCCCTTGGCGGAGCTGTCGACGCGGGTGCGATTGAAGAAGCCGAAGCCCAGGCTGCGCCCTACCCAGCCGAAGGAGAGGGGCCCCGCAGCATCCACGCCCGCGGTGAAGCCGCCGGGACCAACGATAGGGGACAGGTCAAGCGTACCGTCTCCTCCCAAAAAATCCTGCGAAGCGTCGACGATGTCGAAGATGGGGCCGTAGGCGCTCACCGTGAGCTCCGCGACGCTCAGCTCCTCCCTGACCCCCACGAAGCCCGCGGGATTGGAGAACAGGGAGCTGAAGTCGTCGGCCAGGGCCGCGTGCCGTCCGCCCATGCCGTTGAGCCTTGCGGAGGGAATGACGAAGGGCGCCACGGTTTCCGCGGCGAGGCCCAGGGGGAGCAGAAGCAAAAAAGCAAACTGCAGGAGACGACGCACGGTGTACCTCCGCATCAGGGCGTTGTGAGGCCGAGGGCCGAAAGCAGGTCCGCCAGGGGCCCCGTGCCGGTGTAGTTCTCCGCCGCCGCCGTGGCCAGGGCCACCGCCAATTCCCCCGCAGGACTTGCCGGGGCGGCCGGGTCGAAGGTGTCCAAGTAGCCTGAAACGTCGCCCGAGGCCTTGGCCTCCGCCGCCAGAAGGACCACCGCCGCCGAGGCGAGGTCGTCGGGACTAGCGGCCGCGACGAAGGCGTCGAAGGCGGCAGTATCCGCCGGGTCCGGCAGCAGGGCCGTCAGAGAAGCGCTCGTCTGGGCCAATTGTCCCAGGCCCGCGACGGCGCCGACGATCACGCTCTTGACGGCATCAGGATCCTCGCCGTCCAGACTACTAACGACGTCCCCGGCGGTGTTAAGGATCGCGGGTCCCACCCCGGAAGCGTTGGCCGCAGCCTCGAGGGCCGCAGCCTGAAGCGCAGGCTTGTCCGCCTCGGACGCCTTCGCAACCGCCGACTCGATGCCCTTGAGCACTTCCAGGGACATTTCCGGATCTCCCGCCGCCATGGCGACCAGGTCCGCAACATTTGAGGCCTTCACCGCGGGAATCAGGTCCGACGGATCCCGGGCAGCCCAGGGAGCCAGGCTGGTGGTGAAGAACTGGGTGCAGGACAGGGGAAGCAGAAGCGCCGGAAAAAGCGCCGCCAATAATAAACGCCTAGCCATAAGACACCTCCCCTCCAGTATGGACCCAAAGGACGCTAAGTTCCAGTGGGAGAGCTAAAATCGCAGCGCCCACTCTAGGGCAAGCTCCCGTTCCCCGACGGCCAGGTTCATATCCATGTAGAAGAGGCGCAGCCCGAGGCCCGCCGTCACCTCGCCGCGGTCGAGACCCGCCCTCAGGGCCAGCCGCTTGAATAGCAGAGCTTCGAGCCCCAGATTGAGGGGCTCCCACGGTTTACCCTGGAAGTCCCGCGCAGACGGCACGGCGTCCTGGGTAAAGGAATGCTCCGCCTGAAAAGTGAGACCCAGCCACGAGGGCATGGCCTCCTCCGCCGTCCTGTAGGCAAGGCCGAAGGCGTAGGCTGCGGGAACGTAGTAGTCGTCATTGGCCCGCTGCCCGCCCTCGCTCAGGCCTTCGGAACGAAGAGTCTCGATCCAAGATCCCAAGGGATAGGAGGACATGGCATAGCGGGTGCCCATGAGATCCCTCACGCTGAAGCCTAAGCTGAGGGAGCGGCCGAAACGCGCGATCAGCCCCGCGTCGAAGGCCAAGGCGGCTCCCTGGTAGACCGACGCCCCGTTCAGGGCAGCCGTCTTCGCCGAGCTCCCCTCCGCCTCGTCGTAGGCCGACATGACCTGCGGAGGAAGGGCCGAGTAGAAGCGTATCCCCGGGCGCAGGTCCGCGCCCACCGTAAGGGTGAACATATCGGTACGTATGGGGGAGACGGCCAGGCCGCCGACTATGCAGAAGTCGGCCAGGGTCGTACCCGAAACGCCCTCGACCTCCGGCCGGCCCATGAAAAGGCCGTCTCCCGAAGCGAGGAAGCCGAGGCCCACGCCCTTGCCCGCGTAGCCGATGCCGAAGCCCATGCCGCCCCCCGCGCCGGAGGCGACATTGTCCGCCCAGTAGTCACCTCGGCCGGCGGGGCCCGCCAAGCGGCCCAGGTCGCGGACCTCCGTGTAGAGCCAGGGATTCACCGACAGTGCCGTGAACGCGGGCCCCCGGGAAGCGAAGCCCGCAGGGTTGGTGAAGAGGGATTCGTAGCCCGAAGCCGAAGCGGTGAAGGCTCCCCCCTGGGCCGCGATCACGGGACTTCGGGGAGCGAAGGCGGGCATGGCCCTATCCTCTGCCCACAGGACGGAAGCGCAGGAGAACGCCAGGATGCGGAAAAGCCGGTTTATGCGCAGGTTCATCGAGAGTTCCTACCCATCAGTATACAGCCATTCTGCCACGGCGTCAGCCGAAGCGTCGGCCGAAGCTTCGGTATGACCCGGCAGAGCCGCGATGGTGCAGCGTATCGTGCTTCCCGGGGAGGGTCGTTCCCGCCCCGGCGGGACCGGAACGAGCAGCTTCAGATAGTTCGCCGAGACCGCGGTCGCCCATCCGCCCTTCAAATCGTCCGAAGACCGTTCCACCACGGCGTCCACCGTCCGCCCCGTCCAGCGGGCCAAGTATGCGGCCCTCCCCTCCAGGGCGAGGGAGCCCAGGCGCTCGACCCGATAGCCTGCGGTCCGCTGGTCCACAGGGCCGTCCAATCGGGCAGCCTCGGTGCCGGGACGGGGAGAAAAGGGAAAGGCGTGTATCCAGGCGAAGCCGATGCGGCGGCAAAGCTCGTAGGTCTCCTCGAAATCCTCCTCCCTCTCCCCCGGAAAACCCGCGATTATGTCGCAGGCCAGAAAGGGGTCCCCCGCGGCGGCCCTGAGCCGCGCCGCCGCCTCCTCCACGTCCGCCGCACGGTAGCGCCTGCGCATCCTGCGCAGCACGGCGTCGCTGCCGGACTGTACGGACAGGTGAAAATGGGGACGGATGCGGCCGCGGGCGGCAACGCG
>CAYUPG010000288.1:0-3013 GCA_964446515.1 uncultured Treponema sp.
AGAACATACGCTCCGTCGATGTCGCCGCCCGGTACGGCGGCGAGGAGTTCATCGTGCTGGTTCCCGAAGCCAATCCGGACCAGGCCACGCACGTGGCGGAGCGCATACGCCTCGCGGTGGAGGCCTCGGAGTACGACTACGAGGGCATGAAGCTCAAGGTCACCATCTCCTGCGGGGTGGCCTCCTTCGACGCCGGCATCGACTATTCGCCCAAGGAAGTGGTGGACCGGGCGGACAGGGCCCTGTACGTGTCCAAGCAGGAGGGAAGGAACCGGACGTCCTTCATGTCCTAGGGCCATGGCGACTGCGCGAGTGCATCTGGGTCGGACGGTGCGGGAACTGCCGCTGTCCGCGGCGACTTCGGTTCTGAACGCACTGGTCAAGGAGGGCGTCCCCATCCGCCACGTCTGCGGCGGAAAGGCCCAATGCGGCACCTGCCGGGTAACCGTCCTGGGCGAACGGGAGGGGCCGGGCTTGAGCCCCCTGGGGGACGAGGAGCGCCTGCGCCTTGCGGCGGCGGGAGCGGGCGGGGCCGAGCGGCTTGCCTGCAGGCTGTACGCCGCCCGGGATATCGAGCTCAGGGTGCCGGATAGGGCCGCCGAAGGTTGACCCCCGGCCGTCCCGTGCGTATGTTTAACCCTATGAACTTGATCAGGCGGCCCTTCCGATACCGGTACGACAACGCGGTCCTCATCCTCATAGGCGTGAACCTCCTGGCCTTCCTGGTCCAGAACCTCATACCCCGCTCTACGGCCTACCTGGCCTTGAACGCCCTGGCGGTGACCCGGAACGGGGCGCTCTGGCAGTTCGTGACCTACATGTTCGCCCACGGCGGAATCTCCCATCTGGTGTTCAATATGCTGGGGCTCTTCTTCTTCGGCTCCCAGGTTGAGCGCTACATGGGCACCAAGGAATTCGTGCTCTTCTACCTGGTGACCGGCACTCTGGCAGGCTTCTTCTCTTTCCTGGTCTATTGGTTCACGGGTGCCTACTTCATACTGCTCCTGGGCGCCTCCGGGGCGGTCTTCGCGGTGCAGCTGGCCTACGCGACCTTCTTTCCCAACTCCATCGTGTACGTGTGGGGCATCTTTCCCCTCCGGGCTCCCGTGCTGGTCCTGGGCTTCACCGCCATTGAGCTCTTCTCCTCCATTTTCGGTTCCCGGAGCGGCGTGGCCCACCTGACCCACCTGGCGGGATTCGCCTTCGCGTGGCTCTACTTTCTGGTGCGCTTCGGCGCTAATCCGTGGAATTCCCTGGTCGGACGGCGATGAGGGGGGGCGGGGTCGCCGTAGTTGCGGCCGCCCTGTGCCTCTTGGCTCTTCCGCGGGTCCCCGCGGCCGCGGCGCAGGAAGTGCTGCGGGGCCAGGTCCGCATAGACCTGGAGCCCGTCTATGCGCGCTACCTTGAGGATTCCGCGCCCCTGGATACCGAGACTGCCCGGCGCCGGGCCCTGGAAGAGGCTTCCTACGCCTTCGCGGGCATGATCTACGGGTGGAGCTTCGACTACGATATCGGCGAGCGGGCCCGGGACTATACGGAGCGTCTCGACCTCCACCCCCGGGGGGAGATCCCCTTCGGGGATCCCCGCCTGCGGGCAACGGACGGGGAGGTCAGGGATATGCGCCTGTACCTGTGGGTCGAGTACGGGCCGGACGAGGTCCAGAAGCGCCGGCTCGCCGCCTGGAATATGGGCACGGCCCGGAACGTCCAGGGCAGAGGAACCGGGTCCCTGGTCGAGCCCCCCGGGGAAGGCTCATGGTTTGCCGGAAAGGCGGGTGCCCTGGAGGATGCGGCCCGCGCGGCCATCAGGGCCTACCTGCGGAGCACCGAGCGCAACCGCCCCAAGGAATGCCGGGGGCTCATAGCCCTGGCGGCCTTCCCCACCTACCAGATCGTCTCCGGCAGGTGGACCGCCACGGCCCGCTTCAGGCTGGAGATAACGGAGCTCCGCCCCTTTCCGGCCTACTGAGCCGCGGGCGGTCGGACTGCGGCGCGATGCAGCGCGCCGCCTACTCGCCTATGATCTTGACCAGGACCCTCTTGCGCCGCATGCCGTCGAACTCGCCGTAGAAGATCTGCTCCCAGGGGCCGAAGTGGAGTTCCCCCCGGGTGACGGTCACCACCACCTCCCGGCCCATGATCTGCCGCTTCAGGTGGGCGTCGGCATTCTCCTCACCGACGTTGTGGCGATAGGCGGAAACCGGCGCGTGGGGCGCTATCCGTTCAAGCCAATCGTCGAAATCCCGGTGCAGGCCCCCCTCGTCGTCGTTGATGAACACGCTGGCGGTGATGTGCATGGCGTTGACCAGGCACAGCCCCTCCTGCACCCCCGATTCCCGGACCAGATCGGCAATTTCCGCGGTTATGTTGATGAACTCCCGCTGTTTCCTGGTCTCGAACCATAATTCCTTGGTCGTGGATTTCATGCCGTGATTATCGCCTCTTACGGCGCGGGCGTCCAGCGGAATCCTTCCGGCAGCGGAAAGGAGACGGTCATGCGGGTGCCGCGGCCCGTTCGGCTGCAGGGGCTCTCCAGGGAAAGGCTTCCGCCTACCTGCTCGGAGAGGGTGCGGATGAGGGTCATCCCCAGGCTCTGCTCCTTGCGCAGGGCAAAGTCTTCCGGGAGCCCCACGCCGTCGTCCTCCACCGCCAGGACCGCCCGAGCGCACTCCGCGGCCTCCAGGACGACCCGTATGGTGCCCTCCGAGTCCTGAGCATACGCGTGCTTGAAGCAGTTGGAAAGGAGCTCGTTCAGGATGAGTCCCAGGGGTATGGCCGCGTCGAGGGCGAGGGGCGCCTGCCCGGCGCGCACCGCCACCTGCACCGCGCCGCCGCTTCGGCGGTAGGTCAGGGCCACCTGCTCGGCCATGGCGCAGGCGTATTCGCCGAAATCGATGCGCGAGAAATCGTCCGACCGGTAGAGCCGTTCGTGGATGATGGCCATGGACTGGATGCGGTTCTTGCTCTCCTCGAGCACCGCCGAGAGCTTAGGGTCCTCCGTCGTCATCGTCTG
>CAYUPG010000289.1:0-2989 GCA_964446515.1 uncultured Treponema sp.
ATCGAAGAAGAGCACGTCCGGCTGCATGACCAGGGAGCGCGCCACGCCCACCCGCTTGCGCATGCCGCCCGACAGCTCATCGGGACGCTTGTCCTCAATCCCCGGCAGCTCTATCCACTCCAGCATCTTGGACACCCGGGATGCGATCTCGGACCGGTTCTTGATCCGTAGGACCTCCCGCAGCGGAAAGGCGATATTTTCCCCCACGGACATAGAATCGAAGAGCGCCGCGTTCTGGAAAGAATAGCCGAAACGCCTGCGAATTTCTATGAGCTTTTCTTTTTTCAGTGAGGTCAGCTCGGTTCCCCGGTACTTCACCGAACCCGCATCGGGGCGCAGCATGCCGATGATGCTCTTGAAGAGCACGCTCTTTCCCGTGCCGCTCTGGCCCACCACGGAACACACCGATCCCTCGCCGACATCCAGATCTACGCCCCGCAGGATCTTCGCCTCTCCGAAGGCCTTGTGGAGGCCGCGCACGCAGATGATTGGTTCCGCCATATCAGATCCCCAGGGACATCATCAGGGTCGCCAGGATATAATCCGCCAGCAGTATGGCGACCGAGGACGCCACCACCGCCTTGGTGGCCCCGTCGCCGACGCCCTTGGCTCCCTGGGCGGCGTGCAGGCCCTGGTAGCAGCAGATGGTGGCCACGATGAAGCCCATGATCGACGATTTAATTAACCCGCTGTATATATCCTTGGGCTTCAGCACGTTGAACATGTAAGACAAGTAGCTCGCGGAATCTATGCCGTAGAGGGAGGTGGAGATGAAGTACGCCCCCAGCACCCCCACCAGGTTCGCCAGCAGGGTTAGGGCGGGAAACACCACGATCGATGCCCCCACCCGGGGGAGCACCAGGTAGTGAACCGAACTGACGGACATGGATTCCAGGGCGTCGATCTGCTCCGTGACCCGCATGGTGCCCAGCTCGGCCGCCATGGCCGACCCGTTCTTCGCTATGAGCATGAGCGTGGTGATGATGGGGGCGAATTCCCGACCCAGGGCGACGGCGACCGCCGCGCCGGTGCCGATCTCCGCCTGGAAGGGCTGGAGCAGGGAAACCATCTGCAGGGCAAAGATCATGCCTATCGCCAGACCCGAGAGGATGATCACGAGTATGGAGTTGACGCCCAGGAGCTCCATCTCCGCAAGGAGGAGTCCGAAGCGGAAGGGACGCCGGAAACAGCTTTTTGCCAGTTCCCCCAGGAACTCCATGTACCGGCCGACATCCTCTATCTTGGAAAACACTTTTCTTAACATGGTATCCGCTACAGTCTATCACATAGGGCGGGTCGAAACAAAGACGAGACCGGATGAAACGGCAGCCCGGGTGCCCCGTCAGGCCGCAGGGACCCTATGCGGCGGCGCTCAGGGAAGCGCCTGCAGGCGGGCCGCTGCCTCTGCGGCCTTGGCCTTCAGGCGGGCCGCCTCGTAGACTTCCATGGAGCGGCGGTAATAGAGCTTCGCCCCTTCCCGATCGCCCATCTTTTCAGCCACTATGCCCAAGGCCAGATAATCCCCCGCAATGCCACCGGAATTCTCCGCCCTCCGGTCGTAGTCCAGGGCATCCTGCAGCGCGGAGACGGCCGCGGCATAGTTTCCCTGCTTGGAATGGACCGATGCGGAAAGGTAGCGGTCGGAAGCGTATTCTATGTAGGCCCTGTTCTTCTTGTCGATGGAAGCCGCCTCGTCCAGGGCCTTGAGAGCATCCTGGTGGAGCCCCAGGGACTTGGCTGCGGAGCCGTACACCCGAAGGGCCCGTGTCCGGTCGGAAGGCCTCGCGGACAAGACCGACGCCGCCCGCCGGGAAGTCTCCAGGGCTCCGCGCAGCGCAGGCTCCTCTTCGGAGCGGAGATCCGCCTCCGCTTTGAGCAGAGAAGCCAATGCCATAAGGTCTTCCCGGCCGGACTCGCCGGCTATCCGCATCGCCTGGTCCCAAAGTGTTACGCCTTCGGGAGTTACCCGGCCCAAGCCGTCCAGGGCCCGAATGCGGCCCTCGACGTCGTCCGCAGCGGTGAACAGGCGGTAGGCCTCGGCGTAGAAGTCCCGGGCCGCCTCGATCTGCCCCTCCCGCAGGGACTTGGCACCCATCTGGTTGAGGCGTCCCGCCTCGTTGCGGACCGTCAGGACCTGGGGCGGAACCTTCGGCGCCGAAGAGCAGGAGGTGAACGAGGCCGCCCCGAGGAGGGCGAGAGCCGCAGCGGCGGCGGGAAGAAAACGCAGCGGTACCATATCAGAAATCCGTCGTCCGCAGGCTGGTGGGAGCAGCCTGGGGATCCACCCGTTCCGGGATGCCGCCGCGGAGCAGCGGATTGTTCTTGAGTCCCTCGAGGACGTCCTGGGCAGAAACGATCGCGGCGCGGGCGTCGTCGATGGTGGCGGCGATGCGCGGCATCTGGGCGGCCAGGGTCGCCGTGGATCCCTCAAGGTTCCCCAGGGCCTGCTCCACCTCGGCCAGGGAATTGTCCACCCTGTTGAAGAGCCTATCCCCGTCGTCCAGGAAGGTCTTCAGGGAACCCTTGGGATCGAGCAGCCGCGGCACCAGCCCGGTGGGGTCCCGCAGGGCCTCGCTGGTGGCCTCGAAGTTCTTGCCTATCACCACGGCGGATTCCGCGAGGGCCTTGACCGAATCGACGCTCGCCTCCACCCGGGCAAGGATCGTCGGCAGGGAGCCCTCCACATCCGCCATCATCCGGTCGACCCGGGGTCCCGCCGATCCCACAGTCTCGTTCACCTGGGCAATGATGGAGCTCGCGTCCCGCAGGGAATCCGCAACGGGACCGGAACCGGTGCCCGCGACGGCGTCGTTGACCTGGCCCAGGGCCCGCTCAAGCTGCACCACCGTGGCGTTCACGTTCTCCAGCAGGGGGTTCACGTTGGCGATCAGACGGGTGATGGTATCGTCCTTGGGAGGCCGGTCCACCAGGTTCTGGGCCACTATGCGTTTGCCCTCGGGACTTTCTAAAGAAGGAATGAAAGACCGCT
>CAYUPG010000290.1:0-2942 GCA_964446515.1 uncultured Treponema sp.
CCTGGCGCCCCACGGGCCCGATGCGGTGGACATAAACTGCGGCTGCCCGGTTCCCAAGGTGGTCAAGACGGGGGCCGGCTCGGCTCTGCTGCGCACCCCCGCCCTTCTGGGGCGCATCGTCGAGGCCGTGGCGGCCGCCTCCGCGGCCCACCTGGGCGGCGTTCCGGTCACCGTGAAGATACGCTCCGGCTGGGACGCTTCCTCCGTCAACTATCGGGAGACCGCCCGCATCGCCGTGGAGGCGGGGGCCGCCCTGGTGGCCCTCCACTCCCGGACCCGCGCCCAGGGCTACTCAGGCACCGCCGACTGGTCCCATATCGCCGACCTCTCCTCCCGGCTCTCCGTACCGGTGGTGGGCTCCGGGGACCTCTTTTCTCCGGAGGCGGGGGAACGCATGCTCCGGGAGACCGGCTGCGCGGGAATCATGTTCGCCCGGGGCGCCATGGGCAACCCCTTCATCTTTGCCGAGACCCGCGCCCTCCTGGCAACGGGCCGCTACGAGCCCCTTCCCGCGGCGGATCGCCTCGCCGCCGGTCTGCGGCAGCTGGAGCTGCTGGCCCGGGACTTGGGAGAAGGGCCGGCCTGCCGGGAGATGCGCAAGCAGTTCTGCGCCTACACCAAGGGCCTGGAGGGCGGCGCGGCCCTGCGGAACCAGCTGGTCCACGCGGAGAGCATCGCCCGGTACCGCGCCATCCTGGCGCCCGCCCTGCCGGCCTCCGGGGCGCTTGTCGGCGACGGGTCCAAGGCGTAGAATCGTCCGATGAGCTTCTTCTCCACCCTCCTGGATTGGGCTTCCGTGCTCGTCTCCTCCGACCCCGTCGCCGCCCGCAAGCGGCGGGAACTGCGGGAAGTGCATGCGGCCCTGAAGGACGTTCGCCCGGCTATCTACAACAGCCGGTCCCGTCTTCTGCTGCCGCCCTTCGCCTCCGCCCTCCACGAGCTCTCCTCGGCGACCCGCGTGCTGCGGGACCTGCTGGAGAAGACCCTTCTGTCTCCCGACGGGAGGGCGGCCAAGCGCAGCCGGGATCTGCTGCTGGAGCGGAGCTTCGACGCGGGCACGCGGCGCCTGCTGGAGTCCGTCTCCTACGACGCCATGGCGGCCCGCATAGCCGGGGGCGAGGATGCGCGGGAGGTCTTCTCCTCGGCGGAGGCGGACTACCGGCTGATCCTCAAGGTCCTCGAGGGCGTGGACGTGCGGGCGGCGGAGGCGGAGGCCGGCGAGTTCGAAGCCCTGGCGGAACTCTGCCGCTACGACACCGGACGCCTGCTCAGGGCCTTCGATCCCGCGGCCAAACCCGAATCGGCCTCCTACAAGCCGCGCTTCAAGGCAGCCGACGGTCCGACCCTTGCGGGGGAGCTGGAGGACCTCTATGCGGCGATACTAGCCGTGCGCATCGGGCCCTCGGCCCTGGACATCGCCGTCGCCCTCGCGGCGGGAACGCAGGGGGATCCGGGGCTTCGGCGTCTCGGGAAGGACCTGCAGGACCTTTCCCGCATCATTTCCGGCATCCTATCCCCGGCGGTGCTGGCCGCCCTGCTCAAGGCCCTGCAGGAGGATCCCCGGTATGCGCCCGCCCTCGCCGACCGCCCGTATACCCTGATCGCCGACTATCGGGCCCGGCTTTCCCGGCGCTGGACTGAGGACCGGGAGCGGCTGCTGCGGGAGCTCAAGGAGCGCAGCCTGTCGGAGGACGTGGAGGCCCTCTTCGGGTCCGCCCCCGCAGGGGGCGTTATGGCCGCGATAGGCTACGACGAAACCCTGGACGCTCGGCTGCGGGAGGTCCTGGGAAAATCCCTCCTCTGGGTGCGTCCCCTGGCCTACTGCAAGACCTTCGCTTCCCGCAAGCTCTCCGGCGGCCTGCTCGACGGTGCGCACCGCATAAGCGTCGAGGGCTTCTTCCAGAACCAGGTGCTCCGGTCGCGGCTGACCGACGCCGTGGGAACCCTGGAGAAGATGGGCGCCCGCATCGCCGCCTTCGAGGAGGGGGCGGCGGGAAACGCCCGCTCCGGGGCCCCGGCCCTGCGCGCCGCCCTGGAGGAGCTTGCCGCGGGCCGCGGGCGTGCGGACGCGGCGGAGCGCATTGCCGCGGGCATGGACGACCGGGTGAAGAATATGGTCGCCGCCGACCTTGCGGCCCTGCGGAGCTTGGCGGAGTGCCTTGCGGATATCCTCAAGGACTTCAAGAGGCCAACGCCTGAGCTGGTGGGGAACATCAAGACCCTGGCCCTTTCCCGGGACCGTGCCCTTATTCCGACCCTGGTGGCGGGGTACAACGATATCGCCCGCTTCCTCAAGATCATGCAGGCCTATGCGGTGGTGCCCGCCCTGCAGGTCTCGGAGCCGTAGCGGGCCGCGCTGACCTGGGATATCCCTTTTTGCCTTGCGGTCGGGGGGCAGGGATGCTATGATTGGGGGATCGGTAATACCAATGGCAGAAAGTGAAAGCAACCCCGGCGTCCGGACGGACTACGAAAAGCAGATATTCGACCTCAAGCAGCTTCTGGAAATTTCCAAGAGCCTCAACTCCACGCTGGACTACAACATACTCATCGATTCCATCCTCTTCACGTGCATGGCCCAGCTCAAGGTGCTCAAGGCGGGCCTTTTTGCCCGCAAGGGCCTGGATTCCGAGTGCTTCACCCTCCACCGCAACTACAAGGGCTTCGAGATACACCAGGGGATCGACTATTCCATCCCCGAGGCGCATCCCCTCATACGCCTGTTCAACCAGCGCTACGCCTGCTACACCATGGCGGAGGTCCGCGGCGAGCTGGGGCCCCTGACGGGGCTGGAATATCTTGAGGAGCTGGAGCCCACCATGCTGGTTCCCCTCAAGGCCAAGGGGCAGATAAACGGCGTGATACTGCTGGGGGAGCGCATAGACGACGGGGAGTTCGATGCCTACGAGCGGGAGTACACCCTCAACATAGCCATACTGGCC
>CAYUPG010000291.1:0-2931 GCA_964446515.1 uncultured Treponema sp.
CCCCCCCCCCCCCCCGGCGGCCGCGTTTATCTTTATGCCTATACATTACTATATTAATCTTGATTAAAATAATAATGATGCTATATTTGGGGGTAAGGGCGAAAAGTGAGGGGTGTGCCATGAAGACGGGTGTGCGCTTTGCGGCGAGTGCGGCTTTTCCGGTTCTCCTGTTCCTTGCCTGCGAGAATCCCATGCTGGACGAGATACGGGAGCGCATCGTCACGGATGCGGCGGAGCGGGGAACCGTTCCCACGGTGCTCAAGGTGGAGCCCGCCGACGGCGCGTCGGAGGTGCTGCCCACCGTTCAGATCGGAATCACCTTCGATGTGGAGATGGACGGCAAGACCCTGAACGCCCAGACCGTCAAGCTCCTTGCGCTTCCCGCGGAGCAGCAGGTTTCAGGCTCCCTTTCCTATGATCCGGACTCCCGCAGGGTGAGTTTCGTCCCATCGTCCCCCCTCGCGCTTGATAAGCGTTACCGCCTGGTCGTATCGCCCGACTTCAAGAGCGGCATAGGCACCAAGTCCCGCGCCTTTTCGTCGGAGTTCGTCACCCGCTACTTCGGGGCCGACGAGATCGGCTTGGAGCTGTCCTACTCCAGCGCCGACCTGGTGCTGGACGCCGCCCGGCCCATCTACATACAGCTCTACGGCCTGCCCCTTCCGAACCCTGTCGTTCCAGGATCCATGGCCATGCTTGACGACCTGCCCATTACCGCATCGGGCAAGTACCGCATACCCCGGTCCCGCATTCCCGGCGGCGCCTCCGAAGCCCTCGTCTTCCTCTTCCACGACATCGACGGGGATTACGTATCCGGCGACGACGGCGCGGGGGCCGGGGACAGCGAGCGCATCGTCCGGAAGGGCGTGCCGGGCAACAGCGCCGATTCGGACGTGCTGGACGGCTTGATAAGCGACGGCGGCAACGGGTTCTGGGTCGTCGACGAGTCCCTGCGTATAAAAGTAGGGGAGGGATTGCCGGTGGTCTACTCGGACGGAAGCCCCATAGAAGCGGACGGCTTCGAGTCCCTGGACAGTTCAGGCTCCTACCGGCAGCTGGCCCAGGGGGTCTTCGAGACCGCCAGGAACCTCCATCTGCCCGGAGACGTGGATTACCTGCGCCTTACCCCGGCGACCACGGACCACTACGTGCTTGAGGTCGGCGCGACTTCCTATCAGCTCCGGGCGGGGCTCTACCAGAGCGACTCCAACGCCCTTACCCGCAGCAGCCCCCTGGGTGATTCCGCCGGGACCGATGAGCGGCAGATCTTCGCCGGTCGCCTCACCGGCGGGGCCACCTACTACGTCCGCATCGAGAGCCCCGTGGGGGGCCTTGGTCCCTACGAGCTGGGCTACCGCTTCCGCCCCGTGCCCCAGGAGGCTGCGGAGCCCAACGAGACGCCGTCGGAAGCCGTCGCCCTGCCCTTCGGCCGCACCAACGCCGTTACCGCGGTTCTCGGATCGGAGGACACGGACGTGTACGCCCTCACCGTGGAGGCGGGAAAGCGCTACGCCCTGGAGCTCGCGGAGACGGACAACTACTACGGCGCGGACCTGGCCAAGCGCAACCTGTCGTTCTCCGTGACCATGTATACCTCCTGGGACGGATCGAACGGGGCGGGGATCTGGCAGGTCGATAAGGAAGGCTTCTTCCAGACGTCCAACGGCCGGGTGATGTTCGACGCGCTGAATGCCGGCGTCTCGGAAGGTTCGGCGACGTGCTGGCTCGTGGTGCGGAACGAGAGCGCCGCCCAGGGCGGCTCGGGTCCCAGGACGGACGGACGCTACAGCCTGCTCTACACCTGGGGGCCGGACTCGGAGGACAAGGAGTACGTGGAATCCCTGGGAGGCGGAAGGAACGACGACCCGGTCACCACGGCGCTGTCCCAGGAAATGAATGTGCTCTATCCCTCCGACGGCGTCGTCCGACGGACCATCTACGGTACCGCCGATCCCGCTTCTCCCGGTACGGACGTGGACTGGTTCCGCATACGGGCCAGGAACAACATGACCCAGTACATCCTTAAAGCCGAGAGCGCCGCCGGGACCGACGGGGTGGTGGTGGAGTTCGACGTGTACCGGGCAACGGACTCGGGCGGCGTCCTGGTCCCGGCTTTAGGCAGCGGCGTTCAGGCCTCCGGACAGCCCTGGTCCGGTTCCCAGAACGAGCCGGTCCGGGGCGTGGCCTTCATCCCCTACATGCTCTACGGCTACCAGCACATCACCGATTATCCTACGGAGGCGCAGGGCACCTTCTTCGTCCGGGTCCGGCGGTCCACGGCCCCTTCGGCCAACCCCGCCACGGGGGCCTATACCCTGCGCTTCTACGCCGGGGCGGACGACGAGGACTACCAGGTGCCCGATTCCACGGTCACGGTGGGAGGCGTTCCCTACGGCATCGACGAGACCCCCTGGATGGGGCAGCCGAACAGCACCGACTTCTCCGACAGGAACAAGCTGGCCCTGGCGGACGAGTGGCTCGGAGGGTCGACGCCCCTGCGCTACAACACCATCCGGAAGCGGGACTATGATCTGTCCACGGGCAATCCCGACGGCTTCTCCTTCTCGGCGGACCACGACTTCCTTTGGGCGGAGCTTCCTGGGGGCATGACTTCGGTCTACCTGATCACCTTCGCTTCGGTGCACTCCTACCCGGGCATGCCCCTAAAGGCCACGGTGTACCGAGTTCCCCGGTCCGGTTCCGGCGCCTACGCCACCATCCTTTCGGCCGACGGGAACAGCGACAAGGTGGTGACGGAGGCCGAGCTGAGCTCCTACCTGGTCGGAACGTATACCAGCCAGGCCTACTTCACGACCAATGGGGACCATCAGATATTCGAATCCATCGGCGGCTTGAATTCCCTTGGCGGGGATGTGCTCCTTATCAGGATCGAGCGGAACAACGCCGGCGCCCAGGCGGGAGATCCGGTCT
>CAYUPG010000292.1:0-2928 GCA_964446515.1 uncultured Treponema sp.
CCGTGATCCCGTCCACCGTACCGGCGACCTTGAAGTCCATGTCGCCCAGGTGGTCTTCCTCGCCAAGGATGTCGGAAAGCACCGCGTAGCGGTCGCCCTCGGTGATGAGGCCCATGGCGATGCCGGCCACGGGCTTCTTCATGGGAACGCCGGCGTGGAGCATGGCCAGGGTTCCGCCGCAGACGGAGGCCATGGAGGAGGAGCCGTTGGACTCGAGGATCTCGGAGACCACGCGGACGGTGTAGGGGAACTCTTCCTTGGTGGGAACCATGGCTTCCAGGGACCGGCGGGCAAGATGGCCGTGGCCTATCTCCCGGCGCCCGGTGCCCATGCGTCCGACCTCGCCCACGGAGAAGGGCGGGAAGTTGTAGTGGAGGAGGAAGCTCTCCCGCTTGTCCCCGTCGATGTCGTCGAAGATCTGCTCGTCGAAGACGGTTCCCAGGGTGGTCACCGCCAAAGCCTGGGTCTCGCCCCGGGTGAACAGGGCGGAGCCGTGGGTCCGGGGAAGGACCCCGATCTCGCAGGTGATGGCCCGGATGTCCTCGGTGCCCCGGCCGTCGACCCGGACGCCCTTGTCCAGGATGGAGGAGCGCAGTATCTGGTACTCCATGTCCTCGAAGAGGGCGTTGAAGAGCTTGTTCTGCTTGTCGTCGGCGAGCTGGTCGGCGTACTTGGCCGCCAGGTCGGACTTGACCGACTTGATGGCGTTGCCGCGCTCCATCTTGCCCTTGACGAAGCAGGCTTCCTGCAGGCGGGGATAGGCTTCGGCCTTTATGGCCTCGGCATTGGCCAGCACCGAGGCGCTCTCGGTGAGGGGAAGCTTTGCAAGCCCCGCCAATTCGCGCAGCTTATTCTGAAGGTCGCAGAGCTGGATGATGACCTGGTGGCCCTTCTCAAGGGCGGCGATCATGAGATCCTCGTCCACTTCCTTGGCGCCGCCCTCGACCATGGTGATCCCGTCCCGGGTGCCTGCGACGACTATCTCGAGCCTGGACTTGGCGATCTCGTCGTAGGTCGGGTTCACTATGAGCTCGTCGCCCACGGCGCAGACCCGGACTCCTGCGATGGGGCCGGCGAAGGGTATGTCGGAGATGTGGACCGCCGCGGAAGCCGCTACGATGGCGAGCATGTCCGGGGGATTGACCTGATCGGCCGATACGGTGGTGGGAACGATCTGGATGTCCCGGCCGAATCGCTTGTCGAAGAGGGGCCGCATGGGCCGGTCGATGAGCCTGGAGACCAGGATCTCCTTGTCCTTGGGACGGCTCTCCCGCTTGATGAAGCCGCCGGGGATCTTGCCCGCAGCGTAGTACTTTTCGTTGTAGTCCACCGTGAGGGGAACGTAGTCCATGTCCTCTTCGGCGCTGCCGGAGGTGCAGGCGGTCGCGATGACCGCCGAACCGGCGTATTGGGCGAATACGGACCCGTTGGCCTGCTTCGCCATCCTGCCGGTTTCCAGGATCAATTCCTGGCCGGCGAACTGCATGGTCACTCTCTGAATCATTTTGTTCCTATCCGAAGGTACCCATCATGCCCAAAGGCGATGGGCCGACCCCGAATTGAAGACAAAACGGGGCCGATAAAAAAAAGAACCCGGCGACGGCTGCGCACCGCGCCCCATCAACCGGGTCCGATCTCGCGTCCGCTACTTGCGGAGCCCCAGTTCC
The DNA here is from genome assembly GCA_964446515.1 of uncultured Treponema sp. Lineage (GTDB taxonomy): Bacteria > Spirochaetota > Spirochaetia > Treponematales > Breznakiellaceae > CAYUPG01. The sequence continues at coordinate 1,668 of CAYUPG010000292.1, forward strand.
TTTATAAGGTTCCGGTACTTCTCCAAGTCCGTCCGCTGTATGTATTTCAGCATCCGCCGCCTCTGGCCGACCAGCATGAGCAGACCGCGCTGGCTGGATTTGTCCTTCTTGAAACTCTTGCAGTGCTCCGTGAGCTGATTGATCCGCTCCGTCAGCAACGCTACCTGGACTTCGGAGGCACCCGTGTCCTTCTCGCTCTTGCCGAATTTGGCGACGAGGGATGCCGTGTCCTGCTTGGTTAATGCCATATCTATACTCTCCTTGCAACCTATGATAAAAATTCGACGCGAGAAGCGTCGGCGCCGGGGGGTAGGACGACGAAACCGTCGCCGACTTCCACTACCGCATCCCGGGCAGGGGAACCATCCGATCCGTAGAGGAGCGCGGGATACCGGCCGCGAGGCGGCGTAATCCGATGGGCGGCGCGCGCATGGTACCTGATTCCGTCGCCGCCCGGGGTACTGGGCACGCCGACAAGATCCAGCTCCACGTTTCGCCCGAGAAGGGCGGCCGCCTCGACGAGGTCGCCCGCCGCGATCGCGGAGCGGATACGGCTCGAACTGATGGGCGCCCCGCCGAAGGTGACCGGCGAAACCACATCCGTAGGTATCCCGACCGCCTCGTTCATGGCCTTGAGCCGCAGGGCGTCGGTGTCGAGCCGGTGTCCGCAGCGAAAATCGCTGCCCACCGCTAGATAACGCAGATTTCCCCGGTCCCTCAAAAGACCGACAAATTCCTTCCCGCTTATTCTACTGAAATCCCCGGAAAAGTCAATCAGCACAATCCTGCGCACCCCGGCCGCCTCCAGGTAGCGGATTTTTTGGCGCACCCCGGCGATGTCGCCCTCGTAGCCCTGTCTGCGCAGGACCGCCTTGGGGCTTTCCGTGAAGCTGACCACCGTGGGAACAAGTCCGTCGGGCCTATGGACGATGCGGGAGACCAGGGCCATATGGCCGAGGTGAACGCCGTCGAATACGCCGATGGTCATGGCGGCGGGAGGAGCCCCTTCCTCTCCGGCGAGGAAGGATGCCCAGTCAAGGACGACCATAGACGAACCCGTAGCGCCAGGAAGCGCCGAGCCGCTCGAGGACGGCCACCAGGGATCCGGAAGCGGAGAATACCGCCGCCCGATCGACCGCGGCGGCGCTCCGAGCTCCCAGGGGCTCAAGATCCTCTTCCCGTATGGGCTTTCCGTGGATCAAATCCCGTTCAGTCGCCTGGCCGACGCGAAAGCAGGCGATGCCGATGCCCTCGAAATCCC
>CAYUPG010000293.1:0-1396 GCA_964446515.1 uncultured Treponema sp.
ACCAGCCCGTCCGAAAGGACGGATTTTTTGTTTACCCTATCCGGTACACCCCGCCGCGTTCGGCCACCATGCCCTCCGCGGCCAGGGCGGCCAGGGCGGCGGCGAAGCGGTCGTCCTCAAGGGCGGTGCGTCGCCGCAGCTCCTCCGCGCCGCAGGGCCCCGAGTTCGCCAGACAGCGCAGGACCGCTCCCCGAGCCTGGCGGAGGGATCCCTCGAACTTCGACTGCTTCACGTGGTGGGCGCTGCGGCGGCTCGGGTTGACGGTGATCTTTTTAAGGGCCGCTCCGTAATCCATCAGGGCCCAGTGCCACTCCTTGGGCCGCTCCCGGTCAAGGGCCTCCTCCAGTATGGGCATGAGCTCCTTGTCCGCGACCTCTGTCCTGTCGGGAAAGAAGAAGTGTATGGCCGCGGCGCGTATGTTGGTTTCTATGAAGGCCGTAGGAACGCCGTAGGCGAAGCAGGCCACCGCCGCAGCCGTATAGGGCCCTATGCCCGGCAGCTTCCGCAGCTCCGCGACCGCGGAGGGCACTTCTCCGCCGTGGTCCGCTACGATGCGTTCCGCCGCGAGCTTCAGGAAGCGTGCCCTACGGTTGTAGCCGAGGCCGCTCCATTCTTTTATCACCTCGGAGAGCTCCGCCGCCGCCAGGGCACCGGGCGTAGGCCAGAGGCCGAGCCAGCGCCGCCAGTAGGGCACCACCCGGTCCGTCTGGGTCTGCTGGAGCATCACCTCCGAGAGAAGAACGCCCCAGCTTTCCGTATTCTCCCGCCAGGGAAAACTGCGGCCGTGGAGGCGGTACTCCTCGTAGACCGCAGCGCGGAACGCGCCGATGTCCTCCGCCGACACTAGGCGCTCTTCCTCGACTCCAGGAGGGTCCTCAGGGATGCCGCGGCGTGCCTGCCCTCCCGGCTCACGGCGGCGAGGCGACGCATGCTCTCCGCGATGGCGCCGTTCTCCCGGGCTATGCCGTCGATGGCGGAGCGCAGATCCTCGGACACGTCCACCAGCTCCCGCATGCGGTCCAGGATGTTCTCCCCCTCCCCTTCCTGCCGCTCCGCTTCCGCCCGTATGGCCGCGGCCGATTCAGCCAGATCCCTGAGGCTTCCCCGCAGGCGCTCGGCGGCGCTGCGCTGGGACTGCAGGGCCCCGCCCACGGACAGTATGCTCTCCAGGGCGATCTTCGCGTTCTTGGCCACCGAGTCCAGGGATGCCAGAACCTTGGCGTTGGCGTCCACCCCGTTCCCTATGCGCCCGGTTATCTCCTTGATTGAGTCCCGTATCCTTGCGGACCGCTCCGCGGAGGCGGCGGCGAGGTTCTTGATCTCCCCGGCGATGACCGCGAAGCCACGGCCGGAAGCTCCCGCGCCGCCCGGAGGGCGAGCTCCACGGCGGACCGTC
>CAYUPG010000293.1:1406-2927 GCA_964446515.1 uncultured Treponema sp.
ATGGCCAGAAGGTTGGTGCGCTCCGCAAAGTCTTCCACCGCATCCACGATGGCGACTATCTCCCCGGTGGTGTCCCGGATCTTTCCTATGGCCTCGTCCAGGCTCTTGGATGCCCTGCGTCCGTCCTCCGCCGTGCCGTCGAGGCTTCGGGCGAAATCGGCGGTGGCGTTCAGGTTTTCGGAGACCGTGGCCACCGCGTCCGCCACGATGGAGACCGCATCCGCCGACTCCTCGATGCCGGCGGCTTGGGTGTTTACGCCGCTGCGCACCTGGGCGAGGGAATCCCCGAGGCGGCCCACCGCGGACTCCGAGTCCGCCACCGCCCGGGCCTGGGTTTCCGCTCCAGTTTGGATGCGCGCCGCGGCGGCGGAGAGCTTATCGGCGGAGGACACCGCCGCGGCGGCATCGGCGTCGATCTGCGCGGCGATGGAGGATACCGAGTTGGCGGTCTCCTCGATCCGCCCTATGTAGGCGGAGAGCTGCTGGGTCTTTTCCTCGATATCCGCCGAATACAGCTCCAGCTCCTTGTAGAGCTTGCCGGAACGGACGGTCAAGGTGATGAAGAGCGAAAGGTTCATGAAGAAGAAGCCGAAGCCCTGGAGCCAGGCCAGGGGCTTCCTTCCCATGATCGAGTAGACGACGTCGTGGGTGCCCAGGGCGACCCCCAGGGCCACCCCGACCAGCAGGGGTATGGCCGCGCGGTTCCCCTTGGCGACCGCCCGAACCGTGACCACCACGATGAAGACGATGACCGCCTGTATGAACAGGAGCCCCCGGTTGAAGACGGCCGATATGCCCGCGTTGTCGCTCCTCGCCAGGATGTAGGCTACTGCCATGAGGGCGCTGACCCCCACGAGGAGGTAGGAGACGAGGCGGGGAAGCTTGACCTCCAGGAAGTCGATGAAGAAGGCCGCCAGGGACGCCATGCTGATGGTCAGGCAGGCCTTGGCCAGCGCCCGGTTCAAGGAGTAGGGCAAGGTAGGAAAAGCGGCGCCCATCTCGGCGAAATAGGCCGCTATGGCCAGGGAGGAGAGGGCGAACCATAGATTGGGCTTGTCCGCGGGGCGGGCTATCCAGAGGAAGAGGAAGTACAGGCCCACGAAGGCGCAGAGGGCTCCGAGGACGCTGTAGAGGGTGAAGTTGAGAAAGCCCACGACCCGCTCCTCGAAGCGCCGGGCCTCCAGGTCTCCGAAGTAGACGGCGGGCACCTCTATCACCGAAGAAGGGGCGTACATTCGGATTTCGACCTGGTTGGGGGCGCCGCCGCGCACCAGGCTCTTGGGCAGCAGGAAGGCGCCGGGGTCGTTGGCGGGACAGGAGTAGGGAGCCTCGCCTTCCCTTCCCATGCTTCCCCGCAGGCCCACGAGGACGCCGTTGACGTAGACCTCGCTCGCGGCATCGAGCCGGCCGGTGAGCAGGTACAGGGGACCGTCGACGGCGGGGGCTACGAAGGTTCCCGAGAGTACCGCCGATCCGCCGTCGGTGCGAAGTTTGGCCGGCAGGGAGAGCGTCTCGTTCCCC
>CAYUPG010000294.1:0-2838 GCA_964446515.1 uncultured Treponema sp.
AGTTCTTCGATTCCCGCATTCAGCAGGGCATCATAGAGACCCTCTCCTCCGTGGTCGCCTCCAAGTTCACCCACATGACCTACACGGATGCCGTGAAGGAGCTGGAGAAGCAGGCCGAAACCTTCGAGTTCAAGCCCTACTGGGGCTGCGACCTCCAGAGCGAGCACGAGAAATTCCTTACTGAAAAGGTTGCCGGCGGACCCGTGATCGTCACGGACTACCCCAAGGAGATCAAGGCTTTCTACATGAAGCAGAATCCCGACGGCAAGACGGTCCGGGCCATGGACGTGCTGGTGCCCCGGCTGGGGGAGATCATCGGCGGCTCCGAACGCGAGGAGCGCCTGGATGTCCTGGAGAAGCGCATCCTCGACATGGGCATGAAGCCCGAGGACTACTGGTGGTACCTGGACCTCCGCCGCTACGGCACGGTGCCCCACTCGGGCTTCGGCCTGGGCTTCGAGCGGCTCATCCTCTACGTGACCGGAATGGCGAATATCAGGGACGTCATTCCCTATCCCCGGGCCGTGGGCCAGGCGGATTTCTAGGGGACTTGGGATGTTCGTTCTTTCCGCGCTCCTTCTCTTCCTTCCCATTCTGGGCGTCCACGGCCTGACCGCCGCGGACGGTCCGGAGCTGCGCTCCCGATCCGCCGTGCTCCTGGATGCCGCCACGGGGACCGTCCTCTACGAGAAGGAGGGGAATCTCGAGATTCCCCCCGCCTCGCTCACCAAGCTCATGACCATGCACGTGGTCCTTGAGGAAGTCGCCGCAGGCCGGGTTTCTCTGGACGATGTGGTGGCCCTGCCCCGGGCCAGCTGGGCTATAAACCAGAGCTGGGGATCCAGCCTCATGTTTCTCGCCCCGGGCCAGCGGGTCACCCTCAGGGAGCTCATGCTCGGCCTGGCGGTATCCTCGGGCAACGACGCGGCGGTGGCGGTTGCCCTGCACCTGGCCCCGTCGATCCGGGACTTCGCGGAGCGCATGAACCGGGAAGCCCGCAGCATGGGGCTCTCCGCCACCCGCTTCGTGGAGCCCTCGGGCATCTCGGAGCACAACATGACCACTGCGGCGGAATTCGCCGCCTTCTGCCGCATCTATCTTGAGAAGCATCCCCAGGCCCTCGCGGAGTTTCATTCGGTCAGGGAATTCGCCTATCCGAAGAGCGAGAACCTCCCCGAAGTGTTCAGGGATAAGCCGGGGACCATAGTCCAGTACAACAGGAACTTGCTGCTGGATGCCCTTGAAGGCGTGGACGGCCTCAAGACGGGCTACATCATCGAATCGGGCTACAACATAGCTCTTACGGCCGAACGCTCCGGTACCCGGCTCATCGCGGTCCTCCTGGGGGGTCCCGGCTCGGGCTCCGCCCAGGGGGGGCGCTTCCGCGCAGAGGACGGGGGCAGGCTCTTGGCCTGGGGCTTCGAAAACTTCAAGACCCTCAGGCCCGTGGTGGAGCATCTGGATCCGGTGCGCGTCTGGAAGGGAAGAGCGGACTACGCGGACATCGCTCCCGCGGAGGCGACCGCCTTCACGGTGCCCGCAAACCGCGGAAACAGGGTCTTCTGGGAGGTGGTGCGGACGGAGCCCGTCCTGGCCCCGCTTGCCGCCGGAACGGTGCTGGGCGAGTTGGTCATCTCGGACGAGGCGGGGGAACTTCGACGCATCCCCCTCGCCTCCGGGACGGATATCCCGGAAGGCGGCTTCTTCAAGCGCCTCTGGGATACCCTGGTCCTATTCTTTCGCGGCCTGTCGAGCCGCGGGCGCCTTACCGCCCGTGCTCGATGAGGGTCGACACCGGTACGACCGTATAGCCTGAGCGCACCAGAGCATCCAGGAGAACGTCCAAGCGGGAGAAGAGGTAGTCGTCCCGCCCGCCGGGAGGCAGCCCCAGACGCAGGGAGATGATCGAACCCGGCTTCTTGGCGGCCATGATCTCGTCCACCATCTCCGAGGCTCCCCGATAGGGCAGGGAATAGCTCCTGCCCTCGGAGCGGCCGACCCAATCCAGGGGATCCACATCCCGGCCTATGGTCCGGTAGCCCACCGTCGCCGCCGCGGAGACGACGGCCGGGGACGACGCGTAGTAGGGAGGGTGCCAGAGGAGGGCCAGCTCGTAGCCCGTCGCCTGGAAGAACTCATCCTCGTTCCTCGCAAGGCCCCGGTGTATGAACTCCGCGTCGATGCGGTACCTGCCGTCCGAAAGATCTATGGGCGCGAAGAATAGGGAGGCGGTCTCGTGGCCCGCATCCGCTATCTCCTTGGCCGCCGCGCCGTGGCGCCGAATGAATTCCCCGTTCAGGAAGAAGGTCGCGCGGACATTGAACGCGGCCAGGGTGTCGAGCACGAAGGGAAGCCCCTCCGCATCGTCCATGAGGTCGAAGGTCAAGGCTAGTTCCCGGCGGCCGGTGCGTCGGCCGTGGTTGAACACCGCCTGGGGGTCCTGAACGGGATTCGTGCCGGGAAGCTCCGGCGGAAAGGCCTCGTAGGCCGCACCGTTCCGGATCAGGAGCGAGGTGGTTCCAACCCCGGAGGTATTGCGCACCATGGGGAGGTTCTCGTAGGGCCCCGCGGACTGGCGCTCCAGGTAGACCCGATACGTATCGGAGGCCGTTCGGGCAGGCCGGAGCGCAACCTCCGCCGCGGCCGTCCAAGGACCCGCGCCGTCGCTGGTGAACCAGGCGGCCCCGTCCTTGACGGCAAGCCTACCGGTCTTTTCCTCAAAACCGAATTCTCCTGCCCCGGACAGGCAGACAAGGCTTGTCCGTCCGGAGAGCTCCACCCGCTCTATGCGCCGCCCGTCCCCCGCCACGTAGGATTCGTTCCCAAGCCACGCGGCGG
>CAYUPG010000295.1:0-2834 GCA_964446515.1 uncultured Treponema sp.
ATATGATCCTCCACTCTTATCTACCAAGTGTCAGATCAGATTATAGCATATACATATAACATGAAGTATGGAATCACAGCGCAACGACGGGAAATTCAAAAACTTTCAAAGAGATCAAGAACAGCCCATACAGAAACCATTACTACTTTTTCAAAATTAAGGGTGCTTTCCCTTAAGCCCGGAAGAACCTTTTTTCAGCAGCCCCGTATAGAGGTCGAGCGTCTTTCCACACCCCAGGCTGTACATCAATTCCAACACGGCGCCGACTTCACGAACAAAGACCGGCGAAGCGCCGATCTTGTCACCGAAGATGCTGCGCATTGCGAGCATGGGCCGCGGATCTTCCTTCGCCGCCTTGGCGATGGGGACCACCGTTTCCGACAGGGGATCGATTATCTGCAGCTCCTTCCCGGTATCGGCGGGGCCCGCAAGATAGCGGATCCAGGCGGCCACGGTAAAGGCCGATGCAGTCACCGGGCCCCCGCGTTCCAAATTTTCCTCCACGAAGGGAAGAACGAACTTCGGTATGCGGACGGATCCCTCGGTCCCGATCCTTAAGAGCTGGTCCCGTAGAATGGGATTGCCGAATCGCCGGATAAGGGTATCCTTGTACTCGTCCAGGTCGATGCCGGGGACCTCGGGAAGAAGCGGAGTCACCTCCCTGTCCATCATGAAGCGAAGAAGCGTGACGATCCTGGGGTCGTCGATGGCTTGGTTTGAGAAATCGTAGCCCAATAGCATACCGATGTAGCACAAGGCCTGATGGCTCGCGTTGAGCAGCCTGAGCTTCATTTTTTCGTAGGGCAGCACATCCTTCGTCAGGGTGGCGCCGGCCCTCTCCCACCGAGGGCGGCCGCGTACGAAGCAGTCTTCCACTACCCATTGCAGAAAGGGCTCGGAAACGACGGGGCAAACGTCGGCGATGCCGAAATCATCCCGGACTAGGGCCCGGTGCTCGTCCGTTGTGGCAGGGGTGATCCGGTCCACCATGCTGTTCGGGAATGCCCCCTCCTGCCGCACCCAATCAGCCAGGGGTTTATCCCTAAGGGCGACGAAGGCAAGAAACATAGACTCCGCCACGTTGCCATTGTTCTGGATGTTATCGCATGACTGAATAGTGAAGGGCGTCAATCCGCGCTCCCTTCTTCGGGCTAAGGCTTCCGCCAAATAGCCGAAAACGCCGATCGGCCTATGGGGTGCAGCTAAATCATGTGCGATATCGGGGTTCGCGGCATCGAAGGCGCCGGTGCCGGCATTGATGTAGTACCCGCCCTCGGTGATCGTAAGGGATACAATGTCGCATGTCTCGGAGGCCATTTTCTCTATGACCGCCTCGGGATCGTCGGGGGCGAAGAGGACATCAACTATGGAGCCGATAACCCGGGCCTTGTCCCCCGTCTCATCCCGCTCCACAAGGGTGTACAGGCAATCCTGCTTTTTCATGCTGTCGTACATCACCCGGTCCCGGGGAAGCATGCATATTCCGCAAATTCCCCAATCTTCCCCGGCACCCGCAGCGTGCAGGTCGTCCAGGTAGCGAGCTTGATGGGAACGGTGAAATCCTCCTACGCCGACGTGGACTATGCGATGGCGCAGAGCGCTCCGGTTGTAGGAGGGCACGACGACGGAGGGGGCTATTTCCTTAAGGGTATTGTTCCCGAGCGGTATGAGCATAGACACTCCTTATTACGGGTTCAAACTATCATCATACTTTAGGAGCAGTCCGGCGTCCTGCAAATAGTACGGGGGTACCATTTCCGGTACTATTTTGCACCCCTGGCAAATAGAATCGCCGACAGGGCCGGCTCCAGGGTATTCCGAACCACCGCTCTGTCTAGCCTGACGAGACTCCTCAGTTTGTCTACATGCCTATCCGTAGACTTCCGGGCAATGTCGCCCAGGCGGTCCATCCTTACTCCCAGGTCATACAAACGGGTGCCCAGGCCGACGGTATGGAAGAAGACCTCAAGGCACCGGCCCCCTCTCGGACCGCGGCTTAGGGATTCCGGTAGTCCATGTATCCGTTCCGGACCCGGAAGGCACATTGGTCGAAGCTGAAGATGTCGTGCTTTAGGACCTGCTTCAGCAAGGCGGGAAAAACCACCGCCGGACCGGCGGCGTGGGCCACGTCGCAGATTCCGCTGATATCATGCTCCATATCGTGGGGCGCCTAGTCTCGATACTTCCGGTGTTGCGCAGGTTGTTGCGGGTGATGGCTTCATGATCGTCTCCAAGAAGCGGTCGGTGAATTCCACGCTCTCGACGCCGGCGAAGCAACGCTCCGTCAGGTGGCCCAAAGCCGCGGGCAGACCGATTAGCTGCATCGATCGATTCTATGGCATGGCGGGCCGCCGGTCAATTCAGCCTGCCGACACCCGGAAGACCGCCCGCAGCAGATCCCCGTCCCGGGACGAAGGGCCCACCATGACGGCGAAGTCCCCCGGCTCGACTATCCGCTTCAGCTCCGGCGTGACGATCGCGAGGTCGGCGTAGGGGACGGTCAGACGGACCGTCTTACGCTCCCCCGGCGCCAGGTTCACCTTGGCGAAGGCCCGCAGGTTCTTGGCCGCCGTGGTGACGGAGGCTACCAGGTCGCGGATGTAGAGCTGCACGGTCTCCGTGCCGGCCGCCGGACCCGCGTTGGCCACGTCCACCTGGACGACGGCGTCTTCCCCCGGCCGCAGCTCCGGCGTCAGGACCCGCAGGTCCGAGTACTCGAAGCGGGTGTAGGAGAGCCCCTCGCCGAAGGCGAAGAGGGGTTCCGCCTCGCCGTCCAGGTAGCGCTCCTCTCCTCCGGGATTCATGGAGTGCCAGCCCTTGTAGCCGTTGTAGTA
>CAYUPG010000296.1:0-2810 GCA_964446515.1 uncultured Treponema sp.
CCGCCAGCAGATCCAGGGCGGGACTCGATATGCGTTTGATGAGTTTCCGATTCTTTTCGGCGTACTTCTCCGTAAAGAAGTCCGCCAGCAGGATGATGTCCGAGCGGCGCTCCCGCAGGGGCGGTACATGGATGGGGAACACGTTGAGGCGGTAGTAGAGGTCCTCCCGGAAGCGGCCCGCGGCCACCTCCTCCTCCAGTTTCCGGGTGGTGGCCGCGATGAGCCGGACGTCCACCCGGGTGGGGGTGGTTACGCCGACCCGCGCGATCTCCCCCGCCAGGAGCACCCGGAGCAGCTTGACCTGCACCTGGGGGGAAAGCTCCCCTATCTCGTCCAGGAAGATGGTGCCGCCGTCGGCGAGCTCGAAGCGTCCCTTGCGCAGGGAAACAGCGCCGGTGAAGGCGCCCTTCTCGTGGCCGAAGAGCTCGCTCTCTATGATGGATTCCGGCAGGGCGGCGCAGTTTATCTTTACCAGGGGAGCCGCGGAGCGGCGGGACAGGCGGTGCAGCTCCGAGGCCACCAGCTCCTTCCCCGTGCCGCTCTCGCCGGTGACGAGCACCGTGGCGTCGCTGGGGGCGACCTGGGATACCATGTCGTAGACGGCCCGCATGGCCGCGCTCGTCCCCACGATGGCGCTCTCCGGCACGATGCGGGGCGCCACGAAGCCCGGGGGGACCGGTTCGGCATCCCTCGAAAGCCCCTCCTTGGCGCCCCGCAGGTGGAACTGCTCCTCCAGGATACGCTCCCGGAGCTTCGCGGAATCGGCGATGATGCCGGCTACCCGTTCAAGCAGCGCCCTATCCCGCTCCAGGCGGAGCTCCTGCGCTCCGGGCGCCAGGCGACGCTCGGCGCTCAGGGTGCCCATGACGGCCCCGCCGGATCGTATGGGCACGCAGTAGTACGCGACTCCGATCAGATCGTCCCTGCTTCGCCCCCCCGCCCGGTTCAGGAAGCGGGGCTCCTGGGAAAGATCGGGCACCGTGATGTGGGACCCTGATTCGAAGACCCGGCCCACCAGGCCCTCGCCCAAACGGTAGCGCCCCCGCTCCTTCTCCTCCGAAGACAGCCCGTAGGCCTCTTCGATCTTCAAGAGGCCGGTGCTGCGGTCCAGAAGGGTCACCATGCCCCGGGCGAGTCCCGAGCGGGTTTCCAGAAGGCTCAAGAGCGGTCCCAGGGCACTGCGGAGCTCGACGTGCTTGTCCAAGGTGCGGGCGATATCAAAAAGAAGCCCCAGCTCCTCCAACTCCCGGGCCGTTCTTTCGACCCCCTCATCCATGCAATCCGCTTCGCTCATCATGGATGCTACAATATTACAAAAATGTAGGAATACTCAAGCGTAGGCAAACAATAAATTTTGGTTGACACTATGCATAAGTAGTGTAGAATTCAAAAAGGCTCAACCATAAGGAGGACTTATGAGCACTCTTATCGCAGTAGTGGCGCTAGCCATTTACCTAGTTTTCTACTTCGTGTACGGCAGAACGCTGCAGACAAAACTCCTCAAGTCGCAGGATGCGCCAGACGCTCCGTCCAAGAGGCTCAGCGACGGCGTGGACTATGTCCCCACGAACAAGTTCGTGCTCTTCGGGCACCACTTCGCCTCCATCGCCGGCGCCGGCCCCATCGTCGGCCCCGCCATGGCCGTGGCATGGGGCTGGCTCCCCGGCCTCCTGTGGATCTGGTTCGGCAACATCTTCATCGGCGCCATCCACGACTACCTGTCCCTGGCGTCCTCCGTCCGCTACGACGGCCGCTCGGTGCAGTTCGTCGCCCAGGATATGATCGGCAAGAAGGCCGGCAAGTCCTTCGGCTGGTTCATCCTCTTCCTCTGCATCCTCGTCGTGGCGGCCTTCGGCGACATCGTCGCCGGCCAGTTCGCCGCGGACGGACGGGTTTTCTCCGCCTTCTTCTTCTTCTGCGTGGCGGCGGTGATTTCCGGCTTCATCATGTACAAGTCCCCCCTGGGCCTCGGCTGGGGATCCCTCATCGGCGTGGGCCTGATCATCGTCGCCTTCGTGGCCGGCAACTACCTGCCCATCAAGGCTTCCAAGGATGTCTGGTTCGCGGTGATCTTCGTCTACATCGTCGTAGCCAGCGCCCTCCCCGTCAGCTTCCTGCTGCAGCCCCGGGATTACCTGAACAGCTTCCTGCTGTACTTCGGACTCCTGGTGGGCGGTCTCGCGGCCATCTTCAGCTTCGGCGCCTTCGACTCCATCCCCATGGTGACCTCCTTTGCGCCCAAGCTCATCGGCGGGCAGCCCTCCCCCTTCTGGCCCACGGTCCCGCTGGTCATCGCCTGCGGCGCCCTCTCGGGCTTCCACGCCCTGGTCGCCTCCGGCACCAGCTCCAAGCAGCTGGCCACCGAGAAGGACGCCCTCTTCGTCGGCTACGGCGCCATGCTCACCGAAGGCTTCCTGTCCACCATCGTCGTGATCTCCATCGCCTCCTTCGGCAAGGAAGCCCTGGGCGACAAGCTCATGGCCACCCCCGCCCTGGGCCGCTTCGTCCAGTCCTACGGCGCCATGGTCGGAACCACCATTCCCGTCATCACCAAGGATTTCATGACCCTCTTCGCCGCGGTGTGGGTCAGCTCCTTCGCCCTCACGACCCTGGACACCACGAACCGGCTCGGCCGCTACTTGGTTCAGGAAATGGCCCTTCCCCTCAAGGACAAGGCCCCCGGCGTGTACGGCATCCTGGAGAACAAGTGGATCGCCTCGGTGATCATCGCCGTATTCGGCATCGGCCTCGCCTGGACCGGCAACTACACCGTCCTCTGGCCCGCCTTCTCCGGCGCCAACCAGCTCCTG
>CAYUPG010000297.1:0-2793 GCA_964446515.1 uncultured Treponema sp.
ACACCATGGCGCAATTATCTTTTATTGAAAACAACGTCAGCCGCCTCCGCAAGTCCGAAGTCAAGGTCGCGGACTGCATCCTGGCGGCGGCGGATCAGGTCATCCACTACTCGGTGAGCGAGCTGGCGGACAAGGCGGGGGTGAGCGAGCCGACGGTCATCCGCTTCTGCCGGGGCCTGGGCTTCAAGGGCTTCCAGGACTTCAAGATACACCTGGCCCAGGCCCTGATCCCGACGGTGCGCAACATCCACGAGTCCGTGGACGGCGACGAGCCCGTGCCGGAACTGATAAAGAAGGTGTTCGACGCCAACATCGCCGCGGTCCGCAATACCCTGGGGACCCTGGATTACGGCGCGGTGAGCGAGACGGTGGAGCTCCTGGCCAAGTCGGAAAAGATCATCTTCTACGGCCTGGGGGGCTCGGCGGTGGTGGCCATGGACGCCTACCACAAGTTCTTCCGCATCGGCATACCCTGCGAGTGGTTCAACGATTCCCACATGGCCGTCATGGCCGCGGCCATGCTGAAGCCTAGGCAGGTCTTCGTGGTAATCTCCCACTCGGGGTCCAGCCGCGACGTGGTGGAGGCCCTGAAGGTGGCCGCCGAGACCGGGGCCGATACGGTGGCCATCGTGAGCCAGCACAAGTCCCCGGTGTCCAAGGTGGCCGGCAAGGTGCTCATCGTGGACTCCCCGGAGACCAACGTCAAGTTCGAGCCCATGTCCTCCCGCATCGCCCAGCTGAGCGTGGTGGACGTGCTCTCCGTGGGGGTTTCCCTGTCCCGCAGCGACGAGGTCATCGTCAACCTCACCAAGTCCCGCAAGGCCCTGGTGGAGAAGCGCTACTGAGGTGCATATGCAGTTTGTTAATTCCGGTAAGCTCATTCCGTATGGAAAAGACATGGAAATCACCGCCGACGGGAAAACGGATTTCTTCGTCGACACTTTGAACGGCATAGCCGTGGCCAATGCGCCTTTCGCATTTTGGGAGATAAGCGGCGATTTTATCGTCGGTGTCTGCGTCGAACCGGAATTCAGGAACACCTACGATGCAGGCGGCATATTCGTCTATGAAAGCGACGATCGGTGGATCAAGCTCGAGTTCGAACTTACCGATTTGGGATATCCAAGCATCGTGTCCGTGATTACCGATGGAGCATCGGATGATGCCAACGGCGAGAGGATGGATGCTTGCAAGAAGGTATATCTGCAGATTATCAGGAAACAAAATTACTGGGCTTTGCACCACTCCCTCGACGGCACAACCTGGAAGATGGCCCGCTACTTTCGGCTGGACATGAAGGATACCGTGAAGGTCGGATTTGAAGCGCAGTCACCGGTCGGTGACGGGACTAGAGCGAAGTTCACCGACCTATCCATCCGGAATATAAGCGCCGCAAATCTTAGGGCGGGCCAATAAAAGAGCCTTTCAAGGACCTCAGCGGAGTTGCTCCTTCCCCTCCCGGTTCCACGCCTCGCTCCGGTACTTGCGCGCCGCCAGCTCCTCCGCGCGCTCCCGCTCTTCCGCCGTCAGTCCGCCCTCTTCCCACGCGATGCCCATGCGCTCGGCGAAACCCTCCTCGAGGTGGGCGAAGAGCGCCTCGGGCGCGGGGAAGGATGCGGCGGTGGCGCCCGCGGCGGCGGCTTGCGCGAGCTCGCCGTAGAGGGCGGTCGCCGAGCCCTCCGGGGGGAGGGCGCGGGGATGGAAGAGGCCCCGCTGCCGGGAGAGGTCCAGGGTGAGGGGGATGGACCCGTGCTGGAAGACCAGGTCGCCGAGACGGCGCTGGGCGTTGCCCCCGAGTTTTCGGCCGCCGACCAGGATGTCGTAGGGCTCCTTGCCGGCGAAGCAGTGGACGGTCTTGACGCCGATGCTCCGGTCCGAGGGCAGCAGGTCGAGGGCGAAGGCCGCATCCAGGCCCAGGTTCCGGTAGGCGTCGATGAGGAAGGAGCAGAGGACCCTGAAGGATTCCTTGACGGTCATGCTCCCCAGGTCCCGGCGGTCGCAGACGAGGCTGTAGGTCAGCTCGTGGTCGTGGAAGATGGCCCCGCCTCCGGTGATGCGCCGGACGATGGAAAATCCCCGTTCCGCGCAGGTCTCCGGGAAGATGTCCTCGTCCCAGGTTTGGAAGCGCCCCAGGGAGACGGCGGCGGGGCTCCAGCGGTAGGTCCGGAAGATGGGGCGCTCCGGATTTTCCCGGAAGCTCTCCAACAGGACCTCGTCGATCGCCATATTCTCCGGCCCCGGCAGAGCCTCGGTGCACACCCGGCGCCACAGCGGCGCCCCCTTCGATTCGGCTCCCATCCCGTCCTCCCCCTTCAAGGTACACGAAAAATATGGCAGGATACAGCCATGAACGCCCTCGGCCTCCTCATCAAGCCCGCCTCGGGCCGCTGCAACCTGGCCTGCCGCTACTGCTTCTACCGCGACGTCGCTGAGCACCGGGAGGTGGCGGACTTCGGTCTCATGAGCTCCGCCACGGCGGAGCTGCTGGTCCGCCGGGCCTTCGAGCATGGGGCGGACGCGTACACCTTCGCCTTCCAGGGCGGGGAACCCACCCTCGCGGGGCTGGCCTTCTTCGAGCGCTTCGCCGCGGAGGTGCGCCGGCTGCAGGGAGAGCGGAGCGGCGTTTCCGTCGCCTTCGCCATGCAGACCAACGGCGTCCTGATCGACGCCGAGTGGGCCCGCTTCCTCAAGCGGGAGGGCTTCCTCCTCGGGGTCTCCATCGACGGGCCGCGGCTGCTCCACGACGCCTTCCGGGTGCGGCGGGACGACACGGGGACCTACGCCGCGGTCATG
>CAYUPG010000298.1:0-2742 GCA_964446515.1 uncultured Treponema sp.
CCCCAAGAACTCCTTCGCGGTCAGCCCCATGGACGACTGCCCGAACGAGGTGGAGGAAAAGCAACTCAAGGAATTACATATACAGATCGTCAGAAAGGACGAGAATTGAAGCAGCTTGATTCCGCCGCGCGGCCGCAGGGCCGCGCGTAGATAGTTACCAATCGGAACACGACCGAAAGGCGTATTCCGCCGCGCGGCCGCAGGGCCGCGCGTAGATAGTTACCAATCGGAACACGGGGACGGCGTAGCCGGACCCGTACGAGCTGCACCTGAGCATACGCTACCCGGAGAAGTAGGGGGAGCACTCCGCGGCCTTCGGCCGCCGCCCGACCCGCGGCCGCCGCCCCCTCGGCGCGGCCGGGGCCGACGCGGCTCCCCCTACCTCCGGTCCCGCCTGCGGCGGGGCCCTCCGGTACCCCCACTCCTTGGGGTTCCGCTCCGTCGGAAGGCTCCCAGGCGTTTATAGGAGACCGTAATGAAGATCGTAGTACTCGACGGCCATACGCTCAATCCCGGCGACCTGGACTGGAAGGCCCTTGCGGCCCTGGGGGACTTCACCGTCCACGACCGGACGGAGGCCTCCCGCATCGTTGAGCGCATCGGCGATGCGGAGCTGATCCTCACCAACAAGACGCCCATCACCGTGGATACGATGAGGGCCTGCAGGCAGCTGAGGTACGTCGGCGTGCTCGCCACGGGCTTCAACGTCGTCGACGTGGCCGCCGCGAAGGCCGCAGGGATCGTCGTGACCAACATCCCCACCTACGGCACCGACGCGGTCGCCCAGTTCGCCTTCGCCCTCCTCCTCGAAGTCTGCCACCACGTCGGGCACCATGCCGGGACGGTCCGGGACGGCGAGTGGGCCGCCTGTCCCGACTTCTGCTACTGGCACCATCCGCTCGTCGAGCTCGCGGGCAAGACCATGGGTCTCATCGGGTTCGGCCGCATCGGCCGGAGGACCGGCGAGATCGCCCGCGCCTTCGGCATGAAGGTCCTCGCCTTCGACGAATACCCCAACAAGGCCCTCGAGAGGGACGGCATCTCCTACACGGCCCTGGATAGGCTCCTCTCGGAGTCCGACGTCGTCTCCCTCCACTGCCCGCTGACGGACAAGAATAAAGGCATGATCAATGCGGAAAGCATCGCCCGGATGAAGGACGGGGCCGTCCTCATCAACACTTCCCGGGGACCCCTGGTGGACGAGGCGGCCCTCGCCGCGGCCCTGAATTCCGGAAAGCTCGCCGCGGCGGCGGTCGACGTCGTCTCCACCGAGCCGATACGGCCGGACAATCCCCTGCTCAAGGCGCGCAACATGCTGATCACCCCGCACATAGCCTGGGCCCCGAAGGAAGCCCGGTCCCGGCTCCTGGACATCGCCGTGGACAACCTCCGCGCCTTCCTGGCCGGAGAGCCCAAGAACGTCGTTTCCTGAGCGGATCGGGCAATGGCTGACGGACAAATCATGCGGCCCGGCGAGAGCCCCGTCTGCGCAGCGCAAGAAAAGTCGGGCATTCCGTGGCGCCCGGTGCTAGTATCCTCCCGAGCACGGCTGCAAGGAGCGCTGAAGCGGTGAATTGGCAGGAGCGCATGGAGGCCGCCTTAGAGTATCTCGAACGCAATCTGGAGGGGGAGCTCGAATGGGGGCGGGCCGCAGCGGCCGCCAATTGTTCGGCCTTCCACTTCATGCGCATGTTCGAGGTCGTCGCGGGCGTCACCATCGGCGAGTACGTTCGGCGCCGAAGGCTCAGCCTGGCGGCCCAGCGTCTGCCGTCGGGGGAGGACCGCATCGTGGATTTGGCCCTCCGCTTCGGCTACGAATCCGCGGACGCCTTCTCCAAGGCGTTCCGGCGCGAGTTCGGCATGAACCCGAGCGAGGCCCGCGCCGACGGGGCGCGGCTGCGGCTCTGGCCCAGGCTTTCCTTCAGCGTCGTGCTCAAAGGAGACGTACCTATGGAATTTAGGATCGAGAACCGTGAATCCACCGTTTTGGTGGGCGTACCCCTGCGGGTCGGCTGCGAAGGCGGAGAGAACTTACGGGCGATACCGGCCTTCTGGTCCAGGCTCAACGCGGACGGCACCGTGGAGCGGCTGGAGTCGGCCATGGACGCCGAATCCAAGCTCGGAGTCATGGGCGTCTGCGCCGGAGATCTCGACGAGGAGACCAAGACCTTTACCTACCTAGCCGCCATCGAACGGCCGAGCGGCGAGGATGCCCGCCGGCGTCTGCCTGAAGGCTGCGTGGAGCTCACGGCCCCGGCGGGGACTTGGGTCATATTCTCCGCCCGGGGAGCCCTCCCCGACGCCATCCAGTCCGTGTGGCAGCGCATCTACGCCGAGTGGTTCCCGAGCTCCGGCTACGAGCACGCGCCGGGTCCCGATCTCGAAGTCTACTCACGCGGCGACATGGGCGCCGCCGACTACTACAGCGAGGTCTGGATGCCGATACGGAAGGTCTCCTAGGTTTCTCCTTCCGCCCCTCACCCCTCCACGGGCACTATGCGGATCGAAGCGTCCGCGTGGGCGATGCACAGCATGCGGTCGTTCGGCAGCAGGTCCCAGGCGTCGCTCGCCGAGTAGCCCGAGGACGAGGCGACGCAGGCCGCGGAGCCGTCGGGGAGGCACAGGCGGGCGTAGCGTATGTCGTAGTAGTCGGCGATCCGGTCCGCCCAGCCTGCGGCTTCGTAGATGCGGCGCAGGCCCGGGCTGCAGGTCGGTGGTTCCGGGTGGGCCCGGGTGATGATC
>CAYUPG010000299.1:0-2742 GCA_964446515.1 uncultured Treponema sp.
TCCCGGGGCTTGGTGGGCGCGGAGGCCCTCATCAGGTTGCGGGACAAGAACGGGGCCATGCTTTCCCCGGACGCCTTCATAGAGACGGCGGAGGAAACGGGGCTCATCGTGCCCATGGGAGGCTGGGCGCTCAAGGAAGCCTGCGCGGAGGCGGTGCGGTGGGCGAAGTCGGGACATCCCATTCCGGTTTCGGTCAACGTCTCCCAGCGTCAGTTCGAGCGGGGCATCATCGTCGAGCAGGCCTCGGCGGCCCTCAAGGCGACGGGTCTCGATCCCAGGCTGCTCAAGCTCGAGGTCACCGAGTCCCTGTTCATGCGGGACATGGAGCGGGCGGCGGCCACCATGCACGACCTCAAGGCCCTGGGAATAACCTTCGCGGTGGACGATTTCGGCACCGGCTACTCATCCCTGCGGTACATCGACGCCCTGCCCATCGACAGCCTCAAGATAGACAAATCCTTCATCGATAGGATAACCACACCGGAAGGGGACGGAGCCGTAGCCCTGGCGGTCGTCTCCCTGGCCAGATCCTTCGGCCTTGAGTCGATCGCCGAGGGAGTGGAGACCGTCGATCAGCTGGAGGCCCTCCGACGCCGGGGCTGCGACACCATCCAGGGCTTCTACGTCTCCAGGCCCCTTGATCCCGAAACCTTTTTCACCTTCATGGACCTGACCTCGCCCCCTGCGGTCACCCTCTCCCCGAGGGGGCCGGAAGACGAGGGGGATGTGGAAGAATTGGAATCGGTCTTGTAGGCGGCCCTTTTCTAGGGTACTATTGCCGGCGAAGCACACTCCACGAGCCAGAGGAGCCTGATCCGGCATGATAGAATCCGCCCTATTCACCGACTTCTACGAATTAACCATGGCCCAGGGCTATTGGAAGCGGGGGATGAACCGCCCCGCCGTCTTCGACATGTTCTTCCGGCGGCAGCCTTTCAACGGGGGCTTTTCCATTTTCGCGGGTCTGGAGACCTTCCTGGACAAGCTGCGGAGTTTCCGCTTCTCCGCCGAGGACCTGTCCTACCTCTCCTCCCTGAAAATTTTCGACCCGGCCTTCATCTCCTACCTTGAAGGCTTCCGCTTTACGGGGGACATCTGGGCCATGGACGAGGGCTCGGTGGTATTTCCCCAGGAGCCCCTGATCCGGGTAAAGACGGGACTGATCGAGGCCCAGATAATAGAGGGCATGCTCCTCAACACCATCAACTTCCAGAGCCTCGTGGCCACCAAGACCGCCAGGGTCTACCTGGCCTCGGATAAGGGAAAGATCATGGAGTTCGGCCTGCGCCGCGCCCAGGGACCGGACGGGGCCATGTCGGCATCCCGGGCGGCCTTCATCGGCGGCGCGTCGGGCACCTCCAACGTCCTGGCGGGCAAGCGCTACGGCATCCCCGTCATGGGGACCATGGCCCATTCCTGGATCATGTCCTTCCCCTCGGAACGGGAAGCCTTCGACGCCTACGCGGAGACCTATCCGGACCGCACGGTATTCCTCATCGATACCTACAACACCTTGGAGAGCGGCATCCGCAACGCCGTAGCGGCGGGGAAACGGCTCGCCGCGGAGGGCAAGAAATTCGGCGTGCGCCTGGATTCGGGGGACATCCACTACCTGTCCTTGGAGGTGCGCAAGGCCCTGGACGCCGCGGGACTGCGGGACGCTACCATCGCGGTATCCAACGACCTGGACGAGTCCATCATCCAGACCCTCACGGCGGCCAAGGCTCCCATAGACAGCTGGGGCGTGGGTACCCAGATGGTGACGGGAGGAACGGAGGCGGCTTTCACCGGTGTGTACAAGCTGGCCGCGCGGACGGACGGAGATGACAGGCTTATCCCGGCGATCAAATTCTCCGACAATCCGGAAAAAACCACCAACCCAGGCATCAAGCAGGTGTGGCGCATCCACGACAGGGAGGGCATGGCGGTGGCGGACGTGATGACCCTGGACCAGGAAGACTCCCGGGGGCCGGACGCCGTGCGGCCGGATGTCGACCAGGCCTTCTGGCACCCCGCGGCGGACTATCGGCACTTCCACTGGAAGCCCGACGGTGAGATCCGGCAGCTCCTCAAGCCCCGCATCCGCAAGGGCGAGCTCGTGGAAGCGCATCCCCCCCTGGCGGAACTGCAGCGGAGAGTCAAGGCGGGGCTCGATCGCTTCGACGGCAGCTACAAGCGCCTGCTCAACCCCCATGTCTACAAAATTTCCATCTCCGAACGTCTGCGGGACCTCAAGATGTCCCTGATCCGCGAATACTTGGGAGAAAAATGATGGTCATGAAAGCCAACCGCATACTGCGCGCGGCCCGGGAAGGGCGGATCCTCGTCTACGGGCACCGGGGGGCACGGTCCTACGCCCCCATGAACACCCTGCCCTCCTTCCTGACGGCCATTGAGCAGGGGGCGGCGGGAATAGAGCTGGACGTCCAGCTGACGGCGGACCGGGAGCTGGTGGTGATCCACGACTTCACCGTGGACGGAACCACCGACGGCACGGGAGCGGTCCGCGACCTCCTGTTCGCGGAGCTCCGGGAATTCGACGCCGCCGCGAAATTCCGCCCCCAGGCGAAAACCCTGGCGGAGGAGGAGGGAGGTCCCGCCCCCGGCCCCTTCCGCGGCGTCGTCATCCCGACCCTCGAAGAAGTCTTCGCCCTGGTCCGGGACGCCGCGGGGCCGGATTTCGTGGTCAACGTGGAGATCAAGGCCCCCTATTGCGACTCTTCGGGCGCGGATGCGCCCGTT
>CAYUPG010000300.1:0-2733 GCA_964446515.1 uncultured Treponema sp.
CAACATACTCTTCGTGTGCGGCGGCGCCTTCGTGGGGCTGGACAAGTACATAGAGCAGCGGGTGTCCCAGCATCCCATGGGTTTCGGCGCGGACGTGAAGGACCGGAAAGACAAGAATCTCAAGGAACTGTACGGGAACATGCATCCCGACGACCTCATACGCTTCGGCATGATCCCCGAGTTCATAGGGCGCCTGCCCATCACGGTGTGCCTCGAGGATTTGAAGCTTGAGGACCTCAAGCGCATAATCACCGAGCCCCGCAACGCCATCATCAAGCAGTACCAGGCGTCCATGGCCATCGACGACGTGGAACTCGAGTTCACCGAGGATGCCATCGAGGCCATAGCCGGTACGGCGATCAAGCAGAAGACCGGCGCCCGGGGACTGCGGGCCATCGTCGAAAAAATGATGACCGACATCATGTTCGAGATACCCTCCATGGAAGGCCGCAAGCATGTGGTGGTCACCAAGGAAGTGGTCGAAAAATCCGAACGACCGGAAGTGCGGCAGCTCCAGAAGAGCGCATGAACCTCTTTACGGCCTTGAAGGGTAAACCGGCCGCCGACGAGCTCCCGCTGCTTCCGCTCCGGGAGCTCGTGCTGTTTCCCCACACCATGATACCCGTCTTCGTAACCTACAAGGTGGGCATGGCGGCGGTTGACGAAGCCCTGAAGCGGGACCAGCGCCTCTTCGTCGCCTGCCGCAGGGACGCGCTCTCGGACGACGACACCTACCCCGAGGGCAGCGTGGCCCACATCGTGCAGCACCTCAAGCTGCCCGACGGCACCTTCCGGGTCGTCCTGCACGGAGAGTACCGCGCCCGCATCGCCTCCCACGCGAAGAAGGACGGCTGCACGCTGGTAAAGGTTCAGCCCCTCGGCTCCGCGCCCTCCGCAGGCGTCCAGGAGCGCAAAACCGAAGACAGCGAGACCGCGGCCATCATGCGGGCCGTCCAGAAATCCTTCGGCCAATACGCGGAGCTTTCGAAGAAAGTCAACGCCGACGCCCCCGCCGCGGTGGAGCGCGCCGATACCCCGGAACGGCTCTGCGACCTCGTATCGAACGCCCTGGCGATTAAAATCGAGAAGAAGATAGAGCTCCTCGGCATAGAGGACCCCATGGTCCGCCTCGCCGCGGTGCTGGACACCCTTGAGATGGAGAACGAGATCATCGGCATCCAGCGCAAGATCAGCGGCAAGGTCAAGAGCAGGATGGAGAAGACGCAGCGGGAATATATCCTGAACGAGCAGCTCAAGGAGATACACAAGGAGCTCGGCAAGGAGGGCGGCGAGGACGAGTTCTCCGAGCTCGAGAAGGCCATTGAGGCCCGTGCTCCGAACGAGGAAGTTCTCGCCAAGGCCCGCAAGGAGCTCGCCAAGCTCCGCAAGCTACAGCCCCTCTCTCCCGAGGCGGGGGTGCTCCGGGGCTACCTCGAGTGGATGGCCGACCTGCCCTGGAGCGGCGGAACGGAGGATTCCGGAGACCTCGCGGCGGCGGAGAAGATCCTCGACGAGGACCACTACGACATGCGCAAGGCGAAGGAGCGCATCGTCGAATACCTGGCGGTGCGGCGCCTGACCGATTCCATCAAGGGCCCCATACTCTGCTTCGTGGGACCGCCGGGAACCGGCAAGACGAGCCTGGGAAAATCCGTTGCCCGGGCTCTAGGCAGGCGCTTCGTGCGCATATCCCTGGGCGGGGTCCGGGACGAGGCGGAAATCCGCGGACACCGCAAGACCTACGTGGGGGCTCTGCCCGGCAAGATCATCCAATCCATGAAGAAGGCCGGGTCTATGAATCCGGTGTTCCTGCTGGACGAGATAGACAAGCTTTCCAATGATTTCCGCGGGGACCCCGCGTCGGCCCTCCTGGAGGTCTTGGATCCGGAGCAGAACTCGACCTTCACGGACCACTACCTGGAGCTGCCCTACGACCTCTCCAAGGTGCTCTTCATCGCCACGGCCAATTCCCTGCACACCATCCCCTACCCCCTCCTTGACCGCATGGAGATCATCGAGGTGCCCGGCTACGGGGAGAACGAAAAGCTCCAGATAGCGAAGCGCTTCCTGGTCCCCAAGGAACTTGCGGAGAACGGCTTGGCGGAGGCCAAGCTGCAGTTCCAGGACGACGCGCTCATGGACATCATCCGCTACCGGACCATGGAGTCCGGGGTGCGCAGCCTCGAGCGGGAGATAGCCCGGGCGGTGCGGCGCATTGCCCGGGAGGCGGTGCGCCTGGGCTACGGAGCCGGTACCGACAAGCCCATTTCCTCCTTCCGAAGGAAAATAAAGGCGGAGAGCCTCGAAAAGCTCCTGGGGAGGCGGCGGCACAAGAACGACGTGGTCTACAAGGAAGCGCGCGTGGGCGTCTCCTACGGCCTCGCCTGGACGGAGACCGGGGGGACCATACTGCCCGTGGAGACCGTCCGCTTCGAAGGATCCGGGGAGCTCATAATGACCGGGAATCTGGGGGACGTGATGAAGGAGAGCGCCCGCACCGCCCTCTCCTACCTGCGCAGCGCCGCGGAGCGCTACGGGTTCGCCGCCGAGGATGTGGGCAAGACGGATTTCCATATCCACGTGCCCGAAGGGGCCATACCTAAGGACGGCCCCTCCGCGGGCATCACCCTGGCGGCATCCCTCCTGTCCACCCTCAGGGGCGTGCCGCCGCGCTCGGGAATCGCCATGACCGGAGAGCTCACCCTCACGGGGCGCGTTCTCCCCATCGGCGGC
>CAYUPG010000301.1:0-2709 GCA_964446515.1 uncultured Treponema sp.
CTGATCGCCGTGGCTCCCCGGGGGTCTCCCGCCGACCAGGTGCTGGGGGCCATCGCTGTGGCGGTCCCCCTGGCCCTGCTGGTGGGCTTGGCGGCGGGAGCCTTTTCGGGCTTCCTCATCGCCCGGCTGGGCATACCGCCGATACTGGCTACCCTGGGCACCCAGCAGCTCTACACGGGCTTCGCCATCGTCCTCACGTCCGGGCGTCCCCTCTCCACCCTGCCGCTCCTCTATTCCAGGATCGGCAATACGGAGCTGTTCGGCTTCATACCCGTGCCCTTCCTGCTCTACGCCCTGGCCGCCGCGGCGGTGGGCCTCATGCTGGGGAAGTCGCGCTTCGGGCTCAGGCTCTATCTGCTGGGGACCAACTCGAAAGCCGCTCTCTACGCGGGGATCAACAACACCTCGGTGCTCGTGCGCACCTACATGCTTTCGGGCCTGCTGTCCGCGGTGGCGGGGCTCATCATGATGGCCAGGGCGAACTCCGCCAAGGCCGACTACGGCGCATCCTATACGCTGCAGTGCGTGCTCATAGCCGTGCTGGGCGGCGTGGATCCCAACGGCGGCTTCGGCACGGTCCGGGGCGTCACCCTCGCGGTGCTCATACTCCAGTTCCTCTCCACGGGGCTCAACATGTTCGAGAACGTCTCCAATTTCTACCGGGACGTGATCTGGGGCGGCGTGCTGATACTGGCCCTGGTGTTCAACTGGGTCATAGCCCGCAGGCGCGAGAGGACGGCCGTACGGCGATAGAATAAGGCGGAAGGAGCGAATCATGTCCCGAATTCTGAACCTGGGGTCCATCAACCTGGACGAGGTCTTCACCGTGCCCCATTTCATCCGGCCGGGGGAGACCATGGCCTGCCGCTCCTACGAGCGCTTCGTCGGGGGGAAGGGGAACAACCAGTCCACGGCCCTGGGGCGGGCGGGGGCGGAGGTCCACCACGCCGGCAAGGTAGGCCCCGACGGCCGCTTCGCCGTGGACCTGCTGCGGGAGAGCGGCGTGGATGTGTCCCGGGTCGCCGAGTCGGCCCTGGCCACGGGCAGAGCCCTGATCCAAGTGGATGCGAAGGGACAGAACTGCATCATCCTCTACGGGGGTGCGAACCGGGACATAGCCGAGTCCGACGTGGACGCCTTTCTGGAGGGGTGGGGGGAGGGGGACACGGTCCTCTTCCAGAACGAGGTCTCCTGCCTGGGCTACGCCATGGCCCAGGCCAAAAAGCGGGGCATGAAGATCTTCCTGAATCCCTCTCCGGCGGACGAGATAATCGGCACCCTTCCCCTGGATGCGGTGGACTGCTTCATCCTCAACGAGCTGGAGGGCGCCATGCTCGCCGGGCTCGACGCCGCTTCCGGGCCCGCCTTCGCCGGCGAAGTGCTCGAGCGGCTGCGCCGCCGCTTCCCCAAGGCGGACCTGGTCCTGACCCTGGGGGCCGACGGGGCGCGCTGGTCCGGGGCGGGCGGCGAATCCTTCGCCGTTCCGGCGGCCAAGGTCGTGCCCGTGGACACCACCGCCGCCGGGGACACCTTCACCGGCTACCTCGTCGCGGCCCTGCTCCGCCGGGAAGCGCCCGCGGCGGCCATGCGGGAGGCTTCCGCCGCCGCGGGCATCTGCGTGACCCGCGTCGGGGCCGCGCCCTCCATACCCTGGAGGCGGGAGCTTCCCTGACGTCGGTCAGAGCATGGCCCGCACTTTGCGGGCTACCGCCTCGGCGAGCTTCCGGTGCTCCCCTGCCTCGAAGTGGATGCCGTCCAGGTCGCTGGAGCGCATGTGGTCCCCCGCGTTGAGGTGGTCGACCCCGAGCTCCGCGGCGAACTGGCGATAGCGCCCGGCCAATTTTTCCGACAGCTCCCCGCAGTCTCCGAACATGGACTTGAAGTAGGTGAGTTTCGCCGTGGGGGGCGGGCACACCATGAGGACCTTGGGCGCCGCGCCGTCCCGGCCGGTGCCTGAGCCCAGGGCCGCCTTGGCCACGTTCTGGGCGCCCCGGGCGATGTCGTATTCCGTGGGCGCGTAGCGGAGCTTGAGGTCGTTGGTGCCGAGCATCACGATCACCAGGTCCAGGGGCTTGTGGCTCTCCAGGATGGGAAGCAGCTGCCGCAGCCCGTTCTTGTCCCCCTCCACGGGGTCCTCCCGGCAGGTGGTCCTGCCGCAGAGGCCCTCCTCGACTATCCAGTACTCGGGATTTCCAGGGGTCGAGTCGGCGTTGAGCAGCTCCCGGAGGACGCCGGGCCAGCGGGTGAAGCGGTCGAAGCGGCCGCCCGTGGCTGGATCGGCCCCCCAGGTGTTGGAATCTCCGTAGCACAGTATGGTTTTCATAGTTCCTTCCTTGTCAGGCGATGGATGCAGAAGGTTTCCAGGGCGCGCATGGCGGACCGTATGTCGGGGTAGACCGGGAGGCCTCCCTCCTCGAGGACGCGCACGAGCCCCTGGTAGCGGTAGCCCGAGTTCACCGACACCACCACGGGCTTGCGGTGCTTGGCTGCCACGGCCGCCAGAAGGGGGCCCAGGGCGTCGCTGCGGCGGGCCACGTCGTCGGTGGTCATGAGGGTCTCCACGTGGGGCACCACCGCCACGAAGGCGCAGTCCGTGTTGGGATCGGACAGCATGGCGTCCACGATGTCGGCGAAGAGCCGGTCGTCGGTCATGGGGGTCACGTCCAGGAAGGAGGCGCCCACGTTCAGGAGCCCGTGGACGTTCAGGCG
>CAYUPG010000302.1:0-2616 GCA_964446515.1 uncultured Treponema sp.
AAGGCAGTATCGCCCTAGGCCAGGGGCAGGTTGAAGAAGCGGTTGGAATTGTCCCAGAGCGCCGCGGCGACCTCCTCCTCATCCATCCCGAGCATCTCCGCGAGGAAGCGGCCGGTTACGGGGAGGTACTTCGGCATGTTCCGCTTGCCCCTATAGTCCGCGGGCACCATGAAGGGGCTCTCGGACTCGATGAGGATGCGGTCCAGGGGCAGCACGCCGATGGTGTCGTGCAGATTGCGGGCGTTCCGGTAGGTCAAATTTCCCGCGAAGGAGAAGTAGAGGTTGAGGTCCAGGGCCTTGCGGGCGTACTCCGCATCCTCGGAATAGCAGTGCAGCACCGCCCCGCGGGGAGGTATGCGGTCCCGGAGTATCTCCAGCACGTCGTGCCCGGCATCCCGGTTGTGGATGATCACCGGCAAATCCAGCTTCGCCGCCAGTTCCAGCTGGGTGATGAAGAGCTCGATCTGGGACTTCTTGTCCCCGAATTTTCGGAAATAGTCCAAGCCTATCTCCCCTATGGCGACTACCCGGGGCAGGCGGACGCTCTGCTCGATGGTCTGGATCCAGTTCTTCCCCGGATTCTGCACCTCCGAGGGCGAGACGCCCACGGCATGGTATACGTTGCCGGCGGATTTCAGGTTCTCGTAGACCGAGGCGAAATCGTGGAGGCTGTTGCAGATGGAGACGATGCGGGCGACGGAAGCCTGACGGGCTTCCTGGGTCACTATGAGCTGCTCGATAGGGTCATCATAGATGAGCCCTATATGGGCGTGAGTATCAAAATACTGCATGGCTTTGTCCAAAAGAAACGTGATCGGGGGAGTCCAAACTGGATTGGTTTAATAATAGCACAATACATCGGCGCCGTCAATGAATTGCGATATACTCGCATAGGGAGCTAAATTCTCTTAAAACAAGGATAAAAGACTCCGTTAATTAGGAGAGAGGGCCGCGCCGTATTTGACAGGCCCCCGCATTGCGGTCTATAATGGCGTGAATTTCATGAGCGCTTCGATATCGTACAAGGAGCAGACCGTGGCTTCGGTCCACAGATATAAAAGAATCGAAAACAGCCTAGTACGAAAAGTCAAGAAAGCGATCCACGCCGCGGGACGGGGCATAGCGTCCGCCTTCAGGACCATCTTCGCCGTCGGCGGCCGCCGGTACACGGTGATGCTGGTGCCCCATTCCGAAAAGCGGGTATACAATCTCCACGTCACCGTCTTTTCCATGGCCTTCATCGCCCTGCTCCTTACGGGCATAGTCGGAGCCTTCATCTGGTACGGATCCGAATACGCCGACACCCAGGGAACCCTGGCGGACAAGGACGGCAAGCTCAAGGACGCCCAGGCCAGCCTGGATCAGCTCCGGGACGAGACCGCCCGCCTTCTTAAGGCGGCCAGGGGCTTCGAGGTCGCCCTCTCCTCCACCCTCAGCACCCTCGGGCTCGACCGGACCCCGTCGAACACGAACAGCGCGGGGGTGGGAGACCTCTCTTCCTTTTTCGATATTAAAGAGAGCGCCGAAGGATCCCTCAAGGAGGTGAGCGAAGTCCGCCGCCTTGCGGGCTACCTCTCCTCCGCCGTCGATCCGGTCAAGGAAATCGGCAACCTTTTGGACGCCCAAAGCTCCCTGCTCACCGACATCCCCAGCCTCTGGCCCATCAGGGGCGGCATCGGCCACATCTCCATGTTCTTCGGACAGAACGAGAACCCCTTCACCGGGCAGTGGTACATCCACAAGGGCATAGACCTCTCGACCTACCGCCAGGGGGACCCCGTGGTGGCTACGGCGGACGGGCAGGTGGTGACCGTGGACTACGACATCGGCGGCTTCGGCAACTACGTCATCATCAAGCACAAGCACGGCTTCTACACCCGCTACGCCCACCTGCAGCGCTTCTCCGTCCAGAAGGGCCAGAAGGTCCAGCAGGGACAGACCATCGGCTACATCGGCAATACCGGGCTTTCCACCGGCCCCCATCTCCACTATGAAGTGCACATCGGTTCGGACGTGGTCGATCCGCTGAAATACCTCAACATCCGTTCCAGCCTGGCGCGGACCACCCGATAGGTCCGGTAGGTTTACATGGCCTCCGTCTCCCGGGAAGATCTCTCCATAAACAGCATCATCGGTCCCGGCACCTCCGTGCGCGGAGACGTCGAGGCCGCGGGTTTCGTCCGGGTGGACGGCGCCCTTCGGGGAGACCTGCGATCCAAGGGCCGGGTGGTCATTGGCGAACAGGCCCGGATACGCGGGGACGTCACGGGCACCTCCGTCACCGTGGGCGGGGTGGTCAAAGGCAACGTGGTCGCCCCGGATCGGGTTATCGTCCTCTCCGGCGCCGTCCTGCTGGGGGACGTGGTGACCAGGCGCATCCAGGCCGACGAAGGCTGCCTCATACACGGCAGGATCCTCGCCTGCGGCCAGAGCGCCGACTGGGCTGCGACGCTCTCGGCATACCAGGACGAACGAAGCGTCGCGGCGGCCCTCAGGCCCGATGCGGATCGGAGCGATGGCTAAGGTAGACTTTCCCGACGGCTCCTCGCCGTTCTTCAATCCCGCCGCCTCCGGCAAAACCAATGCCGCCGCTGAGCCAGGCCGTGCCATCCGGAT
>CAYUPG010000303.1:0-2579 GCA_964446515.1 uncultured Treponema sp.
GTGGAGGCCCGCCAGGTGTTCCGCCAGGGTCCGGGCATAGCTCGGATCGGCGTCCAGGATGTGGTAGGCCATGCGTGCGGCGCTCTTCTTTCCCACCCCCGGAAGCTTGGTGAGCTGGGCCACCAGGCGGTCTATGGCGTTCATCAGAGGCCCGGGAAGCCGGGGATGCCGGCGCCGCCGGGAAGGCCGAGTCCTCCGGTGAGGGCGCCCATCTCATCCTTGAGGGCTTCCTTGACCTTCTCCATGGCGTCGGTGAAGGCCGCCTTGATCAGGTCCTGCAGCAGGCCGAGCTCCGCCGGATCCACCGCCTCGGCATCCAGACGTACCGCTACCACTTCCATGCGGCCGTTCATGTCCACCTCCGCCATGCCGCCCCCCGCGGAGCCGGTGACGACCACGCTGCCGAGGCGCTCCTGCAGGGCGCCCATCTGCTCTTGTATCTTCTGGGCATTCTTGAGAATGTCGAAGGGATTTATGTTCATCGCCGTTCCTTCCTTGAAGTTATTTTGCCCTGACGATGGTGCCCCGGAACATCCGGCGCACCATCTCTACCTGGGGAGGGATTTCCGTCGGGCCGGGGCCGGAGGGCCCGCCTGCCGGAGCGCCGGCCCGCTCTACGATATCGAAGGCCGAGAGCCCGGCGGCGCAGGCCTTCAGCGCCGCGCCGATGGCGAGCCCCTCCTTGCGGAGGAGCTCCGCGCTCAGCCGGTCCGCCACGGGGATGACCAGGCGCTCGCCCTCCTGTTCCCAAGGCAGGGACTTGTCCAGCCCCGAAGCGAGCATGCCCCGTTCCTTCCGCAGCCGCTCGATAATGGAGACGCGGAGGCGTCCTAGATCCGGCGCTTCCGGGATAGGCTCGTCCTCATCGTTTTCCGATTCCTCGGTGTCCGTGCGGACGGGCGCGGCGCTTGCCGGGGAGTGCGATGCCGGCGCCGCAGGGGCGGCCTGCGCAGGCTTCTCGGACTCGCCCGTAGTCGCTGCCGCTTCCGGCCGTTTCTGCGTCTCGGCGGCAATCTTAGCCTCGGCGGCGATGCCCACGGCGTCGGACGCTCCCCGCTCAGCCATAAAGCGTTTGAAGCCTTCGGTGAAAGCCCCCGGCCGGGCTAAGTCCAGATCCGTGCCTGCTATGGTTCCGGCGGCAGGCCGGACGGGGACCGAGGCGCCGCTATCGCCGGCGGCTGCGGCCGATCGGGTTTCGGTCCCCTCCGGCCCCCAGCGGGCGCCGCCGCCGCCTGTTAAAAGACACCCCCTTACGCCGTTCAGGGCGTCCTGGAGCTCCGCGGGTGATACCCAGCGCTTGAGCCAGCAGAGCCGGGAAACGGCGGCCTCAAGCTCGAAGCGGGGAGAGACGGAGTAGCGTATATCCCGGTACAGGTCCAGGAGCAGGGAAACGGCCCGTTCTATCTGAAGGGCTCCGAGGCCTTCCAGGACTTTCCGGGAGTAGCGCTCCGGGGCATAGCCCAGCAGGGCTTCGCGCGCGACGCCGCTCTTGAGCAGGAGGAGGCTGCGGTAGTAGCCGGCCAGATCGATCACGAACTGCTCGATGCCGACGCCCCTGGCCATGATGTCGTCCACCATAGCCAGGGCCTCCGCGGTGTTTCCGTCCACGCAAGCTTCCGCCAGGGCATTCACCGCGTCCAAGCCCAGGAGGCCCAGCTTTTCACGGATCAGCTCGGAACGGAGCTTGCCGTCCGAGAAGGCCGCCACCTGGTCGAAGAGGGTGTAGGCGTCCCGCATGCTGCCGGTGGCTTCCTTGGCGATCCAGAAAAGGGCCTCGTCCTCCGCCTCTATGCCGGCCTCCGCGCAGGCCTGGGCCAAGAGGCCCTTGATGGTGTCCACGGAGAAGAGGCGGAAATTGAACTGCTGGCAGCGGCTCTTGATGGTTGCCGGAACCTTGTGGAGCTCCGTGGTGGCGAAGATGAACACGATGTAGGGCGGCGGTTCCTCGATGGTCTTCAGCAGGGCGTTGAAGGCGCTGTTGGAGAGCATGTGGACTTCGTCGATGATGTAGACCTTGTACTTACCGGAGTTTGGGGGGAAGAGGACCTCGTCCTTGATCTGCCGCACATCGTTGACGCTGGTGTTGGAGGCGCCGTCGATCTCGATGACGTCCAGGCTGGCTCCCCTGGCGATCTCCACGCAGTTCGCGCAGACCCCGCAGGGCTCGGCGCTGGGGCCCTGGACGCAGTTCAAGGAGCGGGCCAGGATGCGGGCGGCGCTGGTCTTGCCGCAGCCCCGGGGACCGGAAAAAAGGTAGGCATGGGCGATCTTGCCCGACTGGATGGAGCTCTTGAGGGTGGCGACGACGAAATCCTGCCCAGCCATCTCGTCGAAGGTTTTGGGGCGTCGTCGGGTTGCGGTCACTTCATAGGCCATGGGGGGAGTATATCCGGAATTCGGGCGAAAAAAAACCCCGCCGCCAGGATGATCACGGCGCAACGAACAACCGCTTACCGTTGCTTCCTTCCGGACCTGGCGGGGTTAGGCGGCGTTCGTTCGCATGGTTCCTGATGACGGGGTAAAAAACGGAGAGAGAGGGATTCGAACCCTCGGTACCTTTTGGGCACACACGCCTTCCA
>CAYUPG010000304.1:0-2545 GCA_964446515.1 uncultured Treponema sp.
CTCCCGAGAGCCTGGCCATCCTGCTGCTCAACCCCCGGGGGCGCGCCGCCCTTTCGACGGTGCGCTGCCTGGTCCTGGACGAGGTCCACGCGGTGCTGGGCACCAAGCGGGGGGCCTTCCTTGCCTGCCAGGTCGGACGGCTTGCGGCTGTAGCAGGTGAATTTCAGCGCATAGCCCTGTCGGCCACGGTGCGGCCCCTGGAGGCCGCCGCGGCCTGGGTGGGGGCCTACCGGCTCGTGCCGCTTGCCGGCGGCCTCGCAGAGGCCGGCGACGGCGGGCCGGACGGCGCCGAAGCTATCGACGGGACGGAATTCCTTCGATCGCCGCGGCGGGTGAGGATCATCGCGCCGCCGGCGGAAAAGCGCATCGAGCTGACGGTCGAGTTTCCCGCGGCTCCGCCGATGCCTGCCGAGAACACCGGGGGGGACCGGAACAACCCGCGCTACGGAGCCCTGGTGGAGCTCCTGGCCGCCCGGGTCACGGAGAACAGGACGACCCTGGTGTTCACCGACTCCCGGCGGCGGGCCGAGCGGATCGCCTTCCTGCTCAACGAGCGCTGCGGGGAAGGGACGGCCTTCGCCCACCACGGCTCCTTGTCGAAGGAGGTGCGGCGGGCGGTGGAGGAGCGCCTTGCGGAGGGCAGGATCCCCTGCGTGGTGGCGACGGGCTCCCTGGAGCTGGGCATCGACATAGGCGCGGTGGACGAGGTGGTGCTGGCTGGGTCCCCCTCCGACGCCGCCGCGACGCTCCAGCGCATCGGCCGCTCGGGGCACGGCGTCGGGCGGACCAGCCGCGGGCGCCTGGTGCCCTTCCACGGCATGGACCTTCTGGCCGCGGCGGCGGTAGCGGGAGCCGCGACGGAAAAGGAGATCGAGGAGGTCAGGCCCATCGAGAATCCCCTGGACCTCTTGGCCCAGGTCATGCTCGCCCTCTGCGCCGAGCGGGTGCGGGGGGAGGACGAGCTGTACGCCGAGCTTCGGTCCTACCCGCCCTTCCGGAACCTCGGCCGTCCCTCCTTCGATCGGGTGGCGGCCATGCTCGCGGGGAAGTACGAGGGCAGCCGGCTGCGGGACTTGAAGCCCCGGCTGCGCGGCGATGGGGAAGGGCGGACACTGGAGGCGGTGGACGGCGTCCTCTCCCTCCTCTATTCCTCCGGCGGGGCCATACCCGATCGGGGCAGCTATTCCCTGCGCACCGCCGACGGGGCCAAGATCGGAGACCTGGACGAGGAATTCGTTTGGGAGCGGCGGCCGGGGGACGCCTTCTCCTTCGGCACCCGGTCCTGGCGCATCCTGTCCATCGGCGCGGAGGCGGTGCAGGTGGTTCCCATGGACCGCCACGCCGACTTCGTTCCCTTCTGGCGGGGGGAGGCCCGCTTCCGCAGCCCCGTTCTCAGCCGGCGCATACGAGAAATCGTTGACTCCTTCGAGTTGCACTCGCCCCTTAATCCTGCTCTTGAGGGGTCGGGCTTCACCCGTGAAGCGTCGGAGTCCCTGCTCCGTTTTCTGGAAGCTCAGAAGCGTGCCCAGGGAGGGCTGCCCCTGCCCTCGGACTCCGCGATCACGGTGGAGACCCTCGCCGATCCGGTGCAGCACGGGGAGATGGAGTCGGTGGTGGTCCATACCCTGCGGGGAGGGGGGATCAACTATCCCCTCGCCCTCGCCCTTGCGGCGGAGCTGGAGGAGCTGCTGGAGCTGCGGATCGAAACCATCCCCGAGGAGGACGGCATCCTGGTGGTCCTGCCCCGCACGGAGGGCGGCGATCCGGGAGAACTGGTGCGTTCCGCCCTGTTCCGGTTGACCGATCCCGGCAGGCGGGAAGAAAAGATGCGGGAGCGGCTCGAGGCCTCGGGTCTCTTCGGAGCGGCCTTCCGTGAGGCCGCGGAGCGGTCCCTGCTCCTGCCCAAGGCGGGTTTCGGCCGCAGGACGCCCCTTTGGATCACCCGGCGCAGGGCCAAGCGCCTATTCGAGGCGGTTCTTCCCTACGGTGATTTTCCCGCCGTGGCGGAGGCCTGGCGCACCTGCCTGGGGGATCTCTTCGATCCGGGGGGAGTGGAGGAACTCTGCGCCGGGCTGCGGGAGGGACGCATAGCCGTCCACTCCTTCACGAGCAAGGTTCCCAGCCCCTTCGCCCGGGAGTCGGTGTGGCGGGAAACCAACCGCTTCCTCTACGAGGGGGACGAGGGGCCGGAACGGCGGGGAACCTCCCTGTCGGACCGGGTCATCAGCGACGCCCTGGGGGACGCTTCCCTGCGGCCCCGAATCGGAGCGGCTACTGCGGCGGACTTCGGCTTGCGCCTGCGGCGGGAGGCCCCCGGATGGGCGCCGGAGGACGGTCCTTCCCTGGAGGACTGGATCAAGGAACGCACCGCCGTGGACGCGGGACAGTGGGAAGCCCTGCTGGCCGCCGCGGGGGAAGACCTGCGCTCCCTCTACGGACCGGGGGGAGCGGAGGAACCCCGGACTCCCGAGGCCCGCTCCCGTGAATCCCCTGCCGCGGAGCAACCCTCTGTCCGCCGCGGACGCCTGGTCCGGCTTGCGGGACC
>CAYUPG010000305.1:0-2519 GCA_964446515.1 uncultured Treponema sp.
GCCGCCGAGCAGCCGGCTATGAAGGTCCTGATGCCCTCCGCACCCCCGGACAGGTTGTAGCGGAAGAGCATGAGGGCACCGACGGGAATTTCCGAGAGGAGCGCCGCAGTCTCCGCACTCACCGAGCGGGCGCCGTCCACCGCGGTCATCAGCACCTGGGCGGCCAGAAGACGGTCGTCCATGCGTTCCGCCAGCGCCTCGGCCTTCTCCATCGCCTCCCTTCGAGCCGCCTTTTCCTTCGCCTCGGCCCGCCGCGCCTCCGCTTGCGCCTCCCTGAGCGGGCTATTCTTGAAGCTGCAGGAAGCGGCGAGTAGGAGCAGCAGGGCGGCGCGGACAAACCTTCTCATGGATGGTGGAGTATACACGGCGCACAAAAAAAAAGCTTCCCCCGGAGGGGAAGCCGTGGCGCAGGCACGGGGCCGGCGGCCTGTTGCGCTAGCGGCCCAGGGCGTAGGCTCCCGCGCCGGAGCCGGCGATGCGGCCGAAGGTCACGATGTCCGCGAGGGCATTGCCGCCCAGGCGGTTGCCGCCGTGGACGCCCCCGGTTACCTCTCCCGCGGCGTAGAAGCCGGGGATGGGATATCCGGAGCGGGAAACGACCCGGCCGTCGCCGTCGATCTTGACGCCCCCCATGGTGTGATGGATGGCGGGGGTCACTTCGATGGCGTAGAAGGGACCTTCGGCGATGGGCCGGGGCATATCGGCCCGGCCGAACCGGGCGTCCGCCTTGGCGGCCACCGCGGCGTTGTAGTCGGAGGTCGCAGCCTGGAGGGAAGAAGCATCCAAGGCGAGCTTGGCGGCAAGATCGGCAGGCGTCGCGCCCTCGACCACCACTCCGATCTTCACGTAATCCTCTATGGCCTTGAGGCTCTTGCGGATATTGTGGTCGAAGTAGAGGAAGGCGGTCTTGCCGTCCTGGGCGAGGATGGCGGCGGAAACCACGTCCCGGGTAGCCAGCTCGTTCACGAAGCGCGCTCCGGCCCGGTTGACCAGAATGGCGCCGTTGCCCCGCACCGCCTCGGTGATCATCTCCTTGTCCGGCGCATGGGTGGGATGGGTCTGGATCTCCGCCATGTCCACCAGGGCGGCCCCCGCCTTCTCGGCCATGAGGATGCCGTCGCCTGTGGCGCCGGGATGGTTGGTGGTGGCGAAGCCTGCAAGGGAGGGCACATAGGAGGCGGCCATCTCGTTGTTCGCCCCGAATCCTCCGGAAGCCAGCACCACGGCCTTGGCCGCCACCTTGTAGGATTTGCCGTCGGCGGCGGTCACGCGGACTCCCGTCACCTCGCCCTTCTTGTCGGTGATGAGCTCCTCAACCCGGGTCTTGGTGACGACAGGAATGCCGGCGACCTTAACCACCGAACCGTGGAGTGTGTTCACGATCTCGGGCCCCACCTTCGCGCCCCCTGCGGGCCGGTGCGTGCGGTTCACCGAGGATCCGGCCATGCGGCCCACGTCGGACAGGTCCGCGCCCATGGACTCGAGCCAAGCTACCGAAGCGGCGGCCTTTTCGGCCAGGATTCTCACCAGGGCCGCGTCGTTCTTGTTGTAGCCGCCCTTCATGGTGTCTTGAAAGAAGAGTTCCGGGGTATCCTGGAACTTGGCCAGCTGCTGGGGGGTGCCCGCGGCATTGATGCCGCCGGTTGCCCTGGTGGTGTTGCCGCCGGGCATGGCCATCTTCTCGAACACCACAACCTTGGCCCCCAACTCATGGGCCGACATGGCGGCGGAGAGGCCCGCGCCGCCGGCGCCGACCACTACCACATCATAGGAGGAGCCGAAAGCGGCGACGGCCCTGGGGGCCTTGGGCTTGGCTCCCGCGGCCAGGACCACGCCGGCCTTGGACAGGGCATCCTTGACCGCCTCGATGAAGCCTTCGCTGGAGCCGGAAGCCCCGGAGACGGCGTCCACCTCCACGGAATTGGACTCGATGATGGCGGCGCTCAGCTCGGAGAACGCCGCGTCCCCGATCATGTCCGTCTCGTCGCTCTCGAGAACCTCTATCTTTTCGATGCGGTCCGCCGCCACGGTGACGAGAACCCGAATATCACCCTTGTGGCCCTGCCCCACCCCTTCGTAGGAGCCGGGGCTGTACACGGCAGCCTTGGACCCCGCGCAGGAAACCAGGGCCGCGGCCGCAAGGACACCTATCGTCGCTATAAGTAAACGCTTCACTATACACTCCCGATAAATTAGTATCGATATATATTCACCTTATAACAACGAATAGTGTCAATATCTCCATTATAATCCCAGCATGAACTCCAAGATCCGGTCGTGGAGGCCCGGAAGCTCCTCGTGCTTGAAGTCCGGGTAGACCGCGAGGCTCTTCTTGGAGCTGATGCGGTTGTAGGCCGCGAACTGGGTGGAGGGCGGGCAGACGGTGTCCATGAGGCCCGTGGCCATCAGCACCACCAACAGCCCCAGCAGGGCCGCCGAAATCAGGGTCTTGTCCGTCCGGAGGGGCCGCGAGTCCTCCACCCCGCTCACAAGGAGAAAGTCCGGGTTGTTGCGGTGCA
>CAYUPG010000306.1:0-2459 GCA_964446515.1 uncultured Treponema sp.
GGGCAAGTCCACCCTGATGAAGATCCTGTCCGGCGTCTACCAGAAGGATGCGGGCTCCATCGAGCTGCGGGGCCGCCCCGTGGAAATCCACAACACCAAACAGGCCCAGAGCCTGGGAATCAGCATCATCCACCAAGAGCTCAATCTGATGAAGCATCTGACCGCGGCCCAGAACATCTACATAGGCCGGGAGCAGAAGGCGGGACTTAAGGTCCTGGTGGACGACGCGACGATCAACGAGAAGACCAAGAAGCTTTTCGAGATGATCAAGCTGGATCTGGACCCCCGGGTAAAGATATCCGAGCTCACCGTGGCCAAGCAGCAGATGGTGGAGATAGCCAAGGCCCTCTCCTTCAACATGGACGTGCTGATCATGGACGAGCCCACCTCCGCCCTGAGCGACGCCGAGATAGACGACCTCTTCGCCGTCATCGCGGACCTCCGAGCCAAGGGCAAGGGCATCGTCTACATATCCCACCGCATGGACGAGCTCAAGCGCATCTGCGACCGGGTGACGGTCATGCGGGACGGCCGCTACATCGCCACCTCGGTGATGAAGGACATCACCATCGACCAGATCATAGCCCAGATGGTGGGCCGGGAGATCTTCGAGTCCGCCCACCCCCACGGGGACACCACCAAGGGGGACGTGGTCCTGGAGGTCAAAGGCCTCAACCGGGGCCGCCGGGTGCGGGACGTGAACTTCAAGCTCCACAGGGGCGAGATACTCGGCTTCGCGGGGCTCATGGGGGCCGGACGGACGGAGACGGCCCGGGCCATCTTCGGCGCCGATGCGGTCGATTCGGGTGAAGTCTTCATCAAGGGAAAGAAAGTCGAGATCAGGCACCCCAAGGACGCGGTTGCCCACGGCATCGGCTACCTCTCCGAGGACCGCAAGCAGTACGGCCTGGCCCTGAACCTGAGCGTGGCGACCAATACGGTCATGGCCTCCCTCACCAAGTTCCTGAAGCCCCTGGGCGTCGTGGACGAGAAGAAATCCCGGGAAGTGACCTTGGAATACGTGGACCGGCTCAAGACCAAGACGCCCAGCATCGACCAGACGGCCCGCAACCTCTCGGGGGGCAACCAGCAGAAGGTGGTCATCGGAAAGTGGCTCGTGCGGGACTGCGACATCCTCATCTTCGACGAGCCGACCCGGGGCATCGACGTGGGGGCCAAGAGCGAAATCTACAAGCTCCTGAACGAGCTGGCGGACCAGGGCAAATCCATCATCATGATTTCCTCCGAGCTGCCGGAGATACTCCGCATGAGCCACCGGGTGGTGGTCATGTGCGAGGGCCGGGTGACCGGAACCCTGCAGGCGGGGGAATGCACCCAGGAAAAGATCATGCACTTCGCCACCATGCGCAATTAAGGAAGGACGGAAACGGACATGGCAAACACCAAGGCATCCAAGAAGAGGCTGAATTCCAAGGCGACCCAGACCATTCTGGCCTTCGCCAGCCTCATACTGCTGATCATCATCTTCACCATCGCGTCGCCAAACTTTTTTAGAACGGACAACCTGGTCGGCATCCTGCTGGCCACGGCGGTGAACGGCATCCTGGCGGTGGGCATCACCTTCATCATCGTCACCGGGGGCATCGACCTGTCCATCGGCACGGTGATGACCTTCGGCTCGGTCATGGCGGGGGTCTTCATCACCATGTGGGGCCTTCCCATCCCGGTGGGCATCGTCGCCGGCGTCGCGGCGGGGGCCCTCTGCGGCTTCGTGAACGGCTTCAACATCGCCAAGCTCAAGATCCCCCCCTTCATCTCCACCCTGGGCATGATGATGATCACCAAGGGGCTGAACCTCATCCTATCCGGGGTCAAGCCCGTCTACTTCGTGGACACCCCCGAGTTCGCCAAGATCGCCACCATGCCGGTGCTCGGCATACCCATGGGCGTCATCATCTTCTTCGGCGCGGCCCTGGTGGCGTCCTTCATACTCTCAAAGACGGTTCTGGGACGCTACACCTTCGCCATAGGCTCCAACGAGGAGGCGGCCCGGCTGTCGGGCATCAACACCGACGCGTGGAAGATCGGCATCTACTCCCTGGGCGGAGCCTTCGCGGGCATCGCGGGCATAGTCATGGCCAGCAGGCTCCAGTCCGCCCAGCCCGCCCTGGGGGCAGGCTACGAGCTGGACGCCATAGCCGCGGCGGTCATCGGCGGAACCTCCCTCTCCGGCGGGGAGGGAACCATACTGGGCACGGTCATCGGCGCCTTCATCATCACGGTGCTCACCAACGGGCTGCGCATCCTGTCGGTGCCCCAGGAATGGCAGATGGTGGTCACGGGCCTCATCGTCATCGGCGCGGTGTATCTGGACATAGTCCGCCGGAAAGTCAGGTAGGTTCTTGGCCGGCGGCCGAGCGGCCGCCGGATAACGATAGCCATACGGGGCTGCCGGATCAAAAAAATCCAAACCGGCGCCCTGAAAGGGAGGAGAGAGA
>CAYUPG010000307.1:0-2443 GCA_964446515.1 uncultured Treponema sp.
CATTCCTAATTTTAAACCACACCCCTTGAATTTCATACACCTTCCCTCTAGTATCCCCCCAAGCGCGGCGGCCCCGGAGGCCGCGAAGGCCGCGCGGCAAGGAGCGGCGGATATGAAGAAGAGGATCGCGACGGCGCGGCTCGTCCTGGAGGACGGGTCGGAATACGTGGGCTGGAGCTTCGGGAAGGCAAGATCTCAGGCTGGAGAAGTGGTGTTCACCACCGGCATGGCGGGCTACGTTCAGTCCCTGACGGACCCCAGCTTCCGCGGCCAGATTCTGGTGTCCACCTACCCCATGGTGGGCAACTACGGGGTGCCCTTGGCGCCCAAGAGCGGCGAACCCCACCTGGACGGGCGGGGCATCCCGGTCCACTTCGAGTCGGAGAAGGTGCAGGTATCCGGCTTCGTGGTCGCCGAAGCCTGCGACGAGCCCAGCCACTTCGCCGGCACCGCGACCCTCTCCGCCTGGCTCGAGAAGAACAACGTGCCGGGCCTCTACGGCATAGACACCCGCGCCCTGACGGAGCGGCTGCGGGAGCACGGGGTCATGCGGGGCAAGATCTTGGTGGAGGGGAGCCGGGACGTCACCTACGATTCGGGCGATATGCCCCACCCCGTCTCGGCGGTCTCCCCCCAGGACGTCTCCGTGTACTCCGCGGAAGCCCCTTCCGGCCGCGCCCCCCGCATAGTCCTGGTGGACTGCGGCGCCAAGGCGAACATACTCCGCTGCCTCTTGGCCAGGAACGTGGAGCTCGTGCGGGTGCCCTGGAATCACGACCTAGCCGGCCTCGAGTACGACGGCATCTTCCTATCCAACGGACCCGGAGACCCCAAGGCCTGCGGCAAGACCATAGCCACCGTGCGCAAGGCCCTCTCCGGAAAGAAGCCCATCTTCGGCATCTGCCTGGGAAACCAGCTCATGGCCCTGGCCGCCGGAGCGGACACCTACAAGCTGCCCTACGGCCACCGGGGCCAGAACCAGCCCTGCGTAGAAGTAGGCACCGACCGCTGCTACATCACCAGCCAGAACCACGGCTACGCCGTCCGGGGGGACACCCTGCCCAAGGGCTGGGAGCCCTGGTTCGTGAACGCCAACGACGGGACCATCGAGGGCATCAAGTCCGCCAAGGGACCCTTCGCGGCGGTCCAGTTCCACCCCGAAGGCTGCCCCGGTCCCCGGGACACGGAATTCCTCATCGACCGCTTCGTGGCCCAGGTGCGCGCCCACGCGGGACTTCCGGAAGAGGTCTTTGCGCCCCTAGCGGCGGGGGAGACCCGGGACTCATCGCCGACTGCGGCGCAGGCAGCGGCGCAGGCAGCGGCGCAGGCAGCGGCGCAGAGCGCGGCAAGTGCCGCGGCTAAAGGAGGGGCAAAATGAACAAGCACGGCAACCACAGCGTCAAGAAGGTCATCGTCCTCGGTTCCGGGGGCCTCAAGATAGGACAGGCGGGTGAATTCGACTACTCCGGGTCCCAGGCCCTCAAGGCCCTCAAGGAAGAGGGCATCTCCACGGTGCTCATCAACCCCAACATCGCCACGATCCAGACCAGCGAGGGCATGGCGGACGCCACCTACTTCCTGCCGGTGACCCCCGAGTATGTGCGGAAAGTGATTGAGAAGGAAAAGCCCGACGGCATACTCCTGTCCTTCGGAGGCCAGACGGCCCTCAACTGCGGCGTCGCCCTGGATAGGGACGGCACCCTCTACAAGCACGGGGTCGTGGTGCTGGGAACCCCGGTCAAGTCCATAGAGGACACGGAGGACCGGGAACTCTTCGTCAAGAAGCTCAACGAGATAGGCGCAAAGTCGCCCCGAAGCATCGCATCCACGGATACCGAGGCCGCGGTCGCGGCGGCGGAGACCATCGGCTACCCCGTCATGGTCCGGGTCGCCTACGCCCTGGGGGGCTCCGGTTCGGGCATCTGCCGCAACGAGGGGGAACTGCGCCGGCGCTGCGACCGGGCCTTCGCCCACGCCCCCCAGGTTCTGGTTGAGGAATGGCTCGGGGGCTGGAAGGAGATAGAGTACGAAGTGGTCCGGGACCGCTTCGACAACTGCATCACCGTCTGCAACATGGAGAACTTCGATCCCCTGGGCATCCACACCGGGGAGAGCATCGTCGTCCAGACCCTGACGGACTCGGAGTACCACAAGCTCCGCCGGGTGGCCCTGGACGTCATCCGCCACCTGGGCATCGTGGGGGAGTGCAACATCCAGTACGCCCTGGACCCCCACTCGGAGGACTACCGCATCATCGAGGTGAACGCCCGGCTCTCACGGTCCTCCGCCCTGGCCTCCAAGGCCACCGGCTACCCCCTGGCCTTCGTGGCGGCCAAGCTCGCCCTGGGATACTCCCTCATCGACATCGAGAACCGCATCACCAAGGCGACCAAGTCCTGCTTCGAGCCCGCCCTGGACTACTGCGTGGTCAAGGTTCCC
Source organism: uncultured Treponema sp. (assembly GCA_964446515.1). GTDB lineage: Bacteria > Spirochaetota > Spirochaetia > Treponematales > Breznakiellaceae > CAYUPG01. Next base: position 2,440 of record CAYUPG010000307.1, read on the forward strand.
CGCT
>CAYUPG010000308.1:0-2386 GCA_964446515.1 uncultured Treponema sp.
AGTCGTCTGTCTGGATTATGTTGTTGTAGCTCGCTTCGGGATAGTCCCGGCGCAGGATGCGGACGGATGCCGAAACGGCGGAAGCCGCCGCGTCCGCCGTCCGGGAGGCCGCCGCGTTCAGGTGCAGCATGAAGAGCTCGGCGTACAGCCTGGAATCCGACCGGGTCGTCGATCCGGCGAGCCCCAGGGCCTCCCGGTAGGAAAGGGGTCTATCTACGATGTTGCCGTCTCCGCCGGCGATGGTCCCGTTGTGGGCGAAGGCCACGCCCGATGACAGGAAGGGCTGCTGGTTGTCGAAGGCGAGGCCGATGCCGGGGCTCGCCAGCCGTTCATGGATGATGAGGGAGTTCACCGCCTGGGACGCCAAGACCCTGAAGACCGCCGCGTCCTCCGCGGCGGAGCGGGAGGAGAGGTAGAAGGAGCGTCCTGCCGGGCTTGCGGCCGATGCGCCCCACCCGTCGCGGTGGACCGTTGAAAGGCTGAGGAATTGGTCGAGCGCCGAAGCGCCCAAGGCCTCCGCCGCCGGGAGGGCGGAGCCCCCGCCGGCGTATATGAACAAGCGGCACATGGCCCGGCAGTATAGCCCAACGGGGGAAAATTACAAGCGCCGAGCAAAAAACCCCGGAGGCTCTTGTATCGACCGGCTCTTGGTTGTAGGCTTTTACGATCCTCTTTACGGATAAGGAGCAGTCATGAGCACGCTTAAAACCAAATCGTTCGCGATTCTTTTCGCCCTCGCCGCCGCCGCCGCTTCCCTGCACGCCCAGGGCAAGCCCATTGATGCCGCCGCCTTCGATGCCATCGTCGCTTCCGGCCCCGTCGCCGATGCCGCGACCATAGCCTCGAGCGCCTGGGCGACGAAGATAAAGAAGGCCGGAGTTCTCCGCCTGGGCGCCACCCAGACCTCGAACCTCTTCTCCCTGCGGAACGAGGTCGACGGCAAGCTGCGCGGCTTCGACGCGGGCGTCGCCCAGCTCATCACGCGCTACATCCTCGGCGACGCTTCCAAGTTCACCTTCGCCCAGGTTACCTCCTCCACCCGCGAGCAGGTCCTGATCAACGACCAGGTCGATATGGTCCTGGCGACCTATTCGATCACCCCTGCCCGGGCCGAGAAAATATCCTTCGCCGGACCCTACTACACCTCCCAGGCGGGCGTGCTCGTCAGGACCGGCAACAAGGCAATCGCTTCCTACGCCGATCTCGCCGGCAAGCGGGTGGGAACCCAGGCGGGCTCCACCGGCGTGGCCATCCTCAAGCAGTACGCCCCGACCGCGAGGGTCCTGGAGTTCCAGACCCATCAGGAATGCGTGGACGCCCTGAAGCAGGGCCGCCTGGACGCCTACGTCACGGACTACACCCTCCTGCTCAACACCCTCAGCCAGGGAACCGGGGACGTGCAGCTCGCGGGCTCCCCCTTCGGAGCGGAGGATCCCTACGGCATCGGCGTTCCCAAGGGCAGCGACGCCGTCGCCTTCATCAACGAGTTCCTGAAGAAGATCGCCGCCGACGGCACCTGGGCCAAGCTGTGGACCACCGCCATCGGCCAACGGACCGGCAACACGGACGTTCCGACGGCGCCGGCCGTCAAATAGCGCGCCTCCGGCGCGCCGCCGCCGCTCCGCGGGGACCCGGATCGGGATCCCGCGGAGGATCTTCTATGCCATGGATGGACTATGCGAGAGTTGATTGCCCTGCTGCGCGATTTCGGACCCGATTTCCTGCGCGCCGCCCTGACCACCTGGAAGCTAACGATCCTCTCCTTCAGCTTCGGCTTCGCCTTGGCCGTCGTCCTGACGCTCCTGCGCGTCCTGCCGATACGCCCCCTGAAGGTTTTCATAGACGGCTACGTCGAGTTCTTCCGCAACATACCGAGCGTGGCGCTCCTGATCATCATCGTGTTCGCCCTGCCCTACCTCAACGTGGTCATCGACTACGAGCCCTCCGTCGTGCTGACCCTCGTGCTCGTGTGCTCGGCCTTCGCCGTCGACAATCTCCGTTCGGGCATCAACACCGTCGACGCAGGACAGGTCGAGGCGGCCTACAGCCTCGGCTTCGGCCTGGTCAAGACGATGTTCACCATCGTGCTTCCCCAGGCCCTGCGCTCGGTGGTGCAGCCCATGACCTCCCTGCTCATCGGCATCATGCTGTCCTCCGCCATCGCCTCCCAGGTCCCCGTCCCCGATAGGGAGCTCACGGGCTTGGTGGACAGGATCAACAACGAGACCGCCTCGGGCATACTGACCTTCGCCATCACGGCATTCTTCTACGTAGCCTCCGGGCTCGCCCTCTCCTGGGCCGGAGCCCGTCTGGAAAAAAAGGTACGGATACTGCGATGAGCGTAAAGACCGCGGAAGAAGCCCTCTTCGAGAACCCCGATGCCCGC
>CAYUPG010000309.1:0-2366 GCA_964446515.1 uncultured Treponema sp.
GACGCATCGGTGCGGTGAAGGCTACGACGGTTCCCCTGCGCTTCATGGTCCTTTCCCGCAGCGACAGCTCCATATCGGCGCGCTTCCGCTTCTACGATGCGGACGGACGGGACGTGGCCTCCTTCGAGCGGGCCTGGAACGGTTCAGAACTGGCCGTGGATTCCCTCCTCGTGCCCGTCGGGGGACGCTACCTCGCCTTCCCCGTGCGGGTCTTCACCGATGCGGTCGCGCCCCGGCGGGGCACGGAGCTTTTTCCGTACTACGACCGGGACGGCTTCCCGGCCATCTACGACTCCGAAACCCTGGACGACGCGACCCGGGCGGCCCTTGCGGACCTGTTCTCCAAGCTCAAGACGGCGGAGGGCCTCTACCGGGGAGATGCGGAGGGCGCGCTGGAGAAGCCCCTGCGCAACCTCTTCGGAAACGCGGTTCACGATCTGCAGCGCTTCCGGCGCTTCGAAGTCGGTACGGTCTATTCTTTGGTGGTGCACTCCGACGGAGGCATAGAGATACTCAGGGATTAGGGGGAACAATGGGCGATTCGGGAAAGCTGCTGCTCGATGCGACGATCAAGATATCCTCGTTTCTGGTGTTCCTCTTCGCTACCCCTGCGGGCTGGACCATACTTGCCGCCCTGGCCGTCCTCGCGCTCGTCGTCACCGTCGCCTCGGCGCTGCGAAGGCACATCCTCCTTTCCCGGGCGGCGGGCGTCCCTCCGGGCTTCTGGGGCAGTCTCCTCGCGGCGGCCCGGGACCTTCTTGCCCTGGGCGGCAGGATAGCCCTGTCCCTGCCCACCCTGGCGGTGGCCGTGGCGGCGGCCCTGGCGCTGGCGGGCGTCGGGCAGACCGCCGCCCGCGTAGAGGAGGCCGCGGCGTCCGCCGCCCGCATCAGGGAGCTCAAGGCGGTGCTGAAGAACCTGGAGCGGAGCGTCAAGGTCGCCGACGTGCGGGTACTCTCGACCCTGCGTGGCGTCACCACCCTGACCATAGAATTCCACGATCCCGGCCGCCCTGCCGACCGCCCCCCCGCGCGGAAGGAAATTTCCATCCCCGGCAGGGACATCTACTTCGACGCCCTGGTCCTCAACTTCGATTATTCGGAGATCTCCGAAGGCCGGCGGGTGAACATCGCGGTGCCCTACCGGGTGTTCAGCGACGAGGTCTCCCAGCTCGAGGGCATACCCCTCGGGGCGGTGGACGAGGCCGGCATACCGCTGATCTTCAACCGCAGCGACGACGACGTCTACGGCATAGCCCCCGAGATCTACCGGGAGCGCCTGCGGGAGCTCGTCTCCCTCATCGCCGACGACGGCGCGGCCCGATCCGCGGGCATAGTCAGGTCCTTCTACGGAAGCGCGGTGCACCGCAGGGTTTCCCCGGGGGACCGCTTCGAGATACGGATTGAGCAGACCGGCGGGCTCACCGTACGGGAGCGCATGCCCTTTTGATAGCCGAGGTCCTTGAATCCACCGGCCTTCCCCTTCTTCCCCACCTTCCCTCCATCGTCTCCGAGCTCAAGAAGCAGGGCGCCGCGGTGGTCCGCGCCGATCCGGGGAGCGGAAAGTCCACCCTCATTCCCCTGGCTCTGCTCGCCGCGGCGGATGAGGCGGGGGAGAACGGCCGCATCCTGATGCTCGAGCCCCGCCGCATAGCCGCGGTGAGCATCGCCGGCCGCATGGCCGAGCTTCTGGGGGAAGGGGTCGGCGGCACCGTGGGGTACTCGGTGCGCCTGGAGCGCGCTGTATCGGCGAGGACCAGGGTAGAGGTCCTGACGGAGGGCCTCCTGGTCAGGCGCATCCAGGGGGACCCCGACCTGACGGGGATAGGGACGGTCATCTTCGACGAGTTCCACGAGCGCTCCGTGCACGCCGACCTCGCCCTCGCCCTGCTGCTGGACCTGCGCCGCCTCAGGAGCGACCTCCGCATCCTGGTGCTGTCCGCCACCCTGGACGCGGCGCGGGTCGCGGACTTCATCGCGGGCGTCGAGGGCGGGAGGGGCTGCGCGGTCGTCGACTGTCCCGGCCGTGCATATCCTGTCGACATTCGTTACCGTTCCGTGGATGGGCGCGCCCGCATCGGCGAAGCCTGCGCCCATGCCGCGGCGGACCAACTGGCCCGGGCGGACGAGACCGGCGCCGACGGAAGCACCCTGGTGTTCCTGCCCGGCCGGCGGGAGATAGGCGACGCGGCCGCGGTCCTTTCATCCCGCCTCGCCCGTGACCGCTACGAGATCCACTGCCTCCACGGAGGACTGGCCCTCGCGGAGCAGCGCCGCGTCCTTGCCCCGCCGACCCGGGGCCTGCGGCGTGTGATCCTCTCCACCAACGTCGCGGAGACGGGCCTCACGGTGGGCGGCGTGACGACCGT
>CAYUPG010000310.1:0-2356 GCA_964446515.1 uncultured Treponema sp.
GAGGCCATGACCATGGCCAGCAAGATCGTGGTCATGAAGGACGGAAAGGTCCAGCAGATCGGTTCCCCCCTGTTCATGTACAACCACCCCATCAACAAGTTCGTCGCCGGCTTCATCGGTTCCCCGCCCATGAACTTCCTCACCGTCAAGGTGCTGGAGAAGAACGGCGCCGTGGTGCTGGACGAGGGTTCCTTCGAGGTGAAGCCCACCGAGGAGCACGCAAAGTTCCTGAAGAAGTACGTGGGCAAGGAAGTCTACTTCGGCATTCGCCCCGAGGACCTCGGCTTCGTGGAGGCTCCCGCCGCCGAAAACAACATGCCCGTCAAGATCACCGTCGTGGAACCCCTCGGCGCGGACATCCACCTGTGGCTGACCACCAAGACCCAGCCCCTGGTCGCCCGGACCGAGCCCCACCACACCTTCCGGGTGGGTGACACCATCAACTTCGTGCCCCGCATGGATAAGGCCCGGTTCTTCGACAAGGACACCGAGCTCTCCATCCTGGCCGAGCTGGACGCCGCCGCCCAGGGCTAAGACGATCGTCGTCGGATAAGCCGCGGAGAGATCCGCGGCTTTTTTATGCTCCCTTTCTTGCTCCCGCCGGATGCCATGGGTATACTTAGAGAATGAGCGAAAGTTCCCCATACGGAATCCAAGAACTCCGGGGGCGCATCGAGTCCCTTATTTCCAATTCGGAACGGCTCTTCCTCGCCTTCGGCTCCACCTTTCCGACCTTCGTGCGGGAGCTGCACCGGAGCCTCGAGGCGTCCCGGCGGTCCCTGCTGTCCATAGGAGCGGGGGCCTCCATAGAGGCGGCCATGCAGGACCTCTTCTCCTCTACCAGGGAGACCATAGAGCGGGCGGCCGTCCAGTTCACCCAGATGCACGAAAAGGACAACGTGCTGCTGGAAAGCCTCAACGCCACCATCGACACCCTCAATAACCTGGATGCGGTCATCTCCAAGATCAGGGATGATTCCGTCGAGATGGAGCTCATTTCCCTGAACGCCATGACGGTGGCGTTGAAGTCCGGCCACGCCGGCAAGGCCTTTTCGGTCATCACCGACGAGCTCAAGCGGCTTTCCTCACGGACCATACAGCTCACGGACCAGCTTACCCTGGACGGACGCACCCTGCTCGGGCATTTCTCTTCCTATCGCGAGGAGATTCGGAAGCTCGAAGCTACCCAGAGCGCCCTCTTCGAAGGCCTCTCCCAGCGGGTCCACGGCAGGTTTCAAGACTTGGAGGTCCGGCTGCGGGGAATAGGTTCTTCCCTGGAATCCCTGGTCGACGAATCTCGGAAGGTGGAGGGGCCCGTTCAGGCCATAATGGAAACCGTCCAGCTCCAGGACATCATACGCCAGTCCTTGGACCATGTGCTCATGGCCTTGGAGGAGCTGCGCAGCCCGACGGACGAGGGCCCGGTAGCCCCGGCCGACCTGGCGGCCTTCAAAAAGACGCTGGCGGCGCTGTCGGACAGCATACTGCAGGATGTCCGCGCATCCCTCGATGGGGCTCGCCATACCTTTCAGGTGGAGGCCGCGACGATACGCTCCGTCATAGCCAAGGGAGAGAAGCGGCGCCGGGCCCTTCTGGACGAATCCTTCGGTTCCGGCGGCGCGGGCCTGGCTTCCTCGTCCTTCGCGGAGACGTCGATGATGCTCGTCGAGATCGGCGGCCACGTTGATGCCTACATCCACCTCAAGCGGTCCCTGGCCGGAAACGGCGCCAGGCTCTCCGAATCAGTGGAGGGCCTGGATCGACGCTTCAAGGCCTTTGAAAAGATCCTCAACAGGTTCAGGACCATCGATGTGGCGTGCCGCATCGAAGTCTCCAAGCAGGCGGTCCTCCGCTCCATCAACGATACGGTCACCGAGATGTCCGCCCTCATCGACCGCATCGCCGCAGACGTGGATGAGGCGGTCTCCATCACCCAGGCCTTCATTGGCTCCACCAGGAGCGCCGTTTCCGCCTACGCCGATACCTCCCTGGGGGAAGCGGAGATATTCGACTCCGCCGAGTCGGGCTTGAGGCAGTCCCACGAGAGTCTGGGCCTGCTCAAGGACTCCATTCAGGGGGGAATACGCAATTTTTCCCTATTCACCGCCGATTTCATTCAGCTCCTGGCCGGCGGCGCCAAGGATATCGAGGGCATCGACGGAATCCTGGCGGAATGCGCGGCCATTTCCGCCGCCCTGCGGGCCGTCGCTGCGGAGGCGGAGGCGGAGCTTGAAGCCCTGGGCGTGGGCCGAGCCTACACGGACGTCCATTCCCGCAGGCTCAAGGACATCATCGGCCGCTTCACCATCTATGCCCATAAGCGTGCCGCCGCGGAGCTGGGCGGCCTGGACGGTTC
>CAYUPG010000311.1:0-2282 GCA_964446515.1 uncultured Treponema sp.
GCCTGGAACTTGACCGGCCGACCGCCCGCGGCGCGGGAGAGGCAGGCGACCAGGGGCTCGATGTGGATGCCCGCCTTGCCGCCGAAGCCGCCGCCCACGTGGGGGATGTGTACGTGGACCTTGCTCAGGGGGAGCTTGAAGGCGTAGCAGAAGAGGTTGCGCACCGTGAAGGGGGACTGGGCGCTGGACCAGATGGTCACGTCGTCCCCGGAGCTCCACTTGACGATGGCCACGTGGGTCTCCATGGGAACGTGCTGCACCGAGGGGTTGGTGTACTCCCGCTCCACGATGTAGGCCGCCTCGGCGAAGCCCTTTTCCACATCCCCCTTGCGCAGCTTGGTGAGGTTGGCGATGTTGGTCCCCGGCATGGGGGTGAAGGCGGCTTTGACGTAGTCGTACTTGCCCAGGTCGGGGTGCACCAGGGGAGCGCCGTCCTTGAGGGCGTCCATGTGGTTGAGGACCGGCTCGAGGACCTCGTAGTCCACCTGGATGAGGTCGGCGGCTTTTTTAGCCTGCTCCAGGGTGTCCGCAGCCACGGCGGCCACCGCCTCCCCGTAGTGCCGGACCTCCCCCTTGGCCAGGATGTCCTTGTCCACCACGTAGAGGCCCAGGCGGTAGTCCAGCTCCGCGCCGGTGAGGATAGCCCGAACTCCGGGAAGGGCCGCCGCCGCGGAGACGTCGATGCGCAGTATCTTTGCCCGGGCGTGGGGACTCTTCTTGACCTGGGCGTAGAGCATGCCCGGAAGGACCATGTCGCTGACGTAGGTCGCCTGGCCGGACACCTTCAGCGCCCCCTCGGGACGGGCGGCGTATTTGCCCACCACCTTGAAGGCGGAGGGATTCTTACTTTCCAACATACTTGAGCCCTCCCTTCTTCTTGAGCTGTCCCGTGGCGTCCAGGACGGCCTCTATGATCTGCTGATAGCCCGTGCAGCGGCAGAAATTGCCCTCAAGGCCCTCCTTGATCTGCTCCACCGTGGGCTTGGGATGGATGCGGATGAGCTCCTTGGCGGACATGATCATGCCGGAGGTGCAGAAGCCGCACTGGACGGCGTGGTTGCGGTCGAAGGCCTCCTGGAGCTCCGAGAGCCCCGGCCCCGAACTCTCGCCCTCTATGGTCTCGATCTCGGCGCCGTCCGCCTCGACCGCCAGGACCATGCAGGAGTTGACGGTCCTGCCGTTCATGAACACCGTGCAGGCCCCGCATTCCCCGGCGCCGCAGCCCTCCTTGGTGCCCGTAAGCCCCAGATCCTCCCTGAGGAAGCGCAGAAGGGTGCGGTGCTCCGCCACGTCCCGCTGGTACTTTTGGCCGTTCACCGTAATGCTGATCCTCATCGCCGCACCTCCTCCAGAAGCCGGCGCACGAAGACGCCGATCATGAACTCCCGGTACTCCTTGGAGCACCGGACATCGCCGATGGGACTGACCGCCGCCATGACCGCGGAGACCGCTTCCTCCGCGGCTATATCCGCGGGAAGGCCCTCCACCACCACCGGCGTGGGGGCCGCGGAGCTCACGGCGATGCGCAGGGCGTCTCCGAGAATGCAGACCGCCACGCCCACGATCCCCAGGTCGTGGCCCGCGATGCGCTTGAGCTTGCGGTAGGAGCCCCGAGCGCCCTCGGAGGCGGCGGGAACGCGTATGCCCTCCAGCACCTCGTCCGGGGCCAGAACCGTCTTCTTTACCCCGGTGAAGAACTCCTTGAAGGGAAGCTCCCGCGTTCCCCGGCCGGAGGCTATCAGGGCCGTGGCGCCCAGGCAGAGCAGGGCCGGGGCCATGTCCGAGCAGGGGGAGGCGTTGACCACGTTGCCGGCCACGGTGGCCCGGTTGCGGATCTGGTAGGATGCCAGGTCGTGTCCGCATTCCCGCAGGAGGGGGAAGCGCTTGGCCGCCGTCTTGTCCTTGATGATTTCGTTGATGGTCACCGCGGGCCCCAGGATCATATCGCCCCCGGAGCGGGAGATGCCCGAGTAGCCGTCCACCTTTTTGATATCCACCACGAGCTCCGGCTTAAAAACCCCCGCCCGGATATTCACCAGGAGGTCCGTCCCCCCCGCCAGCACCTTGGCGCGCCCCTGGTTCTCCCCCAGGACGGCGAAAAGCTCCGAGCGGCTCCGCGGAGCGGCGTAGGAAAATTCGTGCAGCATGTTACCCCCTTACTCTACGGCGTCACGCGGGTGCCCGTTTCGCCCCGCAGCGCCCGCACCATGTTCTCAGGATTGGTGATGACGGCGGTCCCGCCGCCGGCACCCAGGTAGGAGAGCACGGCCCGTATCTTGGGC
>CAYUPG010000312.1:0-2280 GCA_964446515.1 uncultured Treponema sp.
CTGAGGGTGACTGGGATGTCCCGTCAGGTTTCGCAAAAAATGGCGACACAATCCGCGGACCGGGCCGCTAACGCCCGTAACCACTGGCTAGCGAGGCTCCGCCTCAGACCGACGAGGCTTGGTATGGCAGCGGGAGGGCTCCGCCGTTACCGGATGTGGTAGTGTAGCCACGCCCGGCGTTGGATCGCTGAGCGATCGGACCTTTAACAGGATTGTTATGTGGACTTCCCGGCACAGTCACTTGCCGTGAAAAACCAATTACAGATAAGTTTTGTCCCCGTGAAAAGTTTTCAAGAATTCGAAATCCTCTTTATATATATCTCGTATCTTTGCTGTCTGGGTAGGCGTAAGCTGTAATTTTTCTTTGCTGCTATTTAGCTTTTCGAATCCACATATTCCAAAATGATCTTCCAAGAATTTATTGAGATTTGATATGTCTACTATATAATCAACACCGAACCTCTTGTAGAAGTTGTAGTAGAGAGCCTGCCTAGCGATATGCTGTTCAATGTATGGGTATGCATAAAAATGCTCCGCGCGTGCAAAGCGTAAAGCCACATCAAAAGTAAAACTGGACAAGCCGGACCACCTGCGGGCCCGGAAAATATAATGATTACTCGCCCCTGTCTCAAATTCATACTTCAGCTCTTTATATGCCGAAACAAATCGTTTGATGGGGTCCCTGTAAACCATAAACTTGATTTTTCCATCGGGTCTGACGTCGGCGCTGCAAGGAAAAATATACTCCTTTCCATGCACATCAGCCATACTCCAATGAATGACTTCTTTTGGCGATTCCTTAGTGGGCATTAAGTGAAATCTTTCACTATATAAAATACCCTTCATGAAAGTGCATGCGTTCTTTGATATATAATAATGTGAAAAATCATACTTTTTTGAAGTATAGAACATTGGCGTTACTATGTCCTTTATTTTACCACTACGTATGATATCGTATTTGGCCTTCATGCATCCCATCAAGAACATGAACTCTCTTAAGGTATATGGAGTTCATATTTTCGCCGAATTGAGCTGTGCGGCCTCCTGCATCGATTGATTCGTGCCTTGACGTGCTCGGTACCGTCGTCGGATACCGAGGAAAAGCACCTGGGTTCGCAATTGCGAAGAAGACATCATGTTCGCGGCGGAATCCGATAGGCTTCACGCGTCGGCAGCTGGACTCCCAAGCGGATGCGCATATTGCAACGCTAAGCGTTCGAGCGCGCGCACTTGGAGAGCCGAATCGGAAATCCCGTAGGCAAGTGCGGTGCAATGGGGCGATGCGAACGATTTATCGGCCATCAAGACGGACCCTCACGTACTGGGCAGAACACTCCGCCCGGGGCGCATCAGGATGCCCTCTCTAACGAAAGAGTCGCAGAGGGGGGCTCTGACACGAAAGCTAGGCGCCGGGAACGGCGCTCTCGAGCTCAACAAAATCGTGGCGGCGGGATGCCGTGTTCCGCAGATGCGCTCGAAGGCTACGGAACATGGAGTTTCCGGATGAAAGACGGCCGCGCTCTGCGGGCGTTCCCCTGCCCGGCCATCGCGTGCACGGGAGGGGGCGCAGTAGAGGACTGCGAGTAGGCTTTCGGGATAACGGTAGCGCAACCCGGCATCGCACTTCAACACCTTCCGCATTAACTATTGAAGTCAACGTCCGGAGGAGAACTCCTACCGCAGAAGCTTTTTCTGGGTCATCGTGTCGCTACGGTCAGCGTCGGCGGAGAGTACGACGACCCGGGAGGAACCGCCGGAAAGATAGGAGGAAATGCGTTGGGCACAGGCGGCAAGCCGCTTGCCGGCACAAGCGTGGCGCACCCTGGACGCGCCGGGCGCTGTGAGTTAGCCGGGGGGCGGTATCGCGGTTGGGCGCGCAACCTTCGAGGGAGACGCCGCTGAGTATTGCCTGGAGGTTGCCGCCGAACGGCGACTCGCCTTCTGGAGTACAGACTTGGTCGGGTCCGGTCAGGGTCGAGGCGGCACCGGGCTTGAACCTGATTTGCTGCGGGTGGCAGCCGACGCCTGGTGTCGATGATGCCGCGATCGGGCAGAATCTTGCATGAATGTCGCAGCGGCCTGTGACTTGCGGAAGCGGCGGTTCTGCGAAATTTGATGGTTGAACGGGGCGGCAAACGGGTGTCACTTTTCGTCAAGCAATCCGCGGCAGAAGGGCCGAAACGGCCCGAGATTCGGCCCTTCTGCCGCGGATGGGATGGAACTATTCCAGATTGGCGTGCCGGGTGCGCATCTGCTCCTCGGGGATCTTCTTGACGTGGA
>CAYUPG010000313.1:0-2266 GCA_964446515.1 uncultured Treponema sp.
GGAGACGGGGGCCGAGGTCGAAGAGATCATGGACCTGGGCTTCGACAAGGTCCGCATCGTGGCTGCGGTGCCGGCGGAGCTGGACGAGGCGGCCCTGCGGGGCAAGAAGCTGGTGGTGGCCACGGAGTACGTGGGCCTTGCGGAGGCCTGGCTGAAGAAGTCCGGCTACGACTACCGCATCGTCCGCACCTACGGCGCCACGGAGGTCTTCCCGCCGGACGACGCGGACATGATCATCGACAACACCTCCACGGGGCAGACCCTCAAGGACAACGGCCTGCGCATCGTGGCCACCATCCTGGAGTCCTCCACCCGCTTCGTGGCCTCCAAGGCCGCCATGGCCGATGCGGAGAAGCGGGGGCGGATAGAGGAGCTGGCCATGCTCTTCCGGGCCGTCCTGGACGGGCGGGACAAGGTGATGCTGGAGATGAACGTGGCCAAGGCCCGCTTCGGCGAGCTGGTGGGGGGCCTCCCCGCCATGCGGAGCCCCACGGTCGCCCCCCTCTACGGGGACGAGGGCTACGCCGTAAAGATCGCGGTCAAGAAGAGCGAGGTGCCGATCCTCATTCCCAAGCTCAAGAAGCTCGGGGCTACGGATATCGTGGAATACGATCTGCGCAAAGTGGTACCCTAAGAAGGAGGACGCCATGGGACGGAGCGCCGAGCTGACGAGGACTACCGCGGAGACGGATATAAGCATCCGCCTGGATTTGGACGGAACGGGCAAGGCGGACATCGATTGCCCCGTGGGCTTTCTGACCCACATGCTCAAGACCTTCGCGGTGCACGGCCTCTTCGACCTGTCCGTGCGGGCCAGGGGGGACCTGGAGGTGGACCAGCACCACCTGGTGGAGGATGCGGGCATAGTGCTGGGCCGCTGCTTCGCCGAGGCCCTCTCCGATAAGCGGGGCATACGCCGCGTGGGCTCCTGCCTCTTCCCCATGGACGAGACCCTGGCCCGCTGCGCCGTGGACCTCTGCGGCAGGCCCTTCCTGGTCTTCGAGGCGGGGCTCTCGGGCCTGCCCCTGGTGTCCACGGGGGCCTCCTTCCAGACCGACACGGTCCAGGACTTCTGGCTGGGCTTCGCGACCTCCGCGGCCTGCGCCCTCCACCTGGATGTGCTCCGGGGCCGCAGCGACCACCACAAGATCGAGGCCCTCTTCAAGGCCGCCGCCCGGTCGCTCCGGGAGGCCTGCGAGATCGACGTCCGCGCCTCCGCCTCCATACCCAGCGCCAAGGGGGTCCTCGCGTGATCGGAGTGGTGGACTACGGCGCCGGAAACCTGGGCTCCGTGATGAACGCCCTGGAGCGCCTGGGCCTTGCGGGGCGCTTCGTACGGGGCCCGGAGGAGCTGGTCCCCGCCGGCAGCCCCTACGAGCGGATCATCTTTCCCGGGGACGGGCACTTCGCCACCGCCATGGCTTCCCTGGAGGCCTCCGGCTATGCGGAGGCCCTCAAGCTCTGGATCGCCGCGGACAAGCCCTTCCTGGGCATCTGCATAGGCCTGCAGCTCCTCTTCGCCTCCAGCGAGGAGGCGCCGCCCGAGAACGGGCGGGAGGTGCGGGGCCTCGCCGAGGTGGAAGGCACGGTGAAACGCTTCCCCGGCCGCAAGGTTCCCCAGATAGGCTGGAACCGCACGGCCGCCCGTCCCGGCTCCCGCCTCTTCGCGGGCCTGAGCGATGCGTCCTTCTTCTATTACATACACTCGTACTACGTCGCCCCCGACAGGGACGCGGACGTGGCCGCGGAGGCGGAGTACTACCTCCGCTACTGTTCGGCGGTGGAGCGGGGCGCCCTGGCGGCGGTCCAGTTCCACCCGGAAAAGTCCGGTGCGGCGGGGCTCGAGCTCCTGCGGAACTGGGCGGGAGGCAGCCGTGCTCGCTAAGCGCATCATACCCTGCCTGGACGTGGACGACGGCCGGGTGGTAAAGGGAGTCAAGTTCGTGGGCATCCAGGACGCCGGGGATCCGGTGGAGCTGGCCCGGCGCTACAACGAGCAGGGGGCGGACGAGCTGACCTTCCTGGACATCGGCGCCTCCTACAAGAGCCGGGCCACCCTCATGGAGGTGGTCCGCCGGGTGGCCAAGGAAGTCTTCATCCCCCTCTGCGTGGGGGGGGGCATCAGGACCGTGGAGGACATGCGGGAAGCCATGAACGCCGGGGCGGACAAGGTTTCCGTCTGCACCTCCGCCCTGCGGAACCCGCAGCTCCTTTCCGAAATGGCCCGGGCCTACGGCAGCCAGTGCGTGGTTCTTTCCATAGACGC
>CAYUPG010000314.1:0-2261 GCA_964446515.1 uncultured Treponema sp.
GCCCGTGAGCTCCACGCCCTCCTCGAATTCTCCGGCGTTCCGCAGAGCGAAGACGCGGGTAGTGCCGTCGATGCGGTACTCGATGCTCCTGATGTAGTATACGGCGTCCTGGGCCCACAGGGCCGTCGAAAGGAAAAACGCTAAGATCGCCGCGGATAGGAAACGGAAGCTTTTCACTCGTTATGCTCTCCTTTTAGGATCGAGAGTATGAGGCCTGCGCCGTCGGCGCCGAGGCTTACCAGGCGGGCCCCCTCTCGGGTGGGAACCACGAAGCGCAGGGCGCCCGCTTTCTTCTTCTTGTCCGAACCCATGGCGGCCATGAGGGCCTCCGCCGAGGGAGCCGCGGGATGGGGCGCGGCGGTCTCGTAGCCGTAGGCATCCAGGAGCTCTAGGATGCTCCGGCCCCGGTCCTCGTCCGTGATTCCCAGGGCCGCGCCGAGACGGCAGGCGCAGGCCATGCCCCAGGCGACGGCCTCTCCGTGGGTCAGGCGGCCGAGTCCCGCGGCGGCCTCAAGGGCGTGGCCGAAGGTGTGCCCCAGGTTCAGGAGGGCGCGTTCGGTGCCCTCCTCGCGGGGATCCGAAGCGACGATCCGGCCCTTGACCGCCGCGCAGCGGGACACGAGCTCCATGGCGAGGTCCGCGTCCGCCCGGTCCGGTCTCATCAGGGCATTCCGCTCCGCGGCGAGAAGTTCGAGCAGCCCCTCGTCCCCGATGACGGCGGTCTTGATGACCTCCGCCATGCCGGACTTCCACTCCCGTTCGGGGAGGCCTGCGAGGACCTCTGCGGGCATGTAGACCCTATCCGCCGCGTGGAAGGCCCCTACCAGGTTCTTTATTCCCAGGAGGTCGAACCCCGCCTTTCCGCCCAGGGCGGCGTCCGCCATGCCCAAAAGGGTGGTGGAAACCAGGCGCAGGCGCACGCCCCGCATGTAGACGGCCGCCGCGAAGGCCGTAAGGTCCGTGACGACCCCGCCGCCGACCCCGACCAGGAGCCCGTCCCGCCCGAGCCCCGCGGCGGCGGCGGCACTCAGTATGCGCTCCGCCGCAGGCCAGCCCTTGTGGTCCTCCCCCGGAGGGAGCACGCAGCGGGGCAGGCCGGAGGCGTCGGGAATGCGCAGGACATAGGGCTCCGTATTTTCGTCGCAGACCATAAGCGCGGCAGCGCAGCCCTCGGTCAGCTCCGAAAGACCGGGCAGGCCGGAAGAGACGACCACCCGGCTCGGGAAAGACCCGAATCGGAAATCGAATATCCTTTCGCCCATCACGCCTCCTGTCCCGCGCCGGTCAGGATGCGGGAAAGGTAGAGCCCCTGGGAGCCGTCGCCGCCGGAGGCCGCGGGGATGTTCTCCGCGTACACGGGAAACACCCCGGAAGCCAGCACCGAGGCGGCGGTGCCGCCGTCCACCACCTTGAGGAAGCTCAGACCGTGGCGGGCGCAGGAATGCTCCACGATGAATTCCAAGTCGCTCACTCCGATCAATAGGACCGCGGAGCAGCCCCTCCGCTTTGCGGCGGCCACGGCGGTATCCAGGCGGTCGCGGTAGAACACCACGTTGCGTATGGTGCGCTTGAAGTAGCGGTAGCTCCGGCGGGCTATCTCGTTCACACCGTCGGGGGTGACGGCGTACTGTATGTTCCTGCTGTTCATCCTGCGGACCGTGATGAGTCCCTTCTTGGCAAGACGCTTGAGTATGACGTTGGTCATGCCCAGGGAGGCGCCTGCAATGCTCGCCAGGTCCCGCTGGCGGAGGCCCGCGGGATGGGATGCGGCGTCGTAGATGTTTTCCAGGATGACCAATTCGGTATCCACGTGTTCGTTTTCCATGTTGTTCAATTATTGAACAACATAGCACGGAACTCCGGGAGCTTCAATCCGCCAGGCCCATGACGGCGGATTCGATGAAGTTGAGCAGGGTCGCCCTGAGCAGGCCCTCGGGGTAGGGGGCTTCGGAGAACAGGGTCCTCCAGCGGTCCAGGAAGACCTGCGCCTCCCGCCTGGCCAGGGGCAGGGTCTTGCCCGCCAGGCTCGCCTCTATGGTCCGCTCCCTGATCAGGGTGGAACCTGAGAACACCAGGCGGACCTCGCTGAGTATATCCTTCTGCGCCCGGGCTATGAAGACCGCAGCCGCTCCGTCCCCTTCACGCCGGTGGGGGTGCCCGATCTTCCGGTAGATCGTGTAATCCCACTGCTCCAGGGGCACCCGCACGCGGGTAAGGAGCTCCTGTGATCCCGGAACGGATCGGCCCTCCTCGGTCTCGAA
>CAYUPG010000315.1:0-2240 GCA_964446515.1 uncultured Treponema sp.
TGATCGTTGATTCCGCAGTATGCGAGGCGCACGCCCGGAAAGAGCCGGCCGCCCTCGGAAAGGAGGAAGTGCAGGGCATCGTCGTCCACCGCCGCCACATAGGAAGGCGGATTCCCGCCGTACTTCTGAGCCAGGCCCGCCGCCGCGGCGGCCCTCGCCCGATCCGGCGTAGTGCGCTGGGCATCCATGTAGTAGTAGTCCACATCCAACCCGCCCCCAAGGGCTTCCTCCAGACCGCGGTTTATGGAGTCGGTCCAGGCATAGCCCTGGTGGTAGGAGTGAAGCACCAGCACCTGCTCCCGGGCGCCGAGGATAGCCGAAACAAGCGGAAGAAGCAGCACAAGAAAGGCGCGGCGCAGGCATATCATTTTCCAATTCTAAGCGCAGGCTCCCGGGAACGCAAATTATCCGGACTCATCGCTTTCTAACGAAACGCTCACGGACTTCCAACGGCGGGGGCATATGCTCCCGGCATGAAATTCGCGGCCTTTTTGGAATCCCTGAGGAAGCTGATGGAAGCCTGCCCTACGGAGGACCTGGACCCCGCGGGACGCTACGTCGTGCTCAGCGATCTCCATTTGGGGGACGGAGGCACCAAGGACGACCTCGAGCCCAACCGGGCCCTGCTTGAGACGGCCCTGGAGAAGTGGTACCTGGAGAACGGGTACACCCTCATCCTGAACGGGGACATAGAGGACTTGAACAAGTTCTCCCTCAGGGAGATACGCCGGGCCTGGCCCCGCTTCTTCGCCATTCTTTCCGCCTTCGCCCAGGCGGGTCGGCTCCGGAAGATCGTCGGCAACCACGACCTGGGCCTCCTGGTGGAGAAGGACTATCCCTACCCGGTCCACCACGGACTTACGCTCAGGCACGGGAACCGAAGCCTCTTCCTCTTCCACGGCCACCAGGCATCCAAGTTCTTCATCAAGTACGACTATCTGTCGGAATTCCTGGTGCGCTACCTGGCTAAACCCCTGCGGATACGGAACACCGGCATTTCCGGGGATTCGAAGCGCCGCTTCGCCGCGGAACGGCGCATCTACCGCGCCGCCCGGGAGCTGGGCATCATCGCCGTGACCGGCCACACCCATCGTCCTCTCTTCGAATCCCTCTCCAAGTACGACAGCCTCCGCTGGTCCTTGGAGGAGCTGCTCCGGGAGTACGCCGTCTCGGGGGCGGACCAGCGCCGCCGCATCGCCGAGCTGGTGGACATCTACCGGCGGGAGCTGGAACGCATCCCCAAGAAGGACCTGCGTCGGGACCATTCCCGCAGCCTCTACGGCGCCGGCCCCCTCCTGATACCCTGCCTGTTCAATTCCGGCTGCGCCACTGGGAAGCACGGGGTGACCGCCCTTGAGCTGGACCGCTGCGCCATGAGCCTGGTGCACTGGGCCGCCGAGGGGACAAGCCGGCCCTACATTCAGAAGGAAGCCCTGTTCAAGGACAGCATCGACGGCGGCTACTCCCGGTACACCCTCAAGTCCGACAACTTGGACCAGGTCTTCGCCAGGATAGAACTCCTGGGAGGGCGGGTGATGCCCTTCGAAGCGGAAGCGGCTGAAGAGGACGAAGAGCTCCCCATGGCCTACTGAGGCGCAGGCCGGGTCCGCTGCCCCTTGCGGCGGGGAAGGTCCCGCCTTAGACTGGGGGAATGGCACATTTCGGCCCCATGCCTAGACCCATCGCCAAGGCCCGCAGGGCCGTCGTCCTCCGGGAACCCCGGGTGTCTCCCACGGTGCTCGGCCTCGCATCCGCCCTCTCGCCCCACTTCCTGCGCCTGGGCTTGGGCATACGGCGGGTGGACCTGCTCGGCGGAGAGGACGCGGTGCGCGCCTACCAGGATTTCCACGGGGGAAAGAAGCGGCTCATCGTCGCCTTCCGCCACTCCTACGGCGACGAGCCCCAGGTCATGGCCCACACCCTGCAGCGCGTCCTGCCCCGCTTCGCCCGGGCCGCGGGGACTCCCCTGGACGGCTCCGGCCACGCCCACTTCGTGCACGGCTACGAGGTGCCCCTCTGGGGCGGCCCCCTCATACGGGCCCTGCTGCCCCGCGTCGGCGCGGTGCCCGTCCACCACACCAAGCTCGACACCCCCTCCATCGCGCGCATCAGGAGGCTCATGGTCGACGGGGAGCACCCCCTGGCCCTGGCCCCGGAAGGCCAGACCTCCTACACGAGCCGGAGCGTGCCCCGGCTGGAGCGGGGCTTCGCCCACATCGCCGCCTGGGCCCTGGACGACC
>CAYUPG010000316.1:0-2224 GCA_964446515.1 uncultured Treponema sp.
CGGCGCACGGCGTCGACGCGGCTCCTGGTGAGCACGAGCTTGTCCTTCACGTCCTCCAGGAACTTGGCGTAGGGATTGGACCGGCCCACCAAGAGCCGGGTGGGCGGCACCTTGACGTTGTAGGAGCGGAAGGCCGCGCCTTTCCACGCCCCGGAGGCCAAGAGCTCGGGAGTCAGGGTACCGATCTCGTCCCCCGTGATGCCCGCGGCCTCCAGAGCCGCGGCGAGCTCGTCCCGGTCGGCGGTGAAGCCGTAGACCACGGTCTCCCGCTCCACGATGCGGAAGGCCGCGTCCGAGGCGCCCCGCTTCTTGGCGACCCCGGCCATGGCCAGGCGCTCGGCGTCGGAGAGGTCCGCGTCCGCCAAGAGTCCGCCGACGGCCGCGGCGGCCTTTTCCAAGAGGCCGCGCAGCACCGTCATCTTGGCCGCAGCCTCGCCGGAAGCGGGCAGGCCGTTCTCCAGGAGCTCCGCCGCGGCTGCCAGGGCCACCCGCTTGGCTCCGTCCATGGCCAGGACGCCCAGCTTGGACAGGGCGCCGAAGGCGCTTCCCACGTCCTTATTCTCGATGCCCAGGGCCTGGGCGATCTCGGGCATGGAGAGCCCCTGCTTTTCCTTGATCAGGCGGAGCATCCGCTCTTCCGGGGTTCCGGCCGTATTCCACTGCCGCCCCAGGTCGGTCAATTCGTAGTAGATCCGCAGGTCCCGGCGCAGCTCAAGCACCACGCCCTTGCCTGCGAGCCAGGATAGGGCCTGGTTCCCGTTCCCGCCCTTGAAGCCCAGGTCGGACTCGACCCGCTCTATGGTCAACTCGTCGGACCGGCCGTAGTGCCGTATGACCCGGACCTCCAGGGGATGCAAATTCTTTACCGTGCTCTGAATATCCATGAATGCTCCCAATGGCCCTACGTTACCCGAGAAGGGCCCGGATGTAAAGACGAGGGCCCGGATTCGGAATTCTTGCCGATTCCTCATATTCGATCTATACTTGCGCATCACTAAACAGTGGAGGCCCACTACGTCCGCAAGCCTGGGAACCGAAGCGCGCCGGAGAAGAACCCGCAAGTCCCGCTCCATCCGCGGAAAATTGATCACCATCGTGGCGGCGGCCACCGCCCCCGGACTCGCGGTCGCCCTCCTGATCGGCACCCAGGTGGCGAGACTGGCCTCATCCCAAATGGAGGGGGAAGTTCTCAGGGCCGCAGAGCACCTAGTACACCAGCAGCAGGCCCTCATCAAGAACGCCGAGCAGATGCTCAGGACCCTGGCGGTCACCAACTCGGTCCTCGCCGGGGATATGACTCGGACGGAGGCCTTCCTCAAGCGCCTGTACCGGGAAAACCGGCAGTTCGCCACCATCCTGGCGACGGACAATGACGGACGGGTCGTGGCCTCTTCCCTCTCCGTCGATACCTACGGTATAGCCGACCGGGAGTACGTGCAGGAGGCCCTCAGCCGGCGCGCCTTCACCGTGGGTCCCTATCTGATCAGCCGCTCCACCGGCCTGCCCATCATCCCGCTGGCCCTGCCCATCCTCAACGACGAGGGGGACGCGCGCTACCTCCTGGTCGCCGCGCTTACGGTTTCCCACATCCGGGAAACCCTGTCGTCCATTCCGCTGCCCGACGACGCCGTCGTCGAATTGACGGACAGGCTCGGCGTACGCCTCGCCCGCTATCCGGAGGACCCGCGGTATCCTGTCGGGGGATTCCGGGACGAGACCCTCTGGCCCCTAATCGCCGGCGGCCGAAGCAAGGAGGAGGGCAAGCTCGTCCTAGCCATGGACATTCCCGTCGGAACCCACAACGATCCTTCCTTCAGGGTTGCCATATCGGTCCCCCTCTCCGCGGCGAGCCGCCGGGGAAGCTCCTCCCCCTACCAGATACTCGCCATCGGCGGCCTCGCCGTAGCGCTGTCGGTCATGCTGGCCATGGCCCTCTACGACAGGAGCATAGGGCGGCGCTTCGCCCTCCTGCTGGACCAGGCGGCGGCCCTGGGGGACCAGGAGGGGGAACGCCTGCGTCCTGCCGCCGACGGGGAGGACGAGCTGGACCTGCTGCGCAGGACACTCGCCGATTCCTCCGAAGACCTGTACCGCAGGGACAAGGAACAGCGTGAGGCCGCCGAGGCCATCGCCGCATCCCTCCGGGAAAAGGAGGTTCTTCTCAAGGAGATACACCACCGGGTCAAGAACAATTTCCAGATCATCTCCAGCCTCATGAGCCTCC
>CAYUPG010000317.1:0-2166 GCA_964446515.1 uncultured Treponema sp.
GGTCTCGTTCGCCGGAAGCTTCTTCTCGGGCCGCAGGGACACCTTGGAGAAGGTCCCCTTCTTCACGATGAAGAAGAAGGGCCTGCCCTGGGCGAGGACCGCCTCAGCCTCCTCCAGCTGGGCGGCGGCCCGCGCTCCGTCGTCGGAGAGCACGGCCCAGTCCACCTTCATGGCGGTCAGCAGGGTGTCCGTGATGACCCCCATGAGCTCGTGCTGCGGCTCGTCCGCCAGGCCGCTCTCGCCCCGCAGGCTCACGAAGCCCAGCACGGGGATGCGGAAGATGGCGTTGAGGGAGGTGAGGGGAGAGACGGCGTTGCCGAGCCCCGAGTTCTGCATGAGCACCACGGTCTTGCGGCCCGCGGTCTGGGCTCCCGCGCAGATCGCCACGGCGTCGCCCTCGTTGGCGGCCATGACGTATTCGCACTCGTTCACGGCGTAGTTGATCAGGTCCTTGAGGAAGGAGCAGGGTACGCCCGAGTAGAAGTCGAAGCCCCTGTCCTTCAGGTTTTTACCGAAATCCGCGGTTTCCAGCATTACAGGTCCCCCGCCTTCTGAAGATCCACTATCACGTTCACGTCCACCCAGGAGCCGACCACGTACTTGACCGATACGGGAATGCGGGCCGCCAGGCGGGTGAAGAGCTCGTCTATGCGCATCTTTTCAATCTTGCCCTCCGAGGCGGTCTCCTCCAGAAGGGCCTTCAGGGCGGCGGCCCCCGCGGCGTTCACCTTGAACAGGCCTATGAACTCGCCGTTGGTCTTTCCTTCCGCCAGGGCGTGGTCCATGGCCTTCAGGGCCACCGGCGCGTTGAAGAGGGCGCGGGAGTAGGGCCGGTCGCAGGAAACGTAGTCCCGCCAGGAGCCGTCCCGCTGGGCCTCCGCGTCCGCCACGATGGTCACCGGCGCGTCGTCGTTCAGCAGGTCGTTGAGCATCCAGCTCTTGAAGACTATGTCCCCGAAGGAGACGACCGTGTTGTCCGCGATGCGCTCCCGGGCGAGGTAGAGGGAATAGACCTCCGAGGTTTCGGCGTGCCGGTCGTTGTCCACGGTCTTGATGTTGGGCAGGTTGATCCTGTCCTTGGCGTAGCCCCGGACCACGGAGATGTCCTTGATGCCCACCCGGTTGAACTTCTCTATCATGAGGGAAAGGATGCTCTTCCCGTGGACCTTGAGCATGGCCTTGGGGGCGTCGGCGGTCAGCTCCCCGAGCTTCTCGCCCCGGGCGGCGGCCAGGATGACCGCGTTCACCACCTTGCCGGCGGTGGGCAGGTACTTGTCCTCCGCCGCCTCGAGCTCGTCGGCACCCTGGAGGCGGAAGACCTCGGACACCGTGGCCACCCGGTCCTCGATGCCCATGAGGGTCTCGGTCTCGAAGATGGCCTTGCTGGTGGCCTGCATGGCGCTGATGGCGCAGCGCAGGTTGTGGTTGGCCCAGATTGCCAGGCTCACCCCGGATGCGCGGAAGGCGTCGGTGGGGGTGGAGTAGTACTTGGTGGGAACGATGACCACCGGCAGGCGGCCCGCCCACTCCTTCATGAAGGCGTCGATCTCCTTGAAGTCGGCCCGCTTGGAGTGGATGAGCACCGCGTCCGCCCCGGACTGCCTATAGGCTTCCGCCCGGCGGAGCGCCTCGTCCAGGCCCCAGCCTGCAATGAAGGCCTCCACCCGGGCGACCACTACGAAGTCCCCGTCCTCCTGGGTGTCCTTCATTGCCTTGAGCTTGCCGCAGAACTCGTCGATGTCCGCCAGGGGCTGGGCCTCCCCCGAGATGAAGGAGTTGGTCTTGGGGAAGAGCTTGTCCTCCACGCAGACCCCGGCGATGCGCCGCTGCTCCAGCTTCTTGACCAGGCGGCGGGCGTTGTTGAAGTTTCCGTACCCCGTGTCCCCGTCCAGCAGGATGGGGATGCTGGTAGCGTCGCTCATGAACTCCACCACGTCCAGCACCTGGGTCCAGGAGGCCTCGTTGTTGTCCCGCACCCCCAGGGCCGCGGAGATGGAGAGCCCGGAGCCCCAGATGCCCTTGAAGCCCGCCTCCTCGACTATCTTGGCGGAGAGCCCGTTGTGGGCTTCCATGATGAACTCCAGCTTGTCGGAGCGCAATAGGTTCTTGAGCTGCGTTGATTTCGCTATCATAGTCCTCATCCTTTTTTCGCCGCCGTGCGGATCC
>CAYUPG010000318.1:0-2129 GCA_964446515.1 uncultured Treponema sp.
AACACCAACACGGGAACCCTGGTCTGCAACATCGCCCCCAACAACGGCATGATGACCTACGCCGCCGACGCCTCCGTGCTGAAGGACGTCTATCTCACCGAAAAGGTGGAGACCACCGCGGGCTGGCAGTACGTCCTGCTGGACGAAGAATCCGCCCGGGGGTACCTCCAGGAGGCCCAGGACTTCATGGAGTGCGTGGCCACGGGCAGGCAGCCCCTCTCCGGGCTCGACCTCGCCTATGAAACCATAAAGATCACCTATGCGGGCTACCTCTCCGCCGAAAAGGGCGAGAGGGTAAAGCTCTAGCGCCGTCGGGCGAGACCATGAACATTCTTGTCTTCGACACGCCCGACGAACTCGCCGCCGCCGCGGCGAAGCGTGGCGCCGAACTGCTCCGGAAAACCGTGGAGGAAAAGGGCCGGGCCCGGCTGATGCTCTCCACGGGAGCGTCCCAGTTCGGCACCCTCCGGGAGCTTGTCTCCCACCCCGTGGACTGGTCAAAGGTGGAAATGTTCCACCTGGACGAGTACGTGGGCCTGCCCGAAAGCCATGGGGCAAGCTTCCGCCGGTACCTTCAGGAGCGGTTCGTCTCGAAGGTGAACCCCGGGAAGGTCCATTTCGTCAACTGGGAGGGCGGCGCGGAAAAGAACATGAAGGCCCTGTCGGAGGAAATATCCAAAGCCCCCGTGGACGTGGCCTTCATCGGTATCGGGGAGAACGGCCACATCGCCTTCAACGACCCCCCCGCCGATTTTGAGACGGAAGAGCCCTTTCTGCTGGTCACCCTTGACGATGCCTGCAGACGGCAGCAGGTGGGGGAGGGGTGGTTCCCGACATTCGACGACGTGCCGGAGCAGGCCATAACGGCCTCGGTCCGCCAGATACTCGCGTGCCGCACCATCCTCGCCTCCGTTCCCTTCAGGGTGAAGGCCGAGGCGGTGCGGAAAACCCTGGAAAGCCCGGTGGACCCGGCAGTTCCGGCGTCCATCCTCAAGACCCACCCGGACGTGACCCTCTACCTCGACCGGGAATCCGCCTCCCTCGCCGGGGAGTACCTGCCGGACCGCTTCCGGTGAGGGGAAAGGAAGGAACACGAAGATGAACCGCCTCCTGTTCACCGGCGGCACGGTGCTGCTGCCCACGGGCTTGCGCAGGATGGACGCCGCCGTCAGCGGCGCCGTGATCTCCGCTCTCGCTCCGGACATCGCCCCCGAAGAGGGCGATGTAGTCGTCGACCTGCAGGGGGACCTGCTCGTTCCCGGCTTCATCGACATGCACGTCCACGGAGGCGGAGGGGCGGACTTCATGGACGGAACGGCCGACGTCTTCCTCACCGCCTGCCGGGTCCACGCCCGCCACGGCACCACCACCCTCTATCCCACGGCCCTCACGGCCGCAGACGAGGACATGGACGCCTTCTTCGCCGCCCTGGAGACGGCGGACAGGGCCCGGAAAGCGGCGGGGGCCTCCGCAGGCGCCCGCATCGGCGGCGTCCACGTTGAGGGGCCATGGCTCGCCCCTGCCCAGGCCGGCGCCCAGGACCCCAAATACCTCCGCACCCCCTCCGCGGAGGAGTGCGAAAAGCTGCTCGCCAGGTCGGACAGGATCGCCGTGGTCACCATGGCTCCGGAACTGGACGGCGCCTGCGAATGCGCCTCATGGCTGGCGGCCCGGGGGGTCCTCCCCGCCATGGGCCATTCCGCCGCGGACCTCGAACAGGTACGGACGGCGGTGGACAGCGGCTTCCGCCACATGGTCCACTTCTACTCCGCCATGAGCACCGTGCGGAGGGAGAACAGCTGCCGCATCCCCGGCATGGTGGAGGCGGGGTACCTCTTCGACGCCGTCACCGTGGAGGCCATCGCCGACGGCCACCACCTCCCCCTGAGCCTGCTCCGGCTCATCCACAAGGTCAAGGGGCCGGAACGGATGGTCCTGGTCACCGACGCCATACGGGGCGCCGGCATGCCCGAGGGGCCGTCCGTCCTCGGCAGCCTGAAGAACGGCCGTGAAGTCCTGGTGGAAGGGGGCGTGGCCCGCCTTCCCGACCGGAGCGGCTTCGCCGGGAGTGTCTGCACCATGGACCGGGCCGTCCGGACCGCCGTTTCGGCGGGAATCCCCCTGGAGGA
>CAYUPG010000319.1:0-2123 GCA_964446515.1 uncultured Treponema sp.
CGGGCGCGTTGTGGGCCGAGGCGATGACCTCCCCGCCCCGGACGACGACGGCGCCGACGGGGATCTCGCCCGCCGCCAGGGCCTTCCGCGCCTCGGCGAGGGCCAGTCTCATGAACGTCTCATCCCGGCCTGCAGCCATTTCCATGCCTGACCCCCGGCTGGCAACAAACTTGCTTTATTGCTGCCTGTTGACTATAGATGTTCAAGATTCCAAGAGGGGTCACATGATTTCGAAAAAAATCCTGACCCGGTTCGTCCTGGCCTCCTGCGCCTTCCACCTGGCCTTCCTGTCGGCCGTGGGGATTCTCGTCTCCGGCAGCCAGCCCATGCCCGCGGAGACCTTCACCGTCCACATGACCGATCTGCCCCAGAAGGTGACCGACCCGCCGAAGAAGGAGGAGGGCAAGAAAGACGTCTCCCTCGACAAGCCCCGGAAGGAAGAGGCCTCGGGCCCCGAGGAAACGGTGGACCTGGCAAACCCCTCCGGAAAGTACCGCGCCTATCTCCGGGAGCTGAGCCGGCGGATCGAATCCCTGTGGTCCTATCCCCAGGATGCTTACTCGCGCAGCGAGACGGGGACGGCCGTCATCCGGTTCTCCATCCTCAACGACGGCTCCCTGGCCGCAACGGGGATCGTGGCATCCTCCGGCTTCGAGGCCCTCGATCGGGGGGCTCTTGCCGTTGTGCAGGCCGCAGCCCCCTACGCCCCCTTCCCGGAGACCTTCAACCTGTCCACCCTGCACATCGTGGCCAAGTTCGAATACGAACTGGACTGAATCCCAGACTGTTGACCGGGGGCGCATCCCGTATCAAACAGGAGGAGTGGGCAAAACGTTGGATGGACCGGTCGTCAGATTCCCGCTCTGAACTGCTCCATCTGTCTCACCTTCTCACCCTCTTACCCTCTCACCTTCTATCCTGCGGGTGCCTTGCATCTGGATATTTTTGAACAGTCTTGGTAAAGAACTCTCATTATGGATGATCCAAACGTCACCTACGCCCGCGAAATCGTGGCCGGGGACCCCATGGCTTCGTTCCTGGGGATTCGCCTCGAGGAGGTCCGGCGGGCCTATTCCCGCCTCTCCGTCGAGGTCCGGCCCGAGTTCCTCAACGCCCATGACCGCGCCCACGGGATGATCCTGTCGTCCATGATCGATCAGGCGGCTGCCGTGGCCGCCAACTCGATGGAGTTCGACGTCCTGCTCGTGGAGCTCACGATCAACTACCTTGCCGCCGCCGCCCCCGGGGAGCGCATCACGGCGGAGGCCAAACCGGTCGACATCAAGAAGTCCCTGAGCCTCTGGACCGTTGACGTTCGGAGCGCCTCGGGCACGCACGTCGCCACGGGACAGGCCCTGGGCTACCACCGCGTCCGCGACAAGAAGGATGTGAAGAAGAGCGGAAGGTAGGAAGAGCAGACAAACAAAACTTTCTCTCTTATCCGCGCTTCAAATCTTCCTGGCTTCCCTCTTTTTCCGCTCCTCCGCTCTTCTGCTCTTCCGCTCTTCCTTCTTTTACTTCTCTGTCCACGACGCAGAAGAAACCCGTCCCGCGCATGGCCGGCCCGAAGCAGCGGTTGTCGGACACGCAGGTGGCCCGCCGCCTGTCGCCGCTCTTCCAGCGGTTGACGAGACCCGGCTCCCGGATGAAGGGGCGGCTCAGGGAAACAAAATCCGCGAACCCGTCCCGGACGAGCTCCTCGGCCACCTCGAAGGAGCGGATGCCGCCCACGAGGATCAGGGGTATGCACAGTTTCGCCTTCAGGTCCTTGGCTGCTTCGCGGAAGTAGGCTTCCTGCTCGACGGTGTCGATCTTTGAGCGAGAGGGGCTCAGCCTGCCCGACAGCAGGGTCCCGCCGGAGAGCTCGATGGCATCGGCGCCCGCCGCGGCGATGAGGAGCGCCGCCTGCTGCGAGTCCTCCCGCGTGAGGCCGCCCTCGAGGAAATCCTCGGAATTCATTTTCACCAGGACGGGGTACTCCCCGCCCACGGCACTTCTCACCGAGGAGAGGATCTCCAGGATGATGC
The DNA here is from genome assembly GCA_964446515.1 of uncultured Treponema sp. Lineage (GTDB taxonomy): Bacteria > Spirochaetota > Spirochaetia > Treponematales > Breznakiellaceae > CAYUPG01. The sequence goes on from CAYUPG010000319.1 coordinate 2,028, forward strand.
GGGCCCGGTTTTCGATGCTGCCCCCGTAGGGATCCGCCCTTCGGTTGAACCAGGGCGAGAGAAACTGGCTGAGGAGGTAGCCGTGGGCGGCATGGA
>CAYUPG010000320.1:0-2121 GCA_964446515.1 uncultured Treponema sp.
ATCATCACGATGATGCTCCCGCGGGCCTCGCGGATGCCCGTCTTGACGGCTGCTCCGTTGCCGATGTTGTAGGGGTGGGAGATGACCCGGGCCCCCGACGCCCGCGCCCGCTCAGCGGTCGCGTCGGTGGAGCCGTCATCGATGACGAGGACCTCCCAGGGGCGGCCCAGGCTGTTCATCACGGCGCCGACCCGTTCGAGCAGGGGCGGGATCCCCTGTTCCTCTCGGAAGGCGGGCATGATGATGCTGATTTCGACGGGGGCGTTTGACTCTTCCGGCACCGGTCTCTGTTCCATCCGTGGAATGCGTGCAGACCGCCCGTCCAGGCAGGGGCGCCAGGCGGCGGCCGACCGTTTTTGTTATTCAACTAATATGCCAAAACTATTAAAAAATCTCTATAATGAGCCATGCGAAAAAGCAAGGGGAAGGTTTGCCATAAAAAGCTTTTCTCTCCGGCGATTATCGTCTAATAAGGACGTGGGTCGGCCGTTTCTGTCACGGAAGATGCATAAACCATTGTGACTTTTTGCCGGTTCGATTTGTATATGGATCAGATCGACGAAAAGGTGATCGTCGGCCGCGTCCTCGGAGGGGACTGCGAGGCCTTTGCCGCCCTGGTCGAGGCGTACAGGGGGCCGGTGTTCCGCCTGGCCTTCCGCATGACGGGCAGTCTGCGGGATGCCGACGACCTGACGCAGGAGAGTTTCCTCCGGGCGTTCCAGTCCCTGGGGCGTTTCCGGACGGGGGAGCGGTTCTTCCCGTGGCTCTACACGGTGAGCCTGAACGTGATCCGCAATCACCTCCGCAGGGAGAAGGCCCTGCCGGAAGCGACGGCCGGTTCGGGGATGCCGGAGGTGCCGGACCCTAGCGGCGATCCGTCCGATGAGGCGATCCGGCGGGAGCGGGGACGGCGGCTCCAGGAGTGCCTGCTGCGGCTGCCCGTTGCGGTCCGAGAGGCGCTCATCCTGCGGTTCTACGAGGGGATGAGCTTCGAAGACCTCTCGCTCGTGACGGGGGATTCGCCCGGCGGCGCCAAGATGAAGGTCTACAGGGGGCTCGAGAAGATACGCGTCATGTTGCAGGAAGAGGGATTTCACGGCGGCGGTTCGGGAATCTGAGCGCGAGGGGGCGGACGACGGAAGGAACCATGGACCCGGTGAAGGAACGGATGATCGAACGGCATGTCGAGGAACTGGGCGGCCGGCTCTCCCTGCCGGGAGGGGCCGACCGGGATCCCCTCTGGAGGGAACTCGACGAGATTGCCCGGATGATGCGCGAGGAGCCTCCCCCCGAGCCGCCCGAAGGCCTGGGCGATCGTGTCATGTCGAGGGTCCGCACCTGGCGGCCGTCCCCGTGGCGCGCCGTCGGCGAGGCGCTCCTGAGGCCCTACGAGGTGAGCTTCCATCCCCTCGAGGCGCTCCGCTCGCCCGTTTCCGGCCAGGAGTGCTCCTTCTACTTCATCCTGGTGGGCGTCTTCTACGCCGTCCTCGGCGGGATCCTGATGGTGGGGCTGCATTCCCTGGGGGCCCTGGAGACAGCGCCCGAATGGGTCCGCTGGCAGCCGCCGATTGCCCTCGTCACGGCCGGCTCCATGGTCGCCATCGGCCTCTATCTCCTGAAAGACGGCAAGCTCGCCCTGCGGATGGCCCGCGTCGGGGCCCTGGCGTACCTGGGGTTTGCGGTCCTGAACGGCATTGCCGTTCCCCTCGAGCGCGACATCCCCCTGTCGGCCGCCCTGTCCATGCTGTCGACCCTCATCGGGGTGCCGACGGGGTTCTTCCTGATCCGGACCATACAGAATTACGGGAAGCGCTATGCGTAGAGCGATGCTGTCGGGAAAAGGACGATTCGGCGCCCAGGGCGGATTCACCCTCTTCGAGGTCGTCATGGTGCTCTTGATCCTGGGGGTGATCTCCTACTTTGCCGCCGAGAGGCTCTTCCCCGGCGATTCTCCCAGCCAGAGGGCCGAGATGGAGCTGGTCAAGAACCACATCCGGTACGCCCAGTCGAAGGCCATGAATTCCGAGATGAGCTGGGGGATCAAGTTCGGCACCACGTCGAGGTACTGGCTCTTCAACACCACCGAGGTACGCAGCTCTCCAGGATTGATTACCTTGCCAT
>CAYUPG010000321.1:0-2054 GCA_964446515.1 uncultured Treponema sp.
CGCGGCACTGCAGTTCGCGGGTGGGGCGAAAAAAGCCCTGGGGATCCTCTTCGCCACGGGGCTGCTCATCCGCAACCCCATTTACGGCGTCGGTCTCCTGGTGGCCCTTCTCATCAGGCTTCCCCTTGAAAAGAACTTCAAGCCGGAGCTTGAGATCTACGGCGGCGGCCTCGTGGCGGGCGACGGCATTTACGGGTTCGTGAACGCCCTCATAAGGAGCTTCCTGTAATGACAAAACAACGGATCGGCCTCATCCGCGTGCTGACCACGCCGGATGAAAAGCTCCTGAACCTTCACGGCGAGCTCGTTATGCAGTATTTCCCCTGCTTCGACGTGGTTTCCCGCTGCATCCCCGACCAGCCCGAAGGAATTCACGACGGGGAGACGGAGCGGATCGCCGTCCCCAAGGTGCTCGCCCTCGCGAAGAAAATGGAGCGGGAAGGGATGGAAGCGGTCATAGTGAGCTGTGCAGGCGACCCGGCGGTGGAGGAGGCCTCCCGGTTCCTCCGGATTCCCGTCATCGGGGCAGGAAGGGCGGCCGCATCGGCCGCCCTGGTCACCGGGCTGCCGGTGGGCGTCCTGGGCATCACGAAGGTTGTGCCGGAGGCCATGAGCCGCATCCTGGGGAAAAACCTCGCGGCGGAAGCGGTGCCCGAAGGGGTGGAGTCCACGCTGGACCTTATGAAGCCCGAAGGCATGCAGGCTTTGGTCGCCGCAGGACAGTTTCTTGCCGGAAGGGGAGCGAGGATGCTCGTTCTTGCCTGCACCGGCATGTCCACCATCGGGGCGGCCGGGATCCTCAGGGAAAAAACCGGCATGCCCGTCATCGATCCCGTGCGGGCCCAGGCCGCTGCGGCGTGGACCATCCTGGGCATGAGAGGAGGAGACAGCCGGTGGTGAAAAGAACCATAACGAAAGAAACGGGAGAAGCCGCCATACTGGGCGGAGCAGTCCTGGGAGGCGGCGGAGGGGGCAGCATGGAGAAGGGACGTCTCAACCTCAGGGGCGCCCTGGAGGCCGGAGAGGTGGTCCTGGTCGATATCGACGACATCCCCCCGGACACGGTGCTCATCACCGGATCGGCCGTCGGGGCCCCCGCGGCGTCCGAAGCGCGGGTGGAGCCGAAGGACTATGTCCGGGTCGTGGAAATACTGAAAGAAAACGGCTGCCCGGCGCCGGGAGGGTTCATACCCAACGAGTGCGGCGGAAGCTCCATCACCAACGGATGGGTTCCCGCTGCCCTCATGGGCCTGCCGGTGGTGGACGCCCTCTGCAACGGCAGGGCCCATCCCACGGGAGTCATGGGTTCCATGGGGCTCCACAGGGACCCCGGGTACGTCTCCCGCCAGTCCGCCGCCGGCGGAGACCGGGAGAAGGGGCTCTACCTGGAACTGCACGTGGCGGGGAAGCTCGGCAGCGCGTCCTCCATGATCCGGGCGGCGGCGGACAAATCCGGCGGCCTCGTCGCCGTGGCCCGGAACCCGGTGGCGGCGTCCTACGCGAGGGCGCACGGCGCCTGCGGCGCCCTCCGGCAGGCCATGGACCTGGGTGAGCGGATGAGAAAGGCCATGCCCCGGGGCGGGGATGTCGTCCTCGCCTCCATCCTGAATTTCCTCGGCGGGGAGCACATCGTCACCGGGGCGGTGGCCCGGAAGGAGATCGTCACCAGGGGCGGGTTCGACAGCGGCTCCGTCATCGTGGGGGACTTCGAAACCACCTTCTGGAACGAATACATGACGCTGGAGAGCAGGGGCGAGCGGCTTGCCACCTTTCCCGACCTCATCATGACCCTTGACGCCGGGTCCGGGCTTCCCGTCACCACGGCGGAAGTAAAGGAAGGGCAGACCGTCATTCTTTTCGTCGTCCCCGCCGACCGGCTCATCCTGGGCGAGGGCATGCGGTGCATGGAACTCATGGAGGAAATCGAGCCCGTGGTGGGAAAGAAAATAGTCGAATACATCAGATAGGAGGGGAAGATCCCATGTCCCTGAAATATGCCATTGAAGCCTACGAACTCCTCGACAGCCCGTCGGCGTCGGGGGAGTCGGTGCGGG
>CAYUPG010000322.1:0-2053 GCA_964446515.1 uncultured Treponema sp.
GTACGCATCGCGCTCATCGGCGCGGGAAACATGGGGAATCAGCATCTGCGGGACCTGGCCGCCATGGAAGGGGTCGTTCCGGCGGGGGTGTGCGACACAGATGCCGGACGCCGGGACGCGGCGGCGGAGAAGTACGGCGTGCCGGTTTTCGCCGACGCGGCGGCCCTGCTGGATGCGGGGATAGCCGACGGGGTGGTCATCGCCACGCCCCACTACGCCCATCCGGTCATCGCGGCGGAGGCCTTCCGGCGGGGCATAAGCGTCCTTTCCGAGAAGCCCATCGCGGTCACGGTGCGGGACGCTCGGTCCATGATAGGGGCCTACGAGGAGGCGAAGAAGAAGTACCCGGAGCTGGTCTTTACGGCCATGTTCCAGCAGCGGACCCAGGGGAACTGGACGGCCGCCAAGGCCATGATCGACGCGGGGGAGCTGGGGCGCATAGTCCGAACCTCCTGGATCATCACCGACTGGTTCCGCACCCAGGCCTACTACGACTCCGGCGGCTGGCGGGCGACCTGGTCCGGCGAGGGGGGCGGGGTGCTCATGAACCAGTGCCCCCACAACCTGGACCTCTTCCAGTGGTTCGTGGGCATGCCGCGGCGCATCACCGCCTTCGCGGGGATAGGGAAGTACCACGACATCGAGGTGGAGGACGAGGTCACCGCCTACCTGGAGTACGAGAACGGCATGGTGGGGCACTTCATCACCTCCACCGGCGAGGCGCCGGGCACTAACCGCCTGGAGTTCGTGGGGGAGCACGGGCGCCTGGTGTGCGAGAAGGGCAGGCTCTTCTGGGCCAAGAACTCTAGGTCCATGCTGGTCCACCTCAAGGAGGCCTCTTCCCCCTGGGAGCCCCTGCCCTTCGAGGAGCAAGAGATCTCCGTGGAGGGGCCCATGGCGGGGAACCACCGCATAGTCCTCGAGGACTTCGCCGCGGCCATACGGGAGGGGCGGCCGCCCCGCATCGACGCGCGTGAGGGCATCAACATGGTGACCCTGGACAACGCGGTCATGCTTTCGGCCCTCGAGCGGCGTACGGTGGAGCTGCCCCTGAGCGAGGGGGCTTTCGAGGCCCGGCTCGCGGAGCTTGCGGCGACTTCGCGCTTCGTCAAGCGGGAGCGGAACTTCGGCGGGGCCGACGACGGCTTCGAGCGGTCCTACAAGAAGTGAGGGGAGGAGCGATGGCTATCAAATACACAGGCTTCGCCGACGAAGCGGCGGCGGATATACGGGGACAGGTCGCGGCCACCAGGCGGCTCGGCTGGGCCTCCATCGAGTCCCGGAACATCGATGGGACGAACCTGACGGACATATCGGACGAGAAGTTCGAAGAGGTGTGTCGGGTCGTCGCCGAGGCGGGGGTCCGGATCGACTGCTTCGGCAGCGCGGTGGCCAACTGGGGCAAGGATCCCCGCAAGGACGAGGACTTCGAGCGCAGCGTCGCGGAGCTCTCCCGTGCCCTGCCGCGGATGAAGAAGCTGGGCACCACGATGATCCGGGGCATGAGCTTCGGCATCGTCAAGGGCGTTTCGCCGGAGGACGCAGAGCTGGCGCGATTGGTGGCGTCCCGAGTGAAACCCTTGGTGCGGATGTGCGAGGAGGCGGGGGTGCTCTACCTCCACGAGAACTGCATGAACTGGGGCGGCCAGTCCTGGGAGCACACCCTGCGCCTGCTGGACTCCATCGCTTCCCCCGCCTTCTCTCTGGTCTTCGATACGGGGAATCCCCCCTTCAGCTTCGACCGGCGCGGGGGGGAACCCTGGAAGCTCCAGAGCTCCTGGGACTTCTACCGGAACGTGAAGCACGCCGTTGCGCACGTGCACATCAAGGACTGCGTCTACGTGGGCCCCTCCGACGGCATCTTCCCCAAGGCCCGCTTCACCCTGCCGGGCGAGGGGGACGGGGACGTGGTGCGCATCCTGGAGGACCTGGTCGCCTCGGGCTACGAGGGCTTCCTCTCCATCGAGCCCCACACGGAGACGGTCTTCCACGAGGACTCGGGCGGAAGCCTGGAGGAGGCCAAGGCGGATAGCTACGTGGCCTACGGCAGGAG
>CAYUPG010000323.1:0-2043 GCA_964446515.1 uncultured Treponema sp.
GTCGTGGCCGCCGGCCACCAGGACCACCGAGTCCGGCAGGCCGCAGGAACGGGCCAGGCCCGCATCCAGATTCCCCAGGGGCGTCCCCGAGGGGACGGCGGCGGAGAACAGCCTGAGCGGCAGGCCCAGATCGCCCAGGAGGGCGTCGTCCCAGCCCCCGCCGGCCCGGTTCCAGGCCATGGTCCGTGAGGCCATGGTGTGGTCTATATAGGACGGCCCGGCGGCATCCCCGAGCAGGCGGGAGGCGATGAAGTCCCCGTAGGTGACGATGCGCTCGGTCTTGGCCCAGAGCTCCGGATGCTCCGCGCGGAACCAGAGGGCCTTGCACAGGGAGTTCATGGCGTGGGGCCGCATGCCCGTACGCAGGAAGAGTTCCCTGCCGCCGTAGCGCGCGGCGCACTCCTCCGCCTGGACGGCGCTGCGGTAGTCCATGCCCAGGATCGCGGGGTACAGCGGCGCGCCGGAGGCGTCCAAGGGAATGATAGCGTCCCCCTGAACCGAGAGGCCCAGGGCGGCGACGGGCAGCGGCCCGGCGCGACTGCCCGCGGCCGAGGCCGCCGCGCCCGCGAGCACCTCACGGCACAGGGACCAGACCAGCTCCGCATCCTGCTCCGCCTTGCCCCGGGAGTCGGCGTCTATGCCGTATTCCCGGTAGGCGGAGCCCGCCTGTTTGCCCGTTTCCGTGAAGACCACGGCCTTGCAGCCCGTGGTCCCCACGTCTAAGCCGATGAGGTACGCCATGCTAGGAGTATAGCTGGTCCTGGATCCGGCGGAGCTGGAGCAGGACCGTTTCTTTGGTCAACTCGACCATATCGTAGGTGATGACCGTGTCCACCGGCACGTCGCGCTTGAGGACGCAGCCCTTGGCGAGGCCCAGGGGGAGCAGCCGCTCCTTCTTGGCCGTCGACGCGAGCTCTATGGAGCCCCGGTAGCAGTACTCGCCGATCCCGTCCAGGGTTTCCCCGGCCTTGAGGTCCCGCTTGGCCACGGCGATGCACTCCGACACGAGTCCGCCCACGGGGTGGCCCGAGGATTCTCCGTAGAGCACGCACTGGGCGACGGTCAGGGGGACCTCGATGGAGCAGAGATGGTAGGGCCGGTAGAGGGTGTAGTAGGGGCCCTCGCCCATATCCCGCTGCACCAAGCCCTCGCGGATGCGTTGGTTGTCCGTGGTCACCACCAGGAAGACCCCGGGGTGCACGCCGATGGCGAAGTCCACCACGCCCTTCTTGGCGAGCACGCCGCCCTCGGCCTTGGGAATGAAGACCTTGTTGAGCTCCGGCACCGTCGCCTTGGCGCCGTGCATGCCCCGGAGGTCGGGGACCAGGCCCGTGGCGTTGGATACCGCGGCCATCTCGACGGCGGTCTTGGTCCCGTCCACGAATTCGCAGAGCATCCGGGCGCTCATCTTGCGGGCGTCGGCCTTGGCCTGCTCCATGGCGGGGGTGGAGTAGATGTTCAGGGGGTTGTTCTTGCCCTTGCCCGCGGCGACGATCTCGAAGCCCAGGGCAGCGGCGAAGCGGTAGAGCTCCACGCAGGCCGCGGGCTCGTCCCCGGCGGCCAGGCTGTAGATCACCCCGGCGTTCCGCGCCAGGCGGTGCAGCATGGGGCCGATGGTGACGTCGCACTCCACGTTCATCATCACCACGTGCTTCTTGTGGTCGAAGGAGTCCAGGGCCACCGCGGCGCCCATCTCCGCCTGGCCGGTGGCGTCCACCACGGCCTCCACCCGGGACAGGCGCGTGGCGATGCGGTAGTCCGTGGTGGCCACCCGCTTGCCCGCCGCCACGGCCTTCTCCGCCGCCGCCAGGTCGTCGGTCTTGACAACCTCGGCCTTCTTCTTGGAGTGGGAGTACCCCGCGGCGGCCCGCTCGAGGGTCAGGTCCACCACCACGAAGACCTCCATGCCCGTCATCTCGCCGATCTGGCTGATGATCTCCGTTCCCATCTGGCCGGCGCCGACGACGGATACCGCCACGGGATTCCCCGCCGCCGCGCGCTCCTGCAATCTGCTGTCGAATGCGTTCATACGTTCTCTCTCCT
>CAYUPG010000324.1:0-2036 GCA_964446515.1 uncultured Treponema sp.
AGAGCGCGGCAAGAGGCGGGGTATGAATCCCGCGTGCGAATCAGTACACCTTGGCGCCCAAAAGACGGGCCGCTATCTCCACCGCCATGCGGGCGGTCTGGTTGCGCACGTCCATGACCGGGTTCACCTCCACCAGCTCCGCCGAGGCCAAGAGGCCCGAGGAAGCCAGCTCCTCCGCCAGCAGCAGGACCTCCCGGTAGCTGAAGCCGCCGGACAGGGGTATGCCGACCCCGGGGGCTATCATGGGGTCCATGACGTCCATGTCCACGCTGACGTGGAGCCGGTCCACCCGCTCCTTGAAGAAGGCCACGAGGCGCCGGGCGGTTTCCGCCATGCCCAGGCGGTCCACCTCCGTCATGGTGTAGACCGTCAGGCCCGCTCTGCGCATATTGTCCTTCTCCAGGGGGTCGAGGTCCCGCACCCCCACCAGGGCGACCTTCGCCGGGTCGAGTTTTCGTAGAGGTGCGTGGAGTTCCGTCAGCTCTTTTCTCCCGTAGCCGCAGGCCACCGCCAGGGACATGCCGTGGATGTTCCCCGAAGGGGTGCTCTCCGGGGTGTTGAAGTCCCCGTGGGCGTCTATCCAGAGGGTGCCCCACCGTAGCGCGCGCTTGGCGTAGGCGGTCCCGAGGCCGGAGAGGGTGCCTATGGCGATGGAGTGGTCCCCCCCCAGCACCAGGGGAAACACCCCGTCGTCCACGGCGGCTTCCACCCGGGCGGCCAGTTCTCCGCAAGCCTCGGCGATGGGGGCAAGGAACTTCGCGTCCGCGTCCCCCTCGTCCAGAAATTCCTGGGCAGGCACGCTGATGCCCGGAAAGCATTCCTCGCTCTCGTGGCCTATCTCAGCCAGCGCCTGCTTGAGGCCCGCAAGCCGTATGGCCGAGGGGCCCATGTCGCTCCCCCGCCGGCTGGCGCCGAAGTCCAGGGGCAGCTCTATAACCCGTATCTTCATTCCGAAAACCGCTCCAATAGTGGTACGAACCAGTTCTTAAGGGCCACCGCCCGGTAGTACAGGGGCTTGCGGACCGTCTCGGCGGAGGGGATGAAGAGGTAGGCCCGTACGCTCCAGGCGGTATAGACCAAGGACCGGCTCTCCCCCGCGTAGTACACCAGGTCCACCATGGCCTGCCGGGGAGGGATGGCGGGGAATACCAGGTACCGCATCGGATCCAGGTTCACCATCCGCAGCTCGATGCGCCCCGGCAGGGCCTCCGCCTCCGCCTGGAAGCGTATGGTCCCGAAGTCCCGGTCGTGGACTTCTATGACGCTCTTCATGGCCTCGGGCCGGGGCGCTTCGAGGAAGCGCACAGCATCGAAGAGGGGCACGACCTCGCCGCCCTCCCGGTACTTCAGGCCCGACAGGCTCGGAGCCTCCAGGAGGATGCGGTAGACCACCTGGGGGTCTATCCTGAGGGAATTGGCCGGGAGGGCGAAGAGGGCCTCCTGAACCGCGTGGGGCCGAAGAGCCTCGTGGCGGGCGGCGAATTCGTCGGAGCCGGGATAGCTCGGCAGCAGGACCAGGCCCGAGGGCTTCATGGCGAACTCCGTCACCAGGGGAGCGGAGCGGAGCCGCCGCTCCACCGCCGCCGACAAGTCCTGGGCGCCGAGGGCGCCTGCGAGGATCGCGCAATGCAGCGTTGCCGCCGCGGCCGCGGCCGCCGTCCTCCGCCGGTTCACCTTCTACGCCTTTCCCAGGGCTGCCAGGGCCCGGTCCACCCGGGCCAGGGTGCGCTCGGCGCCCAGGATGCGCACGGAGCCGAAGAGGGGGGGACTCACCCGGGCGCCGGTCACCGCGACCCGCAGGGGCATCATCAGATCCCCCATCTTGGCGCCCGTCCTCTCCGCCAGCTCCCGCACCCGCGCCTCCGCCTCCTCGTCGCTCTCGCAGGCCATGGGCGCAACCAGTTCGCGGCCCAGGCCGAGGAGCTCGACGGCGCGGGCCAAGTCGAGCTTCTTGGGGATGAACTCCTCCGCGGCGGGTACGGCGGGCTCGGAGAAGAGATAGCCGAGCTTCTCCGCCGCCTCGTGGAGGAAGGTGA
>CAYUPG010000325.1:0-1978 GCA_964446515.1 uncultured Treponema sp.
ACCGGTTCCCGTTGTGGTCCACCGGGACCGGCTGGAGGAATGGCAGACCGAGGGCCTGGCTCTCCTGGGGGAGTGGCTGCGCTATCAGGGCCCGATCTCCGTCGCCGACATAGGCGCGGTGTTCGCCGCCGAGGCTCCCGAGGTTGATTCCGCCTTGGAGGCCCTGGAGCGCCAGGGCGAGCTGGTGCGCTTCGTCTCGGTGGGGGACGAGGAAGGCCTGGTCTGCGATCGCGAAAACCTGGATCTCCTGCTGCGCCTGTCTCGAAAGGCGTCCCGCCCCGCGGTGCGGGAGCGTCCTGCATCGCTGTTGGTGCCCTACTTGGCGCGGCGCCAGGGACTGATTGCGGGGGCCGCTCCGACGGGGGGCGGAATGCCCTGGGACTCCCTGGCGTGCTACGGAGCCCCCGCGCGGCTCTGGGAGACGGAGCTGTTCCCGGCCCGCTCCGGCTCCTACCGGCCCGTCCTCCTGGACGGAGAGCTCGCGGCGGGCCGCCTGCTCTGGTTCGGCTGCGGCGACGAGCGGACGGCCTTTTGCGCCCCCGAAGATCTGGAGCTCTCTCTTCCGCCGGAAGGCGTCTCCGGGACTCCGGGGCTCTTTTCCGGCGCCGATAGGCCCATGGACTTCTGGCAGCTCAAGGAACTCTGCGGCCTGGGCCTCGGCCCCTGCGCGGCGGCCCTCTGGGAGGAAGCCTGGGCCGGCCGTCTGAGCTCGGATACCTGGGAACCCCTGCGCCGGGGCCTCGCCGAGGGCTTCGTTCCCCGGCAGCTCCCCGAGGCGGCCGGCGGGGGGCTCCCCGCCGGCCCCTTCGGGCGGCCTCGGCGCATACCCCGGGCGCTTCGGGATAGGGGCCGCTCGGGGCCTCCGGTAACGGGCCGCTGGTTCTCCCTTGAGGGCGACGACGCGCTCCGCTCGGCGGCGGGCCGCGCCTGGGACGACCTGGACCGGGAAGCGGCGGATCGGGACAGGGTGCGGCTGCTTCTGCGCCGCTGGGGCGTGCTCTGCAGGCCCCTTTTGGAGCGGGAACTGCCCGAGCTTTCCTGGGGACGCCTACTCCCGGCCATGCGCCGCCTGGAGCTGGCCGGAGAATTGACCGCCGGACGCTTCTTCTCAGGTGTTTCCTCCCTGCAGTTCGCCTCTCCCCGCATAGCGGCGGAACTCGAGGAATGCGATGCCGAGGAGGGCATCTACTGGATGAACGCGGCGGACCCGGCGTACCCCGCCGGCGCAGGCATAGAGGGCCTGCACCCCGAGCTGCCGTCCCGGTCGGAGGGAAACCGCATAGCCTTCCGGGGCTCCGTTCCGGCGGCGGTCAGCCGCCGGAGCGGCAAGGAGCTGCGCCTGTTCCTGGGTCCCGACGATCCGGACCTTCCTGCGGTCCTGTCCTTCCTGGCAGTGCCCCGCAGGCGGGCGGTGAACCCTGAGCGCAAGCTCACGGTGGAGCGCATCAACGGAGTCGGCGCCGCGGGGAGCCCCTACGCGCCCGCCCTCCGCGCCCTCGGCTTCGAGGCCGACCGGGGCCTTTTGGTGCTCTGGTAGTCCCTCCGGAAAGCGCGGGCCTTCCGCATCTCATGCCCTTTCGGTATTCTGTCCCTCCGGGGACGGTCCCGGAAAGGAGCGCAGAGTGTCTGAAAGCATCGCCCGAAAGTTCCAGGCGGAACGGGAACGGCTGAACGGCATAGTGATGAAGTACGCGGGCCTCGAGATGAAGCGGTTCTGGAGCCTCGACGGCCAGGCCTACCGGGACGGCGCCCTGAGCGCCAAGACCAAGGAACTCCTCGGCCTCACCGCCTCCCTGGTGCTGCGCTGCGACGACTGCATCAAGTACCACATCATACGCTGCCACGAGGAGGGCTGCAGCTCCGCCGAGATGGAGGAGGCGCTCAACGTGGGCCTCGTCGTCGGCGGATCCATCGTCATCCCCCACCTGAGGCGGGCCATGGAAGTTTGGGACGAGCTGGCCGGCGGCACCGAAGCGTA
>CAYUPG010000326.1:0-1975 GCA_964446515.1 uncultured Treponema sp.
CTTCGCCATGAGCTTCCTTTCCCTGGTGCCGGTATTCGTGCTCTTCGTGGCTTTCCAGAAGTACCTGACCCAGGGCGTCGCAACTACGGGGCTCAAGGGATGATCATGACCGTCACCGGTCCCGCGGACGAGGCCTCCGCGGGGCCCATGCTGCCCCACGAGCACGTCCTGGTGGACTTCGTCGGCGCCGAAGCGGTCGGTCCGCAGCGCTACGACGCGGAGGATGCCTTCGCGGCTATACTCCCGCACCTGGAGCGGGCGGCGGACCTGGGCCTGCGCTGCATGGCCGAGTGCACCCCCGCCTACCTGGGCCGGGATCCCCGGCTGCTGCTGAGGCTCTCCGAGGCGTCGGGCATCGCGATCCTGACCAACACGGGCTACTACGGGGCCCGGGACGGGGTCTTTCTGCCCGCCCACGCGTACCGGGAGAGCGCCGAACGCCTGGCGGAGCGCTGGATACGGGAATGGACGGAGGGCATCGACGGAAGCGGCGTCAGGCCGGGCTTCATCAAGATCGCCGTCAACGGCGGGCGGCCGCTGTCCGAAATGGACCGCAAGCTGGTACGGGCCGCGGCCCTGACCCACCGGGAGACGGGCCTTTCCATAGTTTCCCACACCAAGGACGGGCCGGTGTTCGAGGAGCTCGAGCTGCTCCGGGGCGAGGGAGTGGACGCTTCCGCCTTCATTTGGGCCCACGCCCAGGACGAGGGCGATCGGCGCCGCCACATCGCCGCGGCGGAGCTGGGCGCCTGGGTCGCCTTCGACGGGCTCGGCGCCGACATCGCACCCTACCTGGAGCTGCTCGGTGGGATGAAGCGGCGGGACCTGCTCGGCAAGGTGCACCTGTCCCACGACGCAGGCTGGTTCGAGCCGGGAAACCTGGGGCGGAAGTTCCGGGGCTACGGCGACCTCTTCGAGCGCCTCATTCCCGCCCTGCGGGACAAGTCGTTCTCGGAGGATGAGATAGATGTCCTGCTGGTGCGCAATCCGGCGGCGGCCTTCGCGGTCCGTGTGCGGGAACGGGGAGTACGCGATGCTTGAGGGCACCGTCACCGTCGTTACGGGCGCGAGTCGCGGAATCGGAAGGGAGATCGCGAAGGCCCAGGCCGCGGAAGGGGCCGCGGTGGCGATTCTGGCGCGCAGCGCTGAGGCTATCGCCGAAGCGGCCGCGGAGATCTCGGAATCGGGGGGGCGGGCCGAGGGCTTCGCGGTCGATCTGACGGACCGCGGCGCCGTCGAGCGCGCCTTCGCCCGGGTTGCAGAAGCCATGGGCCCCGTGGACACGCTGATCAACAACGCGGGAGCCTTCTGTTCCATCGGGCCCATCTGGGAGACGGATCCGGACGAGTGGTGGTCGGATATAGAAACCAACCTGAAATCGGCCTTCTACTGCTCCCGCGCCGTGCTTCCGTCGATGCTCGCACGCGGGAAGGGCAGAATCGTCAACATGATAGGCGGGGGCACATCCCGGCCCCTGCCCTACGGCTCGGCGTATTCCATATCCAAGACCGGCACGCTGCGCTTCACGGAGTGTCTCGCCTTGACCCTCGAGGGGTCGGGCGTCGTCTGCCTCGCCATGGACCCCGGGTTCGTGGCGACGGATCTTACGCGCTATCAGATGGAATCCGCCGCGGGTGCGAAATATATGCCCGCGATCGCGCAGCGCCTGCGCGGCAGGGATTCCGTTCCGCCGTCCTTCGCTGCCCGGCTGGCGGTCGATATGGCCCGCGGCCGCTTCGACCGGCTGGCGGGGCGCGCCGTCGGCGCGACGGAGGATCTGGACGAGGTCGAGGGATCCATCGGCGGCATTCTGGCCAGGGATGAGCGCATTCTGCGCGTCGCGGGCTTCGCGCCGCCGCCGCGGCCCAAGGGAGCCGATGCGGACGCCGGGGAGGTCAAGGAGAAATGATGAAGAACAGCGTACGCATCGCGCTCATCGGCGCGGGAAACATGGGGAATCAGCATCTGCGGGACC
>CAYUPG010000327.1:0-1963 GCA_964446515.1 uncultured Treponema sp.
CCCCTGGAGGTGTTCCGGTCCCTTGCCGCGGAGCTGCAGGCGCGGGGGGCCGTCGTGGTGACCCTCACGGGGGGCGAGCCGCTTCTCCGGAGGGACCTCGAGCAGATCTGCCTCTGCTTCGACGAGCGCTCCTGCGTCACGGTGGGGACGACAGGCGAGGGCCTGACGGCGACGCGGGCCCGCAGGCTGCGCGAAAGCGGCGTCTTTGCCGTGGGCATCAGCCTCGACAGCGCCGACGAGGCAGAGCACAACAGGTTCAGAGGGCGGAAGGACGCCTTTCGGATCGCCCTGGATGCCCTGGCGGCGGCCGGCGCGGCGGGCCTGTACCCCTACGTTGTCTCCGTTGCCACGCGCGAATTCCTCGCAAGGAGGCGGTTTTTCGATTTCCTGCGCCACGCCCGCGACGCGGGCGCCCTGGAGGTCCACCTCCTCGAGCCCTGCCCGACCGGCAGGATCGCGGGCCGCAGCGAAATCGTCCTCACCCCCTCCGAGCGCAGGCGGATCGTCGACTATCAGCACGAAGTCGCCCGACGCGAGGACCTGCCCGTCCTGTCCACCTTCGCCTACCTGGAAGGGAAGGACACCTTCGGATGCGGCGCCGGTCTCACGCACATCTACGTCGACGGGAGCGGAGAGCTTTGCCCATGCAATCTTATCCCCCTGTCCTTCGGGAACGTGTCGAGCGAGCCACTGGACGGCATTCTGGCTCGCATGGGGCGCTACTTCACACGGCCACGTCCGTCCTGCGTGGGCCGCATCCTGGCCGGATGCACCGACGGCGCGCCCCTGCCCGTCGGCCCGGAGGTCTCCGAATCGGTCTGTAAGGCCCGTCTGCCCGTCCGCCACGCCCTGCCCCTTTTTTACAGGGTCCGGCGAAGCTGCGGCCCCTCGGCCGGCAACCTCGAGCTGGCGGACGCCTACGACCGCATCCACGGGGATTACGAGGATTTCTGGCTGGCCCGCGCCGGGAAACCCGTGAGAGAGCTTGCCGGAAAGCTGAACCTCCGGGGCTCGGAGACCGTCTTCGAGGCGGGGTGCGGATCGGGATTCGGCACGGCGCTGCTGGCCCGGAGACTGAGGCGGGGCGGCCGGGTGATTGCCGCCGATATCTCCGGCGGCATGCTCGACATTGCGCGCAGGCGCCTGGCGGTCCTCGGGCTCGACAACGCGGAATTCTTGCAGCGCGACGCCGTGGAGGCCCTCCGCGGGCTCCGGGGCCTGGATGCGGTGTTCACCTCCTGGGTGCTGGGGTACATCCCCCTGCGGCCCTTTTTCGCTGCCGCGGCAAAGGCCCTGTCAGCGGGCGGGCGGCTGGCCCTCATCGTCCACCGGGAAAACTCGCCGCAAAAAGAATCGGAGATCTTCTCGTCGCTCATCGCCCGCGATCCCCTGGTCATGACCCGGCGCGTGGCCTTCGATTTTCCCCGCGACGGCGGCCACCTGGAGAGTCTTGTTGACGAAGCGGGACTTGCGGTTGTAAACAAATGGGAAGGGTGCGCCGTCTTCCGCTACGGGACCGCCGACGAGGTCCTGGAGCATCTTCTCAAGTCCGGGGCCGGAACCGTGTTCCACGACGCCATCGACCGGTCCGTGCGGGACGGTCTGACCCAGGAATTCCTCGAGCGCCTGCGGAAGCGCAACGGCAGGAGAAAAACATTCGAGGTCCGGCATGATTTCGTGGCCTGCATCGCGGAGCGAAGGTGAGGCGAGACAGGCCCCGGGTTCCCCTTTGATGCCCTGAATAACGTTACCCGGTCTATCGGAGCATGAGCACGAAACGTTCTTCCCTCTTTGTCCGGCTTTTCTGGCTTGCCCTGATCGTCGCGGCGGTGTTCTACCTGTGGCGGGAGGTGCCCTGGATCGGCCGGCTCTTCCAGCCCGAAAAGGCTGCCGCCCCTCGCACCGTGGCGGCCCGGGGTGACCTGGCCGCCGACGAGAAGGCGACGATCGAGCTGTTCGAGAA
>CAYUPG010000328.1:0-1953 GCA_964446515.1 uncultured Treponema sp.
GGGAGGGTTCCGCGCCGGGAGACTTGTCGGCGCCCCCTGATGCGAATAGGGGAACGGCGAGGCCGACGGCCTCGAGGGCCGCGAGGGCCGCGGCGGCGAAACGGGGAACGGAAAGGCGAAAGTCCATGGAGGACCTCCTGGGGTTGATCTTTCCGGGACAAAAAATGCCCCGGAGGATATCCAGGGCGTCGTTGCGAGGGAGATGCCGGGCATACGCGGAGAATCCGGCCGGACTCCTCCGGTAGCTCGATTTTCTTCCATCCGGACTGTACCGTCGGCACCGGAATTCCACCGGTTCAGTCTGCGCGCATCCTCGGACCATGGGACCGAAAACGCGGCAAAGTCGCGGGCTATACCGCCGGTTGGGAATCGCAGCGGAGTTTTCGGTTTTGAAAAAACGAAAACTACGAGCTAACCCGACCCTGAAAATCTCGCTTCGGTACGGCGGGCCTAGGGTCCGCGTCCGATGTATAAAGCATACTCGCGGGAAGGGGAAAGGTCAACCGGCGGAGTGGACCAAGGGGCCGCCCGTGGCGTATAGTGGGGCCATGATCGGATTCCTCATCAAGAAGACCTTCTTCGACGCCTGGGACAACCTGTTCCGCCTGGCCCTGGTGAACCTCGGCTTCATACTCTCCGCCGCCGTGCCGGTGCTGCTACCCGCGGCCCTCGCGGGCGTTCCCGTCCTGGCCCTGGCGGCCCTGATCGTCGGCGTCCTCTGGTGCTCCGTGTACCTGGGCGCGGCGGCCCTTTCGGTCAAGGCCATTTCCGACTACGGCTCCTTCGGCTTCGGTGACTTTTTCCGGAACCTCAAGGCCGCCGTGCCCCTGGGCCTGCTCATGGGCGTCGCTGCGGCGCTGGTGGGGATCTTCGCCTACGTGGCCCTGCCCTTCTACCTCAGGATGAACTCCCTGGTGGGGATCTTCGCCGCGGCGGTGGTGTTCTGGACCGCAGTGGTGGTCATGCTGGCCTTCCAGTTCGTCCCCGCCGTGCGGGCACGATTGGACACGGACCTTAGGAAGGTGGTCAAGAAGAGCTTCATCATCTTCTTCGACAATCCGGGGCTCGGCATCTTCGCCCTGCTGCACAACGCCGTGATCCTGATTCTGTCCTTCTTCCTGGCCTTCCTGGCCCCGGGACCCGCCGGCATGCTCCTCTTTTTGGACGAGGCCCTGCGCCTGCGCCTGTACAAGTACGACTGGCTGGAAGCCAATCCCGACGCGGACCGTCGGCGCATACCCTGGGAGGAGCTGATCGCCGAGGACCGTGAAAAGACCGGCACCCGGTCGCTCCGGAACTTCATCTTCCCCTGGAAGGACTGAGGGCTTTCCTGAAGGAAGGCGGGGCGGGGACTTCGAAGCGGAGGCTGCGCCCGTCCCGGGGATGGGCGAAGGCTAGGCTCTCCGCGTGGAGGGCGAGCCGTCCCGCCGGGTCCCGGCGGGCGCCGTACTTGGCGTCCCCCGCCACGGGCCTGCCCAGGTAGGCGAGGTGGGCGCGGATCTGGTTCCGCCTGCCCGTCTCAAGTTCCAGCTCCAGCAGGGTATAGCCGCAGCCCTCCCCCAGGCGCCGCCACCGGGTCCGGGCCGGAAGCCCTCCGGGGACCACCACCACCCGGCCGCCCGCGTCTTCCCCCAGGGGAGCGTCCACCAGGCCCTCCTCGGCGTCGAAGGAGCCCTCCGCGAGGGCGATGTAGCGGCGCTCCAGGACCGACTCGTTCCAGCCCTCCATTAAACGGCGCTTGATCTCCTCCGATTTCGCAAAGACCATCACCCCGGAGGTGTCCCGGTCCAGGCGGTGCACCGCCGCGGCCCGCCGCTTCTCCCCCCGTTTTCTCAAATACTCGCAGAGCACCCAGTAGGCGGTCTTTTCCTTTTCCCCCCCGGCCGCGACGGAGAGGAGCCCCGAGGGCTTGTCCACCACCAAGACATCCTCGTCCTCGTAGAGGAGGGCGAG
>CAYUPG010000329.1:0-1930 GCA_964446515.1 uncultured Treponema sp.
GCCAGTCCGGGCCGTCGGCGGTGACCACCCGGAACTGGAACTTGCCGCCCTGCTCCGCTTCGATATCCTTCACCGTCTTGTTGGACCACCATACGATGCCGCCGGTCCAGCCGTGGTCGGCGCTGGGAATGGAGACGCCGATCTTCACCGCCTTGCCGGTCGCGGCATCCTTGCTGCCGGACGCGAACACGGGCAGGGAGACCGTGATGGCGCACAAGAGAGCGATCGCGAGCTTTTTCATCCTAAACCTCCGTCAGTTCCTGTTATTGTATTGCAGCAATACAGCCGCAATTATTACCAAACCCTTGGCAGCCTGCTGCAGGTAGGAGGACACCCCACCCAGCACGAGCATGTTGTTGATGATCCCGAGCATGATGGCCCCCAGCACCGTCCCGATGATGGTTCCCTTGCCGCCGGACATGGAGGTGCCCCCGATGACCGCCGCGGCGATGGCGTCCAGCTCGTAGTAGGCGCAGTCGCTGGAGTTGATGGAATTGAGCCGGGACGACCAGAGCAGGGCCGTGAGTCCCACGGTGGCTCCGGTGATGGCGTAGGGCACCAGCTTGGTCATCGCCACGTTGACCGCGGAATAGCGGGCCACCTGCTCGTTGGCCCCCACCGCGCAGACGTAGCGGCCGAAGCGGGTGTTGTTGAGCAGGATGTGCAGCACCGCCGCCACGGCGATGAAGGCCCAGACCGGCACCGGAACGCCGAACAGGATGCCCGCTCCGACCTCGGGGTAGACCGTGCTCTTGGAGAGTATGTTCCCGGCCCCGGATATGTACTGGATGAGGGACCTGAAGATGGACATGGTTCCCAGGGTCGCTATGAACGGCGCGATGCGCCCCTTGGTCACCATGAAGCCGTTCAGGGCCCCGCAGAGCCCCCCGAAGATGAGGGCGAACACCGTTGTGGCCAGCACCGCCAGGTGCGAGGTGGGGGGGAACAGGTTCAGGAACAGTATGGAGATGCCCCCGGTGAAGGCGGCCATGGATCCCACCGACAGGTCTATGCCCCCGGATATGATGATCAATGTCATCCCCAGGCCGATGATCCCGGTGTAGGAGATCTGCCGCAGGATGTTGAGCAGGTTCCGGTACTGCAGGAAATTGGGCCACCCCACGATGGTCGCCAATATGAAGAGCAGTACGAAGCCCAAACCGGTGGAATGCTCGCTTATCTTGAAGTTCTTGAAGTAGCCGGCCACGGCGCCGCCCGCGCCGTTCTTGATTCCGTTCATCATCCCGCCTTTCCTTTAATGCCCGTGGCATAGAACATGATTTCTTCTTCCGTGATGCGCTCTCCCTCCAGGCAGCCGGAGACCATGCCCTCCCGCATGACGTAGACCCGGCTGCACATCCCTATGACCTCCTCCATCTCGGAGGAGATGACGATGCAGGATATGCCGCGGTCCGCCAGGCGGTGGATGAAATCGTAGATCTCCCGCTTGGCGTTGACGTCGATGCCCCGGGTGGGCTCGTCCAGTATCAGTATGGAAGGATCCGTATCCACCCAGCGGGCGAGGTACACCTTCTGCTGGTTGCCGCCGCTCAGGTAGCGCAGTGCCGCCTTCATGGAGGCCGCAACGATGTTGAAGGCCCCCACGTACTCCTGGGACTTCTTCGCCTCCCGGCCCTTGTCGATGAGGCGGTTCTTGAGGTAGCGACCCAGGGAGATGAGGGTGATGTTCTGGGGTATGCCGAAGCCCTGGACCACGCCCTTGCCCTGCCGGTCCTCGCTGAGGTAGCCCAGGCCGTGCTCCACCGCGTCCCGGGGCGAGCGTATCCGCACCTCCGCGCCGTCGATGCGTATGGTCCCGCCGTGTATGCGCCTGAGGCCCATCACCGCCTCGGCGGTTTCCGTGCGTCCGGCCCCCACGAGGCCCGCGAAGCCCAGTATCTCCCCCTTCCTGAGGCTGAAGGACACGTCC
>CAYUPG010000330.1:0-1914 GCA_964446515.1 uncultured Treponema sp.
ATCGGCATACCCCACTGTCCTTCCTGCGGCAGGGAAATACGGGAGCAGCCGGTGGACCAGATCATCGATTCCGTCATGGCTTTCGGGGAGGGCACCAAGGTCCAGCTCCTCTCGCCCACGGTTAGGGGGAAGAAGGGGGAGCACCAGAAGATCCTCGAGGATGCCAAGAAGGCCGGCTTCGTGCGGGCCCGCATCGACGGGCTCCTGGTGTCTCTGGACGAGGACATCAGGCTGGACAAGCAGAAAAAGCACACCATCGAGATCGTGGTGGACAGGCTCGTGATAGGGCCGGACATGCGCTCCCGTCTCGCCGAGTCCGTGGAAACCGCCCTGGATGCCGCCGACGGCATCATGCTGGTGCTGCGACAGGGGGAGGGCAAGGAGGAGGAGCATTTCTTCAGCCGCAAGAACGCCTGTCCGGACTGCGGCATATCAATGCCGGAGCTCCAGCCCCGGCTTTTCTCCTTCAACAACCCCTTCGGAGCCTGCCCGGCCTGTTCCGGCTTGGGCGCCAAGCTGGAGTTCGATCCCAATCTGGTAATCCCCGACCCTTCGCTCTCCTTCAACGAGGGGGGCTGCGTACCCTACAACCCCGACGCCGCCTGGTACCGCAGCCGCTTCGACAGTCTGGCGCGGCACTTCAAGTTCAGCCTGGACACCCCCTTCGAGGACCTGCCCGCGGGCATCATGGACGCCATACTCTACGGCACGGACGAAGAGATCGATGTGGTCTACGAGAACAGGGACAAGACAGGGAAGTTCGAGTACAGGTCGAAGTTCGCCGGCATCCTGGAGGACTTGAAGCGGCGCTACCTGGAGACCCAATCCTCGGGGGTGAAGGAGTGGCTTGAGAAGTTCATGAGCCAGAAGGCCTGCGAGGAATGCGGCGGCAAACGGCTCAAGCCGGAGGCCCTGGCCGTGACGGTAGGGGGCCGCAACATCTGGGAGCTCACCAGCTTCTCCGTGGCGGACTCCCTGACCTTCTTCGAGACCGCGGTGTTCAGCGATACGGAGCGGCAGATCGCGAAGCAGATACTCAAAGAGATCACCGCCCGTCTGGGCTTCATGAAGAACGTCGGCCTGGATTACCTCACCCTGGAGCGGAAGGCTGCAACCCTGTCCGGCGGCGAGGCCCAGCGCATCCGCCTGGCGACCCAGATCGGCTCAAGCCTCGTGGGGGTGCTCTACATCCTGGACGAACCCTCAATCGGCCTCCACCAGCGGGACAACCAGCGCCTCATCGACACCCTCACCTACCTCCGGGACATCGGGAATACCCTCATAGTGGTCGAGCACGACGAGCAGACCCTGCGGACCGCGGACTACGTGGTGGACCTGGGGCCCGGGGCCGGAGTGCACGGAGGCTACGTGGTGGCCAAGGGAACGCCCGAGGAGGTGATGAAGGTCAAGGAGAGCCTTACGGGCCAATACCTGGCGGGCACCCTCCGCATGGAGCTGCCGGAGCGCCGCCGGCTCGGCAACGGCGCCGCCTTGGCTCTGACGGGAGTCACGGAGCACAACCTCAAGGATATCGACGTGCGCATACCCCTGGGGGCCTTCACCTGCATCACCGGCGTATCGGGTTCGGGAAAGTCGACCCTCCTTTCGGACGTCCTCTTCCCCGCGGTCTCCAACCGGGTGTCCAGGTCGACCCACGCCGAAGGCGCCTACCGCAGCCTCGAGGGCACGGAGCATCTGGATAAGGTCATCAACATCGACCAGAGCCCCATAGGGCGCACCCCCCGGTCCAACCCGGCCACCTACGTCGGGGTGTTTTCGGGCATCCGCGACCTCTTCGCCACTCTTCCGGACGCCAAGGCCCGGGGCTATAAGCCCGGCCGCTTTTCCTTCAACGTCCGGGGCGGCCGCTGCGAGAACTGCCAGGGGGACGGCACCATCCGGATCGAGATGAAC
>CAYUPG010000331.1:0-1900 GCA_964446515.1 uncultured Treponema sp.
GATGAGGCGGCGGCCGGGCGGATATTCCCAGGTGTTGATTCGCCTGGAGAGCGTCTCGTAGATGTCCGCGCTGAGATTCCGTCCGGCCATTGCCCGCTTCCTTTATCCCTTACTTGAACACGAAGATCTTGACCGGCTTGCCCGGCCGCTCGTCCGATTCCTCCACCGTCGCGGTCAGCTTCATGCCGATCTTGGGGTCGTCGCACTCAAGCCGCCCCGAAGCCCGCAGTCCGTTCTCGAACTGGACGATGCCGAAGAGGAGGTACTTCTTGGTGTACCCCTCCGGCAGGTTCCACAGGCGGGTCCAGGTGAGCAGGGTGCAGCTCCCCTCCAGATCGAAGGTTTCCCAGCCCTTTCCCGTGACCGGGTCGCGCCGGGCGTGGCACTTGCCGCAGATCATGGGGGCGGGATAGTAGACGGCCCCGCAGGCGGCGCACTTGTAGGCCTGTATCTTCGGGGCCTTAACCTCGTACATGCTGAAGTCTATGAACATGGCGGCCCCCTAGTCCTTGGCGCAGATGACTGCGACCACGTTGTTCCCGAAGCCCCCGAAGTTGACGGACATGCCGTACTTGGGGTCCTTCACCTGGCGGCCCGCCTCGGCCTCGCCGCGGAGCTGGCGGACCAGCTCAACCACCTGGGAGGCGCCGGTGGCCCCCACGGGGTGGCCCTTGGACTTGAGGCCCCCGGAGGTGTTGATGGGCAGCCTGCCGTCGATTTTGGTCTCTCCCTTGCGCACGGCCAGGAAGCTCTTGCCCCGCTCGAAGAAGCCCACCTCCTCGCTGATTGCCAGCTCCAGGATGGAGAAGGCGTCGTGGAGCTCCGCGAAGGAGATGTCCGCGGGCTTGACGCCGGCCATCTTGTAGGCCTTTTCCGCGGCGATGCGCACCGCGTTCAGCTGCAGGGGATCGGCCCGGTTGTGCACGCAGTGGGTGTCCGTGGCGCTGGCGATGCCGGCGATGCGGACGGGCTTCTTCTTGAAGTCCTTCATCTTGGGGGAATCCATGTTCACCAGCAGCAGGGCCGCCGCCCCGTCGGAGACCGGGCAGGTGGAGTACATGCGCAGGGGCTCGGCGATGTAGTTGTTCACCACGTCCGCCTCCGGCCCGTCCGCGATGGCCTCGACGGTGCAGGGAGCCTGAATGTGGGCGTACTTGTTCTTGGCCCCGTTGTCGTGGTTCTTGACCGCCAAGAGGGCAAGGTCCCGCTCCTGCATGCCGTACTTTTCCATGTAGAGCCGGGTGAACATCCCGCCGAAGCCCGGCAGGGTGAGACCCATGTTGTACTCCGCCTCGGTGTGGAGCATGGTGGCCACGTAGTCCGTGGAATTCCACCCCGTGACCTTGCGCATCACCTCGCCGCCCACCACCAGAACCACGTCCGCCATGCCCGACGCCACGGCCATGTAGCCCAGCTTGATGGCGCTGGCCCCCGAGGCGGGCCCGTTCTCCACGAGCTCCGCGGGCACGGGCTCCATGTCCATGCGGCTGATCAGGGCGGAGGCCACGGCGCTCTGCCGGCAGAACAGGCCGGAGGCCATGTTCCCCACGATCACCTGGTCGATTTCCTTCCGTCTCTCGAGGAATCCCGCATCCTGGAGGGCGTCCGTGGCCGCGTAGGCCATGACGTCCGCCAGGTCGTATTCCGAAGAATTGCCGAACCGGGTGTGCCCGATTCCGACTATGCCGACCCTGGCGGCCATAGGCTACCTCTTGAAGCCGGGGAGCTGGGAATACTCGCTCGGCATGATCAGTTTTTCCGCGGACTTGAGATCCGCCTCCGACACGGGGCGGCTGCCGGTGCACTTCACCGACTTGACCGCATCCCAGAGCTTGCGGGTCAGCACGAAGGTGGGCACGCCGCCCAGCTCGTGGCGGACCTCCGGGAACTGGGCCGACCT
>CAYUPG010000332.1:0-1892 GCA_964446515.1 uncultured Treponema sp.
TCTACGACCACGCGGACCGCATCGAGGAGAAGCTCCTGCGCTTCATCGCGGAGGAGAAGGTGGACCTCCTGGTCCCCAACAACCTCTGCTCCGGAGGCTACCAGCCGGCGGCCGCCATAGCCTTCCACCGGGTAATCCGCAGAACCGGCCTGCCGGCGGTGGTGCACAGCCACGATTTCTATTTCGAGGCTTCCGGCGAGGTCCGGGCGACCTGCCAGACCGTCGCCTCCATCTACGAGCGCTACTTCCCCCCGAAGCTTCCGAAGGTGCGCCACGTGGTGATCAACCGCATCGCCCAGGCGGAGCTGCTCGAGCGCAAGGGGCTGGAGGCCCGGGTGATCCCCAACGTCTTCGACTTCCGTCAGGAAGCATGGAAGGCCGACGACTACAACCGGGATTTCCGCTCGGCCTTCGGCATCGGCAGCGCCGATCTGGTGCTGCTCCAGGGGACCCGCATTCTGGACCGGAAGGGCATCGAGCTGGCCATAGACCTGGCGGCCGAGCTGGACCGGCCGGAGCGCAGGGCCGCGCTGCGGGGGACTAAGCTCGCCTCCGGGGACGTCTTCGGCGACCGTTCGCGCATCGTGCTCCTGTGCGCGGGCATCGTGGAGACCATCGGCATCTCGGGCGGCTATTGGGATGCCCTGAAGGACAAGGCCGCGGAGCTCGGGGTGGACCTGCGCCACGCGGGGGATCGGGTCCGCCACAGCAGGCGTAGCGGCACGGGGGGCGATAAGTGCTACTCCCTCTGGGATTCCTACGTGCACGCGGACCTGGTGACCTATCCCAGCTACTGGGAAGGGTGGGGAAACCAATTCATAGAGGCGGTGTTCGCCAAGCTCCCGGTGGTGGTCTTCGAGTACCCCGTGTGGAAGACCGACCTGGGCCCCGCGGGCTTCGGGGTGATATCCCTGGGGGATGTCCTGGGACCGCGGGACCGGCGCGGCCTCGTCACCCTCCCATCCGCCGCCCTCGCGCGCGCCGCGGACCAGGCCTGCGCGGTCCTGAAGGACGAGGGGCGGCGCAGGGAGACGGCGGAACGGAACTACCGCATCGGCGCCGACCGTTTTTCCCTGGAAGCGCTGGAGGCCATGGTCGGCGCTCTGCTCGCGGAAGCGGGCCTAGGCAGATCGTGACGCTGGAGTGGATCATCGACGACCCCCGCTCGGTGGCAGGCATGGCGACGGAAATCCGGGGCGACCCCGTGCGGGCGCAGTTTGACGGAATCCCCTGCGTGCGCTTCGACGGCCGCGGCGCGGGCCTCCTGCTGGGCTGCAACCCCATCCGGGGTGCCTCGGCCTTCTCCATAGAGGTCCTCTTCCGGCCCGAGCTTGGGGGAGGGGCCGAGCAGCGCTTCCTGCACATCCAGGAGGAGGGTTCTTCGAACCGGGCGCTCCTTGAGACCCGCGGAGGGGTGGACGGACGCTGGTACGGAGACGTGTTCCTCAAGGGCGGAAGGGAAGAGCGCTTTCTGAACCACCCGGAGCTGGCCCACGAGTGCGAGGTCTGGCACACCCTGGAACTCCGCTGCGGCGGGGGGCGCATATCCCAGTGGGTGGACGGGAGTATGGAACTCGAGGGGCCCCTGAGCTTCAGCCCCCTGGGCGAGGGCAGCCTTTCCCTGGGCATGCGCCGGGACGGCAGCTCCCCCTTCAAGGGCGCCATAGGGCGCATACGGTTCACGGCGTTATGAAGAACTACGATGTGATCGTCTACGGGGCCACGCCCGGCGGAATAGCCGCGGCCTGCAGCGCCGCCGAACTGGGAGCCTCCGTGCTTGTCGCCGAACCGACCGGCCAGGTCGGCGGGCATTGGAGCAGCGGCATCTGCACGACGGAGTGCGAGCACATGCTGCCGGTCACCTTCGGGGGCTGGATGCTGAGGTTTCTGAC
>CAYUPG010000333.1:0-1886 GCA_964446515.1 uncultured Treponema sp.
CGAGATCTACGACAAGATAGTGTACGACGGGGCGGCCCACATCCCCCTGGCGTCAATCAACCCCGAGGTTCTCACCATCACCTTCAACGGCCTCTCCAAGGCGTACCGGGCGGCGGGTTTCCGGGCCGGGTGGATGGTTCTTTCGGGCAACAAGGCTGCGGCGGCGGGGTACCGGGAGGGGCTTGAGATGCTCTCCAACATGCGGCTCTGCGCCAACGTTCCGGCCCAGTACGGCATACAGACCGCCCTGGGCGGCTACCAGAGCATCAACGATCTCGTGCTGCCCGGCGGCAGGCTCAAGGAGCAGCGGGACCTCTGCGTGTCCCTGGTCAACAGCATACCCGGTCTCTCGGTGGTCATGCCCAAGGGCGCTCTGTACTGCTTTCCCCGCATAGACGCCAAGAAGTTCAATATCCGGGACGACGAGCGCTTCGTGATGGACCTGCTCCGCTCCCAGCGAATACTGCTGGTTCAGGGAACGGGCTTCAACTGGAAGGAGCCGGACCACTTCCGCATCGTGTTCCTGCCGGACAAGGAAACCATCGCCGACGCGGTGGGCCGCCTTGGGAATTTCCTCGCCAAATACCGGCAGGAGTAGGCAAAAAAAAGACGGTGCGCCTGGACGTCGAAGCGCGCACCGTCAAACCTGAGGAATCAATCCCCGTTAGTACTAGTATCGGCACGATCGGCTCGGCCTTTACGGAAAAACAACACTTTGTCCAGGGTAAAGCGGGCGGATTCCGCCAATTCCAGGAAACGCTCCGCCGTGGAAGCTTGGGCGTCCGGGGCGGCTGCGGCAGCCGCGGGGCCTGCGGCTGCCGGGCACAGGCAGGCGGCGACCTCCGCCACCTCGCTTTTTTCCAGAACCGTCGGATCCTCCGCCTCCGCTCGGCGGATGAAGGCGCGGAGACCCTGCACGAGCTCATCCAGGGCAGCCTCGTAGCGTTCCTGCCGTTCCTTCGCGCCTTCCGCGTAGGCGTTCTCCGCCTTTCCGAAGGTTTCCCGGAGTGTCCCGTTCAGCTCACCGCGCCGGATGGGAAGCTCAAGGAGCTCCTCGACCGATGCGCGTTCCATGCCGGGTATGGCCAGTCCCCCCGGCGAGAGACTCCGGGGACGGGCTTGGGGATACTGCTCGAAGCGGCCCGCGAACCAGGATGCGTAGAGGGAGAGGCGCTTGTCCGTAAGCACGCTGCCGCCGTCCGCGGCGGGGGCGTAGTAGGGCAGGCCGTCCCGCAGGGCCCGCACGGAGAGGGTCTCCGCAGGACGGAGCCGGCCGGACTCCGCCAGAGAGCGCTCCTCGAAGAGGGCGCCGCGGAAGTGCGTCTTGAGGCCGGGGAAGCCCAGGTCGAGGCCCGCGAACCACAGGGGACCAGCGCCGATGATGCGCGCAAAGTCCCAGGCGGTTGTCGCCACCGAACCGCCTGCCCCCAGGCGACCCTTGGCGTCTACTCGACCTTCCACGAAGCGACCCAGCGGCAGGGAGCCGGAGCTCAAGAAAATGCGGTCGAAGGGATGACGCAGGACGGAGGGATAGACGGCTGTCTCGCTTATCAGGCAGGATCCTGCGCCCGCGCAGCGGTCCAGATGGCGGGCGTTCCAGTACTGGGGGTCCGCCACCAGCACGAAGTCGGGTCGTACCCCTGCGGCCTGGCAGGCCCGAAGGGCGGTATCGACGGAGATTACTAGGCAGCGTTCGGCCAGCTCCGGCAGCAGGGGCAGGACGCGGTCCAGGGAGGGCCCTGCCGCCAGGATGAGGGCCGGGAAATCCCGGCAGCGGGACTCCAAGAGCGCGACCCCGGGGTATCGGGGGATGGCGGGGAGATTCGCCGCGAGATTCGAGATCCAGCGTCGTCCGAAGCGCCTGAGGGTTGCGGCGTTCACCGCCT
>CAYUPG010000334.1:0-1873 GCA_964446515.1 uncultured Treponema sp.
CTCGAATCTCCGCTTGAACTCGTCGTACCATCCGGCCGCACGGATCCGCTCGGTCAGCGCATAGTCGAACAGCGCGCTGACGATGACCCCCGTCCTGCCCGGAGGCGCCGCGTCCGGATCGCGCAGGGCCGGGATCGAGATCTCGAAGGTGTTCAGGCGGCAGAACCGCCGGAGCCACTCGAACACCTCTTCCTTCCGCAGCGAATCACGGCGCAGCAAGCCCTCGAGTTCGGAGGTATGGGTGTCCCCGAGCCCCCTCCGATCGGGGGTGTAGAAGACGTGGCCGCCGGCGGTCTCGCGGAATCTCTCCGGAGGGAGATCCACGGCCAGGAACACGGAGAACACGGACTCGGCCCCCTTGTGCCTTAGCAGTTCTTCCCGGTGTCGCGCGAACGAACGCCGGTCCCGATCCCCGAATCCGACATCCGAGGTCATCGCATACAGGGTCTTCAAGTCTCCGGCCCAGATCATCTTGTCGTAACGGTACGCGTTGCCCGCGGAGTCCGTGATCGCCTTCGCCGGGGGATCGATTTTCGTGATCTCCGTATCGACGCGGACTTCGCCCCCGCGCTCGACGATCGCTTCGACCAGTTTGCGGATGAGCGCGCCGACGCCCCCCCTCGGATAGATGTAATCGTTGTAGAGCGCGAAATAGCTGAGGGCGAAAAAGACCGGCGTCTTCCGGAAGAAATGCTGGCCAATGATATCCTTCAGGGATCGGTTGGAGGAGATGGAGTCCAGGTAGTCCTCGAAGGGCGTGTCCATCCTGGAAATTCGGTACATCGTCCGCAGGAACCGGAACGCCCACGCGAGGACCGAAGGCACGAGGGCGAGGATGTTCCGCCTCTCCTTGGAAAACAGCGGACTGTCGACTCCGTAGAGGACCTTCATGTCCTCCACGATGCAGTGGACCGCCCGGATGATCCCGTCCACCTCGGATTCGCTTCCGGGATACAAGCCCTTGAGCAGGGCGGAGTACTCGTAGAGGCTCTCCTCCCCCCGGACATCAAGGAACCGGTCCTCGACCCCAAGGGTTATCGGGTTCGGCAGCAGTTCGATGTCGATCCCGAACTCCTTGACCAAGGGCTTCACCAGGCCGGCGTTGACCAGGGCCCGGGCGCCGCCCTCGAACCGGAAGCCGTCCCGCACGAAGGAATTCATGAGCCCGCCGCAACGTTCGTTCTTCTCCAGAAGAAGCACGTCCCGGCCCTTTTGCGCCAGGCTCAGGGCGGCCGTCAGCCCCGCGATGCCGCCCCCGACCACGATCACGCCTCTGACCATGCGCATCCCACCCGCTTCACCTGTGCCGCAATGATAGCCTGAAGTATAGAGCCTTCAAGGGCGTTCCGTCACGAACCGGCGAAGGCAGCCCATCGCTCCTTCCGGAATGGCGCAGCCCGGAATGACGGCGGCCTGGCGCCGGGCTCATCGCCGCCGACTCCGCCTTTCGGATATCACCTTTACGATCCCTCGTAGCACTCCAGCATCACCCGCAGGTCGGCGGCCACCAGGGCCCTCCATTCGACGGGCTCCAGGAGTTCCGCGCCCGGGCCGAGCCAGCGGATGAGCTCCACGGCGGTCTCGGGATAGTGTTCCCCGTAGATCATGTGGGTTCTGCCGTCCGCGCCCGCCGTGAATTCCGCGGTTCCGTAGTACCAATCCTTCTTCAGGAGTTCGGCCTGGGCGGCGCTGAGGGCGATGCGGGCGGGATGCCGCTCGGTCCAACGTTGCATCGCCCCTCTCATCCATTTGCGCCCCAGGAGTTCCGCCACGTCGTAGTCGTCCCGGGTGGGGTGCATCGAGGCTCCTCGGCGAAGATCCACGACCCGATCCGCCCGCCATAGGCGGACTTCCCCCGCGTCGCCGCCCTTCC
>CAYUPG010000335.1:0-1864 GCA_964446515.1 uncultured Treponema sp.
GTACTTGATGGACTCGTCCAGGGTTTCGATGAGGCCGTTGAATTTGCCCACGTCGGTGTAGACCCAGCGCTGCAGGGCGGTGTTGTTCTTGCGGGAAACCAGCACCACCTCGCTCACGATGATGCCCGCGTCCCCCACCATGGAGCGTCCCGGCTCCAGTATGATCTCCGGCAGGTTCTCGCCGAAGTCCTCGTGGAGGTAGCGGGTGATCTCCTTGGCGTAGACCGTCAGGTCGTGGGCGGGGGTGGTGTAGTGGGCGGGGAAGCCGCCGCCCATGTTGATCATGCCGAGGGTGATGCCCTCCTCCTCCTCCAGGGCGCGGAAGAGGTAGTTGGTCTTGGCTATGGCCTCGTCCCACTGGCCTATGTCCCGCTGCTGGCTCCCCACGTGGAAGGAAATGCCCCAGGGGGTGAGTCCCAGCTTCTTGGCCTCCGCGAGGAGGTTGTAGGCCATGTCCGGGTGGCAGCCGAACTTCCGGGAGAGGGGCCAGTCGGCGGACTGGGAGCCCTCCACCAGGATGCGGACGTAGACTCGGGAGCCCGGCGCCTTGGAGGCTATGTTGTAGAGGTCCGTCTTGCTGTCCGTGGCGAACATGCGCACGCCCTTGCCGTAGAAGTACTCCACGTCCCGGGCCTTCTTGATGGTGTTGCCGTAGGAGATGCGGGAGGGGTCCACCCCCAGGGCGAGAACCTTGTCCAGCTCCCAGCGGGAGGCTATGTCGAAGTTGGAGCCCAGGTCCCGCAGGAGGGTGATCACTTCCCGCGCCGGGTTCGCCTTGACCGCGAAGTACTGCTTGGAGAAGGGGAAGAGCTCCGCCAGGCGCAGGTAACTCTGCTTGACGACGGCAAGGTCCACCAGGATGAACGGGGTCTCTTTCCCCTCCGCGGCGGCCATGAACCGCTCCCACTGCGCATCGTCGTAAAAGGCGGAACGCTCAACCATGGCGCCCTCCGGTGTAAAGAATGGTGGCGCGATGATAGGAATAAAGGCCGGATCGTGTCAATTCTTACGCGGCCCGTAGGGGGTGCTTTTTTCCGCCGCCCTCTCGAAGGCCTCGGGAGCCCCGGGCCCGGCCGCGGCAGCGGCGGCGGCGCGCCGCAGCTGTGCGGCGCCTCGCCGCAACTGTGCGGCGCCTCGCCGCAACTGTGCGGCGAGAGCGTCCGCCTCCGCCTCCAGGGCGGCGCGGCCCGCTATGCGGCAGGTCCAGACCACGACCACCTTCCAGCCCAGCGCGGCCAGGGCGGCCTCCGCCGCGGCGTCCCGCGCGCGGTTGCGCTCCCGCTTGGCCTCCCAGAAGTCCCTGTTGGTCGCAGGCGCCCTGCCGCGCGGGCAGTCGTGGCCGTGCCAGAAGCAGCCGTGGACGAAGACCGCCGTGCGGTACTTGGGCAGGACGAGGTCGGGCGTTCCGGGCAGGCCTTTGGGGTGCAGGCGGAAGCGGAGGCCCCGGCGGTGGAGGGCCGATCTGAAGGCCCGCTCGGGCCCGGTGTGCCTATTGCGCACCCGGGCCATGAGCTTGCGGCGCAGCTCCTGGGGAAAGACGTCCACCGCCGGGATTCCGCTAGGCCTTGTGGTGCTCCAGCTTGAGCGTCTTGGTCGGCTGGTCGCAGACTTCGGCGGGGCCGTAGTACTGGATGGCGCCGGGGAAGAGGAAGCTGGTCTTGACGGCCCACTCGGCGCGCTTGGCCGCCAGGGCCTTGCAGGGCGCTCCGTCCAGCTCTACCAGGGCCTTGCGGATGACGGGCTTCTTGGAGCCGTGGCGCTGCTCCATGTTCATCATCATGGTCAGGGGCACGCCCCCGGCGATCCACTTGTCCGCGCTCTCGGTCAGGTTCTTCACGCTGGAGAGGTAGCCCGTCAGGCCCGA
>CAYUPG010000336.1:0-1862 GCA_964446515.1 uncultured Treponema sp.
GAGCATCCGAGGGCTTTAGCTACGCCCCGAGCGCTTATCCCTGATAGTCCCTTCTCCCTGGCCAGGCAGAAAGCGGCATCGACTATCGCGTCCCTATTGAATCTGACGGCAGGCGGCATGATCGGCTCCTCTATTAACATATGTTATATAACAATTGTTATAATACGATTATCACCATCCGTCAAGAACCCTCGGCGCGTTTTCCCGCGGACTATCGTCTTGAAGACGGCAGTTTTGAAACCTATACTTTACGAAACGATCCGCAGCGCAGGGTCGGGAATACCCGGGAGAACCATCATGAAAAACATAGGTCGGTCCATACCCATCTCCGGAATCATGCTCCTCGTCGCGGCGCTGGCCGCCGGGGCCCAGACCAAGCCTACCGTGGCCGTGGTGGATGCGGTACTGCCCGTCAATGTGGACGAGGCGGCCGTCGGTCCCATGACCGAACGGGTCATAGAAGCCCTGCTCGCCACCGGAGACTATCAAGTACTGGACAGGGGGCATGTCGGATCGGTGCTCAAGGAGCTCGAATTCCAGCTGGCCGCCATCGCGGATCCGGGCCGAGTTGCAGCCGCAGGCGCGCTGCTGGGCGCGGAGTACCTCTTGGCACTCAAGGTGGATCGGCTCGACGGCATCTTCTTCCTGAGCGCGAAACTGATCGAGGCGAATACCGGCCAGATAATCGCCCAGTCTTCGGAGAGCCGGGAGACGCCTAAGGTCTCCGTGCTCGTAGAGATGGCCGGCGCGGCGGCTTCAAGGCTCGGTTCCGGGAAAAGGGCCGGCACGGCAGCCGCACCCTCGCTCCGAAATCCGCGGATAGGTCTGGTGACCGGCTCGGCGCCATACTTTGCGGAAGACGTCTTCAACGACTCGGCCTGGAACGGCCTTGAGTATTTTGGGGAAACCCGGGGTCTTGAGCCGGGGAAGGACCTCGTGCTGGTAAAAACAAGGCCGGGAGAGTCCTTCGAGGAAGCCCTGGCAGGCTTCGCCGCCTCTTCGCCCGACCTTGTCGTATGCCTCGGCTTCGACAAGGAAGCCGCCCTGCAGAAGGTTGCCGCACGCTTTCCCGCAGTCCGGTTTGCCATAATCGACGGCTACGTTGCGGCGCCGAATGTCCGCAGCATCACGTTCTCCGAGAAGGACGGTTCGTTCCTGGCGGGGGTTGCCGCAGGTCTGGAAGCCCGACGGGCGGGCAGAAAGACGGTGGGCTTCATCGGGGGTATGGACATCCCGGTGCTCCGCCTGTTCCACGCCGGGTACGTGCAGGGCGTCAGGGCGGCCTACCCGGCCTGCGAAATTCTGACGGACTGGGCCGGAGACTTCAGCAGCCCCGACAAGGGACGGGCTCTGGCGCTTTCCCAATACAGGCGCGGCGCCCATGTGATCTACGCCGCGGCGGGAATCACCGGGGACGGCGTCTTCGCCGAAGCCGTCGCCCGAAGGCAGAGCGGCGCGCAGTGCTGGGTGATCGGCGTGGACTCCGACCAGTATGAGCTGGGCACCTACGCTCCCGGCAAGTCGGCAACCCTGACGTCCTGCGTCAAACGCACCGATGTGGCGGCGCACCTGCTGGCGCGTTCCATCGACATACCCATGGCTGAATGGGGACGCTCCGTGAACCTAGGTGTTTTCGAAGGCGGCATAGGCCTTCCCTTCAGGAATCCGAACCTGGTTCCCGAAATCGCTTCCTCCATAGCCGGATTCGAGCGCCGCATCTACGAGGGCAAACTGGTGGTGGCGCCGGGATTGTAGTCCCCGGGACGCCGATCCTGCAGTCGTCAACCATAATGGAAAGAATATGCCGCGCACGGTTTATGTTTTCCCCTCCAGTCGCTATACTGCGGCCAGAAGGAGAGCCC
>CAYUPG010000337.1:0-1787 GCA_964446515.1 uncultured Treponema sp.
AGGGCCAAGAGGCCCGCAGCCCCGTCCCGGCCCATTCCGGTGAGCAGCACGCCCACGCCTTCGGCGCCGGCCGCCCGGCCGACGGACTGGAACAGGACATCCACGGAGGGCCTATGCCCGCTGACCTTGGGGCCGTCGTCGAGCCTGAGTACATAGGTGCCGCCGCTGCGCCCCTCCACCACCAGGTGGCGGTCTCCGGGCGCCACGGCGACCATGCCGTCGGCGAGGGGAAGGCCGTCCTCCGCCTCGAAAATCGAAGCTTCCGAGATGCGGTTGAGGGAATCCGCGAACATGCGGGTAAAGACGGGGGGCATGTGCTGCACCACGACGATGGGGGGGAGATTCCCCGGAAGGGCTTCCATGATGCGGCGCAGGGCGGTGGTTCCGCCGGTGGATGCGCCGACGGCCACCAGGCGCCTGGAGGATGAACGGCCCGACTCGTTGGGCCTGGGCGCTGCGGCGGCCTTGCGGCCCCCCGCAGGAGCTGCCTTGCGGGGAGCCGCGGTGGCCGTAAGCTTGGAGAGGTCCGCCTCGGCGGCGGCCTTTATCTTTTCAGCCAGATCGTCCAGCATGTCCCGCAGGGCGGCTCCCGACGAGGCGGCGGGCTTTCCCACCACCTCTATGGCCCCGGCCTCCATGGCCTCCATGGCCCGGCGGGAACCCTCGGTGGTCACCGCGGACACGACCACCGTCGGAATGGGATACTGGGGCATGAGGCGCCTGAGGAATTCGATGCCGTCCATCTTTGGCATCTCCACGTCCAGGGTCATCACGTCGGGCTTGAGGAACACGAGCTTGTCCCGGGCCGAATAGGCGTCCGACGCTTTGCCGACTATCTCAAGCTCCGGGTCCCGGGAGAGGCCCCGCTCCAGCAGATCCCGGGCCACCGCGGAATCGTCCACGATGAGCACCCGTATGCGCCGCCCTTCGCCGCTCACCTCATGCGCTCCAGACGCTTCATGTCCTCCCCCTCCTCCAGGACGAGGACCTCGGACTCGAAGCGGAAACCAGTCAGCACCACGGCGTCCTGGGCCTCCAGCTCCTTGAAGGCCACTAGGTCCCCGTCCAGCTCGGTGCACTGGTAGCCGAGCTCCGGGCGGATGCGCAGGAGCCCGGGTCCGTCCAGGTCCCAGGTGGAGGCCATGCAGAGCCGATAGCGGTACGCCTGCGGCCCCCCATCCCCGGCCGCCATGCCCGAAATCTCCACGACCTTCAGGCAGAGGTGCTCCTTGAAGCGGTATTCGGCGCTGTAGCGCGGATCCTCCACCGCGAGATCCCCGAGTATCCGACCGACGAATTTCTCCGCATAGGGCTCGCCTCCCAGGGTGTGCTCGGTCACGAGCCAGGATCCCCAGAGCCTGCGCCTGATCTGGGAAGCCGCCGCCGAGGACAGCGAGTAGGAAGCCGAACCGCCGGAAATCTTCTTTCCGGCCTCCGTCGCGAGGCGATCCCTGAGGGCGGTGCCCACCTTCTTTTCACTCATTCTACCGTTCCTAAAAAAGCTTTCTTGATTATCCTATCGTAATCCCCCGCCACGTAGCTGTTGGGGGAGGTCTCCCAGATGGTTTTACCCCGCTCGAAGCTGCGGGGTATGTACTCCGACTTGCATACCTCGAAGATGGGTATGCGGAAGGAGGCGAAGAGCTTGCGGTACTCCTGCACGCGGGAAAGCCCGTTCTCCGCCTTGGTGAAGATGAGGGCGTGGGGCCGCACTTCCCGCCCCACGGCCGCGCCGCACTCGGCGGTGTCCTGCAGTATGCCCTCCAGGCCGGACAGGGAGAAGAGCT
>CAYUPG010000338.1:0-1777 GCA_964446515.1 uncultured Treponema sp.
CGCCCTCGGCGGCGCACTGGCTGGGAACGGATCACTTCGGACGCGACATCCTGTCGATGCTCATGGCCGGGGCGCAGACCTCGCTGGCGGTGACGCTCGTGGCCGTCGGCATCGGCATGGGCGCGGGGGTGCCGCTCGGGCTCTGGGCCGCCGCGCGGCGGGGCGGCTGGATCGACGAGGCGATCATGCGCGGCAACGATCTGGTCTTCGCCTTCCCCTCGCTGGTGATCGCGATCCTCATCACCGCGGTCTTCGGGCCCTCGGCCCTGAACGCCATCCTGGCGATCGGGCTCTTCAACGTGCCGGTCTTCGCCCGGGTCGCGCGGGGCGGCGCGCTCTCGCTCTGGACGCTCGACTATGTCCGGGCGGCGCAGGTCGCCGGAAAGGGGCGGCGCAAGGATGGCACGCGGCTTCTCCGGATCGGCCTGGGACGGCTTTCCGTGAGCAGGTTCGGTCGGCTTTTCCTTCAGAGCCGGTAGCGGGGCAGCCGCTGCCGGCCGCCTCGACCCGATTACCGGGGAGATTGGGACGGCAGGCGGTTTTCCCTTCGCTTCCATGGCAACAAGGGGTCTAACGGGCTCCGGTTCCGGCTGTGGCCTCAGGTGAAGCGAAGTCCCTGCCGGCAGCGCACCCTTCAGCGCCGCCGGAGCCGTCCTCTCCCTCGGGATTTCCGCCGGTCGGACGGGAGGCGGAGAAGGTTGATGGAGGGACGGGACGGGAGGAGAGGGCCGCTTTTCTTCCTCCGCAATTTTCGGGAGAGGCTCCGCTGCGGTGGCGACGCGCGGCAGGGCCGGAGCAACCGCGGCGGGTGCACGGACAGGCGTTCGCGTTTCCGCACCTCGATGCGCCGCGGACGACGACTGCTGGAACCGGAATGACTGCTCGGTTACTACCACTTTCCTTTCCACCACCGCACCCTTTTCTTTGGCCGGAGGCTGGAACTCTTTCACCGTCCTCGGTATCCTGACCATTCCTTTCTTTTCATGGACAGACTCAGGCACAAGCCGCCCCGTCTTCGCTTCGGAGACCGGCGCCGGCACCTGCTGTTCCTTTTGTTTCACTGCAAGGGACGGTTTCTCCGGGGCAGGAGGCGCTTCCGTCGCTGGCGTCGTTTTCACCGGTGCCGCAACAGCCGTCTGCAGGGCCTGGATATCGTGTGCACCCTGCTCCGCCACCGAGGTTGCCGGTTGCACATCCAACGGCTTCGGAACGGGCGGTTCCGGTACTTTCAGGGACTCCGCTTTCACGGTTGCCGTTACGCCCGTTTCCGGAAGGTACTGGACCACCGCCCGCTGATCCGGACTCTTCCGGGCGGTGCTGAAGGTCCTGTATACAGGGATCTCGCTGCCTTTAGCGACCACCTCGACCACCTTGCCGCCGAACCTGCTGATCACCATCTCGGCATCGGCGTCCCCGGAGGGAAGCTCCCGTGGGGACGCACTCCCCATCGCTGCTGGGACAGGAGCCTGCTCTGCCGGAGGGGTCCGGCCGGAAGCGACGGGAAGCCGGGGAGGCGGCAGCGCCCCCGGCCTGTGTTCCGCCCGGTTTTTCACCGCATGGGAGGGGAGCGCTCCCCGTGGACTCCCCGGAGCTGCACCCTTCTCATCCTGCTGAACTGTGTGAGATGCCGCCTGCTGTTGCGATTCGGGGGCGGAGAGGGAAAACCAGACCAGTTCGAACGGTCCGGGCTGGCCTGTAAAGGGCTGGAAGACGCGGGTTGCGGCAAGGACGGCGAACAGCGCTCCGTGGAGAAGGATGGAGGCGAGGAAGGAGAGGC
>CAYUPG010000339.1:0-1776 GCA_964446515.1 uncultured Treponema sp.
CTTTCTGGGCGAGCACGGCGAAGCCGGTGCAGGCCTGCTTCTATCCGCCTCCATTAACCGCCACGTGCGGGTCGCCGTAAGCCTCCGCAAGGACAGTTCGCTCCGCTTCTACGCCGCAGACCTCGGGGAGCGCAAGCGCACCACCCTCATCAATCTGAAATACAAGCGTGAAGACCGCTGGGCGAACTTCATCAAGGTCGCCATCCATGGCTTCGCCGATAGGGGTTTTCCCGTCAAGGGGCTCAATTTTACCCTTTCAGGCGACATACCCCAGCAGGTGGGGCTCGCGTCCTCCTCCGCCATAGAGATCGCCTCCGCGGTGGCTCTGCGGGCCCTCTTCAACGCCGACATGGACGACGCCGAGCTGCTCGCCCTCATCTCCGAAGCTTCCGTTGCCTTCTTCGGCCGGGACGAGCATCCCCTGGATCACCTCATCGCCCTCTCCTCCCGTTCCGGACATTTTTTGGTGGTGGACGAAGTTTCCCGCACCGTCCGCCGCATCCCGCTGCCCTTCAAGGGCTACCGCATCCTCCTCACCGATTCCCGGGTTCCCCGCTTCGGGGTGGATTCGGAGCTTAAGGGTCGGCGCTCCGACATCAAGAAGGGCCTGGACATCCTATCCCACAAGCGCCAGGGCGCCAGCTTCAGGGACTACGCCGCGGAGGATCTTATGGAATCCATGGGCTCCCTCCCGGAGCAGATACGCCGCCGCTGCCTGCACGTGGTGCACGAGCTGCGCCGGGTATCCGATGCGGAGGAATCCCTGCGCAAGGCGGACCTCCCGTCCTTCGCCAAGACGGTCTACCATTCCCACGAGAGCCTGCGGGACCTGTACGAGGTGTCCTGCCCCGAGGTAGACTGGCTCATCAAGCGCGCCCAGGAGATCGAAGGGGTTCTCTGCTCCCGCATGACGGGCCAGGGCTTCGGCGGATGCACCTATACCCTGGTCGCGGAGACCGCGGTGGAGGAGTACAAACGGCGGCTTGAAGACTACGAGCGCATCTTCGGCTTCAAGCCCCTAGTGCACGAGGTGACCGAGGCCGACGGCGCGCGGCTTGTTTGAGGCCCCATGAATATCCTGCTTACCAACGACGACGGCATCGACTGCGAAGGCATCATCGCCCTGGCTTCCGCCCTGCGGAAGCGGGGGGGGCATGGGATCTTCGTCCTGGCCCCGGACGGAAACCGGTCCGGGGTGTCCCACTCGATCACCCTCAGGGGTCCCATACGCATAGTCCGCAGGTCCGAGGACACATGGGCCTGCTCGGGAACCCCCGCGGACTGCGCCATAGTGGCCGCCCTCGGGGGGCTGCCCTTCAAGCCCGACCTGGTCGTTTCGGGCATCAATGTCGGCCCCAACGTGGGGACCGACCTGGTATATTCCGGCACCGCCGCCGCCGCCCGGCAGGCCGCCCTTCACGGCATCCCCGCCGTGGCCCTCTCCCTGGCGGCCTACGGGCCGCCCTTCCACTGGGACATGGCCGCCGCCTTCGCCGCCGAGCGCCTTGAGGATTTCGCCTCCCTCTGGGTGGAGGACGTGTTCATCAACGTCAATATCCCCAACGAGGCAGCAGGCCCCAAGGGGGTCCTGCGGGCCTTCCCGTCCCGCAGGCTCTACCGGGATACCCTGGCGGTCTTCAATGCCCCGGACGGGCACGAGTACTGCTTCATAGACGGGGGCGGGGGCATCGATACGGAGGTGGAATCCGGGTCCGACTGGGACGCCGTGCTCCGGGGCTACGCTGCGGTCAGCCCCGTCTTCATCCATCCCGTGGT
>CAYUPG010000340.1:0-1767 GCA_964446515.1 uncultured Treponema sp.
GAACGCATCCGTCCGCAGAGGGCGGCGAAGTCCGAGATGTCCCCCTCGGTTTCCACCCCCGCGATGATGAAGAAGAGCTTGATCTCCCGCACCCGTTCCCTGACCAGCCGCTCCAGCAGGGCCCACAGGTCCTGCTCGGACAGCCCCTTGCCGTAGTAGGCGCGCATGGAAGGCGAGATGCCCTCCACTCCCACGGTGAATGAGCGCTTTTCCGCCGCCAGCTCGCAGGCGAGCATGCCCGGCGTGCTGACCAGGATGTCCGCCCGCTGGCTCATCATGTTGACCCGGTCGAAGATCCGATGCAGGTCTTCCAGGAGGGCGAGGATGTCCGAGTGGGCGTTGAAGTTGAAGGAGTAGAGCTCAGCGGTGGATGCCCCGGTGTTCATGGCAAGCTTTCGGGCGTTATCCAGCAGCCGTTCCCGCGGCACTTCCCGGTAGGGTTTGCGCTCCCAGCCTTCGAAGCAGAAGGTGCAGGTGGAGGGGCAGCCCCAGGACAGCTGCAGGCGCGTCGTCCCCGCCTCCTCGGAGTTGAGCAGGGCGTAGGATGCGGGGAGGAAGGGGATGCCGGCCCCCGAAACGGAGCTGCGCCCCGGCCGCACCCGCCGCCGCACGTCGTCCGCGCTCTCGGGCGGACCGAAGCCCGCAGCCCAGAAGGCTCCTACGCCCCGCTCCAGGGCCTCAAGGCGCTCCTGCGCGGGGCTGCCGGCCGTTGCTGCGAGGATGCGCAGCAGCTCGGAGCCCCCGTCCTCCGCCTCGCCGAAATAGATGCCGTCGACGAAGGAATCCCCGTTCCCGAAGATCGCCCCCTGGGATGCCTGGGCGTTCGAGCCTCCCATGAGGATGAGGGGCAGCTTCGATGCACCCGGCTGCTCCGCCGCGCCCCCGCTTTCTCCGCGGCGCGATGATGCGCGGAGCGGAATGCCCGATTTGCGAAGGAGGAGGGGCAGGTTGACCAGCTCTAGGGCGTAGGAGCAGGAGATGAGCAGGACGTCGTAGTCCGCCGCGGGG
This sequence comes from uncultured Treponema sp., assembly GCA_964446515.1. Taxonomy (GTDB): domain Bacteria; phylum Spirochaetota; class Spirochaetia; order Treponematales; family Breznakiellaceae; genus CAYUPG01. The sequence goes on from CAYUPG010000340.1 coordinate 1,009, forward strand.
CGGCGGCCGGCGATGCCCGTGAGCCACGGAAGGCCTTCCCGATCAAGGAGCCGGCGGTCGGCCTTGTCGGGAAAGAAGGCGAAGTCGATGAAGGCCCCGCCGCCTAGGACCGAGCGGGCAAGGGCGTAGAGGTAGCTGTGGGGTGTGGACCTGCGGGCGTCCCGCCAGGGGGATAGGCGCACCAAAAGCAGGCGAAAGCTCGCCTCCTCCCAGGCCGGGTTGTCGAAGCCCTCGGCCTGGGCGGCGGCGTAGAGGGCGGAGGTCTTGAGTCTCGGCGCCAGGGCGCTCAGCCGGCGGAAGATCTCACTCACCGCGCTGCTCTACGGCCCCTTCATCCTCCCCGATGGGCTCGGGGGCGCAGACCTTTCCCTTATAGAGCACCTTGGGATACACCGCTATGCCCAGCTTCTTTTCCAGCTTGGCGAGCCGGGGCAGCTCGATCTCGTCTCCGATGGTGACCATTACCCCGTGCCGTCCCGCCCGGCCGGTGCGTCCTGCCCGGTGGGCGTAGGCGTCCGTGCCCTGGGGCACGTCCAGGGCCACCACGTGGGTGATGTCCGGCACGTCCAAACCCCGGGCGGAGAGGTCGCTGGTGATCAGTACGGCAGCCCGGCCCGACCGGAAGTCGTCCAGGGCCTTCTTGCGGTCCTGCTTGCCCATGTCGCCGTAGAGGCCCGTGGCTTTTAAGCCGTGGTGCTGGAGCTGGGACACTATGTTGCCCACCTGGCCGCCCCGGTCCACGAAGACCAGGGCCTTGCC
>CAYUPG010000341.1:0-1764 GCA_964446515.1 uncultured Treponema sp.
GTCTTCGAGGCCGACTCCGGCGCCGAGGGCCTGCGGCAATTCGCCGGCGTCAAGCCGGAGATAGTGCTCCTGGATCTCGGCCTGCCGGATATGGACGGACGGGATGTCTTGAAGGCGATCCGGGAATGGGGAGCGACTCCCGTCATCATCCTTTCCGTGCGGGACACGGAAACGGAAATCATGGAGCTTTTGGACTCCGGAGCGGACGATTACCTCACCAAGCCCTTCGGCACCGGCGAGCTTTCGGCCCGGATACGGGTTGCCCTGCGGCACCGGAGTCCCGGGACGGCGGATCGGGCGGTCGAAGTGGGCGCCCTGAGCGTCAACCTTGAAAGCCGCGAGGCCTTTAGGGATGGGGCGGAAGAGAAGCTCACTCCTACGGAGTGGGCCCTCCTTTCCCTGTTCATACGCAACGCGGGAAAAATCATGACCAGGAAGCAGATATCCAGGGAAGTGTGGGGCCCGGCCATGGAGGATGAGTACAACAACCTCCGGGTGTATATCAACCAGCTGCGGAAGAAGATCGAGCACGATCCTGCGGTCCCCTGCGTCCTGCTGACGGAGCCGGGGGTCGGCTACCGGCTGAAGGTGCACCAAGCGCAATGAAGAAGCCCGCCGCCTCCGACGCATCATTCCTGTTGTCCTTCTTCTTGGGAGCCATAGCGGTCGGCACCGTCCTTCTGCTCCTGCCGTTTTCCTGGAAGGGCCGGGCCGGGCTGGAAGTCCTGGCCGGCATAGACGCCCTGTTCATCGCCAGTTCCGCCGTATGCGTCACCGGCTTGGCGACCGTAGATACGGCGGATTTCAGCGTCTTCGGACAGACGGTCATACTCATCCTGATTCAAGTGGGGGGCTTGGGAATCATCTCCTTCTCATCCCTCATGCTCCTCATGCCCGGCCGCCGACTGTCCTTCAGGCGCCTCAAGACCATACGCGGGTTTTCCATAGACGGAGTGGAGTACAATCCCGTCAAGATCGTCCGGAATATCGTGTTCTTCACCTTCGCCATCGAACTGCTGGGCGCCTGCGCCCTCTATTTCCTCTTTTCCGCGGAGGGCGTGGAGAGGCCGGTCTTTACGGCGCTCTTTCATTCGGTTTCGGCCTTCTGCAACGCCGGGTTTTCCCTCTTCCCCACCAGCCTTGAGGGATACAACCGGAACCCCCTGCTTTTGGCTACCTTGGCAATCCTGGTGGTGACCGGCGGCATCGGCTTCATTGTGCTTCAGGACCTTGAGCGGCGCATGCGGGGAAAGCGGAGGCGGCTGAGCTACCACAGCAAGCTGGTGCTGTCCGCCACCGCTGTCCTCATAAGCGCCGGCGCCGCGGCCTTCTACCTGCTGGAGCGGCGGAACGCGTTCTCGGGCATGAGCGGCCTTGAGGGGGCGGTCAACGCCCTGTTCCAGTCCATCACTCCCCGGACGGCGGGCTTCAACGCGGTTCCGATGGATGATCTGCGCGCTTCCTCCAAGCTGCTCACCATGATCCTCATGTTCATCGGTGGTGCCCCGGGCTCCATCGCCGGAGGCATCAAGGTGTCGACCGCCCTCATCGTGCTGATGGTGATGGTGCGGCGTCCCGACGAGTACGGGGAGATCAACGTCTTCAAGCGCAGGCTGGATACGGCGACGACCAACCGGGCGGTGGTGTACTTCCTGAAGGCCCTCCTGCTGGTGGTCCTGGCGGTGGGCGTACTGAGCCTGGTGGAAGGGGGGCGCGGGAGCGACTTCGGCGACCTCGTCTTCGAGACGGTCTCGGCCTTCGGAA
>CAYUPG010000342.1:0-1762 GCA_964446515.1 uncultured Treponema sp.
CTCCTTCTGCCTGGCGGAAACCCTCTGCACGGGCTACGACCTGCGTGCCCTGGCCGACCGCCTCGTGGCCTGGTTGGACGCAGGCCTCTGGACCTCAGGCGGCGCCGCCTTCGATGTGGGCCGTTCCACCGCCGCCGCCATAGCCCGCCTGCGGGACGGGGGCGTCCATCCCGCCCAGGCCGGTCTCCGCCGGGAGCAGGACAACGGCAACGGCAGCCTCATGCGCATCCTTCCGGCGATTTTCCATATAAAGGGCCGCTCGGCGGAGGAGCGCGCCTGGATCGTTGCGGAACTTTCCGCCCTGACTCACGGCCACCGCCGCGCCCAGCTCGCCTGCATCATCTACACCGAGATAGCCCTGCTCATCCTGGGAGGACAGGGCGTCGAAGCGGCCTACCGCACGGCGGCCGCCGATTTCTCCGCCCGCTTCGCCGGGGAAGCGGAGCTTCGGCACTTTTCCCGCATCCTCTCCCTCGACCTCGGCCGGCTCGACCGTGCGGACATAGCTTCCACGGGCTACGTGGTGGATACCCTGGAAGCGGCCCTCTGGTGCCTGCTCGTGTCCTCTTCCTATGAGTCGACGGTTCTGACGGCGGTCAACCTGGGCGGAGATACGGACACCGTCGCCTCGGTGGCCGGAGGCCTCGCCGGCCTGGCCTACGGGGCCGACTCGATCCCCGCCCCGTGGCTCTCCGCCCTCGCCCGGCGGGCGGACATAGAAGCCCTGGCGGACCGCCTGGCCGCCGCCTATCCTACGCCGCCGCCTCGCCCCGCTTGACCCCCGACATGATGCCCCAGGCGGCGATCATGCAGGCCGCGCCGAAGAGGAAGATGCCCGGGTAGCCCGCAAGGTCGATGATGGCCCCCGTTATGGGCGGCGCCGTTATGGCCGCGCTCTGGCTGAAGGTGTAGTAGAGTCCCGTGTAGATGCCCATATCCCCGTAGCTCGCCATCTGCCAGAGCATGGGGAAGCTGTTCACCACCACGCCTATCCAGACCGCCCCGTAGAAGAACATAAGAACCAGAAAGAGGGCGAGGGCGCCTCCTGCGGGCAGTTTCCACAGACCCGCAAAGAACCCGGTGGTCGGCACCAGTGCGAGTATCAGGGCCAAGCCCAACAGGCTCAGGCGTATGAAATTCCTGCGCCCCAGGCGGTGGGCCAAATAGCCCGTGGGTATGGCCATGAGCACGCTGGCGATTCCGGCGACGCCCTGGGCCAGGGCCGCGTTCCCGGCGGAGACCCCCATGGCGTCCACGAGATAGAGCCCCAGGAAGGGCTTCGCCCCCTCGTAGGCCATGAACCAGAAGAAAATGGAAAGGAGTATCCTTGCGACGCTCGAGTCTCCGGAGGAAAACACATTCTTGATGGAGGTCCGGACGGGAGGCTGCTTTTTCTCTTCCGAGCCGTCGGCTGCATCCGGCGCGCGCTCCTTGACGAAGATGAACAGCACGGCGACTGCGGCCGCCACGAAGGCGGCGGCGACGCCGAAGGGCAGCTTCTCATTGAGGGACATGAGGCGGGCCAGGCCGAGGGTGCCGACTATGAGGCCGACTCCGCCCATGGTGTTGATGACGCCGTTCGCCTCGGACCGGTAATCTCCCGGTATGGTATCCGGCATGAGGGCGACGACGGGGCCGCGGACGCTGGTCTTGAAGATGTTGAAGAGGAAGAGTATGCCGATCAGGGCCGTCAGGGAGTAGGCGGCCATCGGAGGTATCAGGGCGAATAGGGCGGCCGCCGCGGGGAGCATGACGATGATGA
>CAYUPG010000343.1:0-1748 GCA_964446515.1 uncultured Treponema sp.
AAGGTAGCGGAGCTGCCACACCGATTCGCCCAGGAAGAGGGCCGAGAGTCCGGTGCCCGCCACGGGGATGATGAAGTTGAACACCGATATCGAGCTCACCTTGTTGTGCTTGAGCAGGGCCGTCCAGAGGGTGAAGGATACCGAAGACAGCAGGGCCAGGTAGCCCAGGACGAGCCAGGCGGAGAGGCCGCCGGAAAGGAAGGGCGCCCCCATGGCGAGCCCCGCGGCCGTCAGGGCAAGGCCGCCGATGAGGAGCTGGCCCCCCGACACCAGAACCGGCTCAAGCCGGTTGGTGATGCGCTTGCTGTAGATGGCCGTCGCCGAGAGTATGAGGGCGGAGATCATGACGAAGCCCTCGCCCCGGAGCGCGAAGTCCAGACCTATCCCCCGCCGGTAGTTGACCAGCACGACTCCTAAGAATCCGAGGAACACCCCGGCGGCCTTCCGGGGCGAAAGCTTGTCGTTCCGGTACACCAGGTGGGCCAGGAGGGCGCTGAAGAACACCGTGGTGGAGTTCATGATGGATCCCTTGGCGCCTGAGGTGTAGGAGAGCCCGACGTAGAAGAAGTAGTAGTTGACAGCCGTCTGGGCCAGACCCAGGCTCGCTATGAGGAGAAAGTCCGCGGGCGTGAAGCGCGATGCGCTGCGGGACGGCGCGACGGTTTTCGCAGGTCCGGCGCCGCGCAGGCCGCCGAGGTTGAGGAGACGGAACAGGAGCACCAGGGCTCCCGCGAGGGCGAAGCGCACGCCGGCGAACACCAGCTTGGCCGGCGTATCGTCGGCGCCGACGGCGAAGAGCTCGTAGCCTGCCTTGATGCCCGGGTAGGCGCTGCCCCACAGGAGGGCGCAAAGGGACGCGAAGGCGGCCGCGGGTCCCGGCCTGCCCAAAAGGGAGGGTTTGTCGTCTTGTCGCATCGTGCGACTATGGTCCCCTTCCCGGAAGCTGTCAAGCCGGCCGCGGCGCCCAGGCGGCGCCGCGACGTCAGCGGTCCAGGATGCGCCCTATCTCGGCCCAGAGGGCCGCCTCGACGAAGGGTTTTGCGAGGAATCCGTCCATCCCCGCCTCCCGGCAGGCGTCCCGGTCCTGCTGGTAGGCGTTCGCCGTCAGCGCCACTATGGGCACCCGGGGGGCCTTCGATTCCTCCTCGAAGGAACGGATGCTGCGCGCGGCCTCCAGGCCGTTCATGACCGGCAGCCCCATATCCATGAGGATGAGGTCGGGGTTGCGCTCCCGCCGCAGGCGCACCGCCGCCTCGCCGTCCCCCGCGTGGATGACCGAGATGCCCCGCTCCTCCAAGATGCGCTTGAGGTACAGGGCGTTGATCCTCTCGTCCTCCGCGATCAGCACGGAACTGCCCGAATAATCCGCCGCCGGACGAGCGCGGCCGGCGGTGCCGGATCCGGCCGCGGGGGGCTCCTGGGAGGGAAGGGGGATGCGGACCGTGAACAGGCTGCCGCCCGAGGGACGATTTTCAACGGCCACCGTGCCCCCCATAAGCTCAACCAAATTCTTCACGATCGAAAGGCCGAGCCCCAGGCCGCCGGCTGCGGGTCCCCGGGGAGCCGCAGCCGCTTGGTAGAAGGTCTGGAATATCTTTTCCCTATCCTCTTCCCGTATGCCCGGCCCCGTATCGGCCGCCAGGATTTCCAGGAATCCGCCGTGATATGAGATGCGGACCGACACTTCTCCCCGCTCGGTGTGCTTGATGCCGTTCCCCGCGAGGTTGAGTATGATCTGGATGAGCCGG
>CAYUPG010000344.1:0-1744 GCA_964446515.1 uncultured Treponema sp.
GGGAAACCGGCCAGCCCTTCGGTGATCGTTGCCGCCACGGCGCTGATGTAGAGGGGCCGGTCGTGGAAATCCTCCAGGAAGGAGACGGAAAACGGGGCGCTTGCGAGAGCCAGAATCCGCCGCACCTCCTTGATGCTCGACCCGCTGGTGGCCAGGGAATACTGGGGGTAGAGGGGAAGGGCCGCCACCCTGGCGATCCCCTCCCGCCGCATCGCCGCCAGGGCATCGAGGGTCCGGGGGCGGCTGTAGCGCATGGCAATGAAACAGCGGTAGCCGTCGCCGAGCTTCTCCTCCAGGGCCCGGGCCTGAGCCTCGGTCAGCTCCCTGATGGGGGACGTGCCGCCGATCCGCTCGTACTGGGCCTCCACCTTCGGCGCCCGGCGCCGGGCGAGCCAGCGGGCCAGGATCGGCTGGAGGAACCACGGGCCGAGCCTGATGATTTCCCGGTCGGAGAAGAGGTTCAGGAGAAAAGGCTCAACCTCGGCCAGGGAGCCGGGCCCCCCCATCTGGAGGAGCAGGACGGCGGTCTGTTCTGACATGGGAATACTTTGATTTACTATTCGAAGTAGGGGCAGACCCGCAGGTCTGCCAAGGGCGCACACTCGGGAGCGCCCCTACCAGCCCGTGGTTTTCTCCGAGAGCCGGTGCACGCAGTCAACCATGAAGATCGCGTTTTCCGGCGGCGTATCCGGCAGGATGCCGTGGCCCAGGTTGAAGATGTGCCCCGGCCTGCCGCCGTTCTCGTCCAGGATCCTCTTCACCTCCGCCTCGATGTGGGATCGGGGGCCGTAGAGGACCGTCGGGTCCAGGTTACCCTGGACCGCTATCCCCGGCCCGAGAACGTCCCGCGCCGCGTTCAGGCTCACATGCCAGTCGAGCCCCACCACATCCCCCCCCGCCCCCTTCACCAGCTCCAGCATGGTTCCGGCCCCCTTCACGAAATGGATCACCGGCACCCGGCGTCCGAGACCGGCAATCACCCGTGCCGTATAGGGAAGGGCATACCGCTGGTAATCGCTCGGGGAAAGTATCCCCCCCCAGGTGTCGAAAACCTGGACCGCCTGGACACCGGCCGTGATCTGGGCTCCCAGGTAGGCGACCAGCATGTCTGCCAGCTTGTCCATCAAAGCCGCAAAGACCTGGGGGGCGGAATAGATCATCCTCTTCACCGTTGCGAAGGCCTTCGATCCCTTCCCCTCCACCATGTAGCAGGCCAGGGTGAAGGGCGCGCCGCCGAAGCCGATGAGGGGCACGCGCCCCTCCAGCTCCCGGCGCAGGATGCGGATGGTCTCCAGGACGAACGGGACCGCCTCGTCCATGGAAGGGACCCGGAGCTGCTCCACGTCGCCGATGGTCCGGACCGGCTCCTCGAACAGCGGCCCCGGCACGAAGTCGAACCGCATTCCCATGGGCTCCAGGGGGATGAGGATGTCGGAGAAGAGGATGGCGGCGTCCACCCCCAGGATGTCCACCGGCTGGAGCGTGACCTCCGCGGCCAGTTCCGGGGTCTTGCAGAGCTCCAGGAAAGTGCAGCTGCTCCGGACGCGCCGGTATTCCGGAAGATACCTCCCGGCCTGGCGCATGAGCCAGACCGGGGTCCGGTCCACCGGCAGGCCCCGGCAGGCGTCGAGAAAGCGGGTGTTCATATGGGAAGCCCCTTCTGTAGTGTATCGTAACGACGACACGGCGAAAGGCCAAGGGCCAAAGGCGAAAGGGAAACCGTACCCCGATACTCCATGGTCCT
>CAYUPG010000345.1:0-1743 GCA_964446515.1 uncultured Treponema sp.
AAGGTTGGCCTTTTCCATTTTAGAGATGTCTCTAGGGGAATCGAACACGAAGCCCAGAAAGAAATAACTCGTTGACCTACACCCGGTCCCGGCCGTATAGTTGAGCAATGAGCGGAACCTTCGATAAACTGGCCGCCGAGCTTTCCATGGAGGAACGGCGTGACCTCTACGCCAAGCTGTCGTCGCAGTCCGAGCTATCGAAGGACCTGCTCTTCCGGGAAGAGGAGCTTCCCCCGACGGTGGACATCGAGGGACGGTTCAAGGCTCTGCCCTGGTATTCCCGGCTCTTCTACTTCCTTTCGGGCATCGTCAAGAGCAAGCCCCCCATCAAGGTTTACGAGGACCGCCTCATCGCTCGGCTCGGCTCGGGCATCGAGGCCAAGGCTCCGGGGCTCTTCGACCACCGCAGGAGCATGCTTCTGCCGGGCTTCCTCGATGAGCTGCGCACCCTGAAGGAGGGCGGGCGCTTCTTCTACGAGACCCTGGACGCGGGCTTCGGCAAGGACAAGGGCGCCTTCTTCGCCTTCCTGGCTTCCCTGGAAATGGACTTCATTCACCGCAGGCTGAGCACCGAGGCGGATCCCCAGTATCTGGCGGACGTCAATACGGGGCTGGCGGAGACGGAAATACGGCAGCAGGCCTTCAAGGCCCTGGAAGCCATACTCCAGACCATCGACGAGGATCAGCGGCGGGTCATGTACCGTAACGCCCGGGCCCTCCAGTGCCTCAAGGAGCTGTCGTCCTTCCTCTTCGACCGCCTCATGTCCGCTTTCTCCCACGATCCGTCCGTCGATGGTCCGGCCTCGCCGTCCTATCTCGTGCACGATCAGCTCGGCGCCCTGAACAATACCCTCTATTCCCTTCAGGATCCGCCGTCCCTCACCCTGCTGGAGTCCCTCTTCGTGTTCGTGCTGCAGGATCGGATGACGGAGGCGGGCTTCGACATGACCGCTGAGACCCGAACCCTCCTTTCCCGCGCGGAGGAAGCCCTTTCCCGGATACGCCAGTTCAATAGAAGGGTTCCCCTCACGGCGATCATCCGCTGCTCCACCCGCAACCTCGGCTACCTTCCCCAGGCCACCACCGGGGGGGAGGATTGGTTCGCCGTGTACCGGGATTATTGGAAGCGCCGCATCGAGGACCGCTACGCCGTCTTCCTCAAGGCCCGCAGGCGCGAGGAGCTGGCCGATTCCTTCCGCCAATTCCTCAAGGGCGTTACCATCCGCCCTTTGAGCAACGTCGCATCCGATGCCAATCCCGACGGCATCCCCGTCCGCGGGGCCTTCGCCCTGTCCTTTCTCCTGGCCTTCTTCAAATTCGTGTTCGCGGCGGAGCTCAATAAGGCCCTTAAGCCCATCCTCATAGACGGGGAGTTCTACAAGCGGGAAAACCGCGCGGAATTCACGGAGGCCTACAACGAGCTGCTCAAGCTGGGGGACGCGATTCAGGGCTTCGATGCCCGGCTCTCGGCGACGGGCGAATACGGCAAGCGCTTTTCCCTGGCCCGCTCCGAGATCACCGCCTTATCGGTCAAGCGCAGGAAGATCCAGGCCATAGTCCAGGAGGCTGCCGACGAAGGGTCCGCCCTCATCGCTTCGGCCGCCAAGTCCCTCAAGTCCCTCTCCGCCATTCTGGGGGGCGTCCTGAACGGAGAAGCGGGCGGGCGCTACGATTCCCTGGTGAACCTGGGCAGCCTCTCAGGCCGGGGCGGAACCTATATCGCCACCCTGCTGAACGCTTTAC
>CAYUPG010000346.1:0-1735 GCA_964446515.1 uncultured Treponema sp.
CAGGATGGAGGATGATTCCAGAAGGAAGGCGGCAAGCTCCTCCTCCAAGCGGCCCAGGAAGGCGGCTACGAGCTTGGGCTCCCGCTGGGGGCGGCCGAAGAGGTCCCGGGCCACCGCCTCGGCCCGCAGGGAGAAGCGGCGGCCCTCAACGGCGAGGGCGCGGTGGTAGGGGTTGGAGCCGCAGCTGCGAGTCCGCGTGCCGTAGTCCATGAAGATACGGGCCTCGCCCCCCAGGTCGAGGACCAGGCGGGTGCCCTCCAGGGGCCAGGATTCGGGCAGCTCCACTGCCCCGTAGCTCCACTCGGTCACCCCGTCCCGGCTCGGCCAGCTTTCTCCCCGGCGCAGGAAGCGGTCCCGGACGCCCGCATCGGGGGCGGAGAAGCGCCATTCAGAGAGGGGGATGGTTTCGCTGTAGGTCCAACACTCCAGCTCCGAAATCCAGCGCCGCAGGTGCTCGAAGCGCTGATCCAAGGTGCGCAGCCGTTCTTGGTAGTGTTTCATTCGCACGCGGGTTTGATACCCCGCAGCTTTACTGCGTCCTTAAAAAGCATAGCCGGTTTCCCCTTACCCGTAAGTAGTATCGCGGGGTATCAAACCCGCAGTCAATCCATACCTTGCAGAACCAACATGGGGCCGTCCATCACCGTTCCTCCCAGCGCAGTATAAACCGGCTGCGGCCGTCTTCGCCGTACCAGAGGGGGAAATTGGTGCCCCAGATGTTGTTGTAGAGGCAGCAGTGCACCGGTCCATCCGTCGCCGCGGGAAGCTCGTCGTAGCGCAGGAGCTTCCGCTCCCCGAAGGAGACCAGGGGGGAGTCCAGGGGACGGAGCTCGGTGCCACCCCGGCGTAGGGCCTCCACGGCGTGGATGTGCCTCGCGCCGCCTGAGACCGTGTCCGTCGGATCCAGCTCCAGTCCCAGCTTGACCATGCGGCAGGGCTCGGCGGCCGCGGAGGCGAGATCGAAGGAAAGCCAGAGGGCCTCGGGCAGGCGGACAGCCTCCTTGTCGAACCAGTCCAGGGACACTTCCAGGGTAGCGCCGTCGCCGCGGAAGCGGTAGCATAGGGCGAGGTGCCGAGGGGCACCCCGGGGGGTATTCTCCGAAGCGGCAAGAAGGGCCACCACCTCGAAGGTACCGTCGGCGGCATCCTGCGGGCCGAAGGCTCGGAGGGAGCGCAGGACCGGCGCGCAGAGTCGGTGCTCAGGCCGGGGCCGGGCCGAGTCGAGGCCGGGCTTGCCGAAATCCGGGAGGACCCAGGCGGCGTTGGCCTCGAAGTCCCGGTTGTAGGAGCGGTGCCAGGCCTCGTAGTCCTCGGGGCCGAAGCTCTCGTAGCGGTAGACGCCCAGGCCGTCGGCCCCCGCGAGCTCCCGCCCGCCTGAATCTGCGAGGGAGACCAAGGATCCGTCGGCGGCGAAGACGGCGGTCCAGGGGCCGAGGCTCACGGGGCGGCCCGGCTCAAGGGCGATCCCGTCGACGGATGCCGCCGCGCCTACCCCGGAGCGCTCCGCCGCCCCCCCCCGTCGCGGGACGAGGCCGGCCAGGGCGGCGTCCGCCTCGTCGCGGAGGGGCGGCGGCAGCGCGGCCAGGGCGGCGTCCACGTAGGCCCGCTGCTCCGCGTGGGCGGACTCGAAGAAGGAGTACGTCCTGCGCCGCCGACGCTCCGCCCCGTCTGCAAAGAGCAGGCCATACTCCTTTTCCGTGAATTCCTCAATGAAAGCCAACTCCGGAGGTACCGC
>CAYUPG010000347.1:0-1705 GCA_964446515.1 uncultured Treponema sp.
CGCCGCGGCGGGTGCGGCCGGAAGCCCCCCTGACACCCGCGTTCCGCGGGACATTTTCTGTAGCACGGCCCGCATCTTGGTGATAAACCTAGCCAAACTCGCGAACGCCGGGAGACGGAAAAGGCAAACCCGTGGAGAAGACGGAACCGATCAACGAGTTTTTCGCAGAGCTCAAACGCACCCGCGAATCGAAAGGCCTTCGGCTGGAGGACATCGCCCGGCGCTACCGGATCCGGCTTTCCTTCCTGGAGTCCATCGAGAGCGGACGCTTCGAGGACCTGCCCGAGCCCGTCTACACGAGGACCTTCATCAAGACCTATGCCGATCTCCTGGGCGTGGATGCCGGGCCTATCCAGGCGCGATACACAAGACACGTCGAGCAGACCCGGCCGGCCCCGGCGCCGGAGGCGCAGCCGGCGAAGGAACCCGCTGTGGCCGATGCAGGGAAAGCCCTCATGGACAGGATCGGGGGCCTGGGGAGCAGGGTAGGATGGGCCGCCGTGGCCATCGTCGTGATCGTCGTCCTGGGCATCTACGCCTTCCAGGACAAGCCCACCAAGCCCGCCCCGGTCCGGATTGCAGCGGAAGAGGCAAAGCCCCCGGAAAAACCCGCCGAGGTCAAGCCTCCCGAGACGCCGCCAGCACCGCCCCCTCAGCAGCCCGAAGCGGCCCCGCAGACGCCGCCGCAGCAGGCCGCCGCCCCCGAGCCGCAAAAGCCGGAGGCCCCCGCCCCGGCGGAGAAGAAGGTGCCGCCGCCCGCGGCCCCGCCCGTTGCGGCGCCGCCCGCCGCCACAGGGCCCCTCAGCCTGACCATCGAGGCCACCGAGGCCGCGTGGGTCCAGGTGAAGGCCGACAAGACGCCGGCCGTTCAGAAGCTGATGCAGGCGGGGGAGAAGCTCACGACCGAGGCGAAGGACCGGATCACCGTCGACCTCGGCAATGCGGGGGGCGTCCAGATCACATTCCAGGGCCAGTCGATGGGAAGCCCCGGCAAGCGCGGCGAAGTGCTGCACCTGGTCTACCCGGAAGGCAAGCGCGTCGAGAGGAAGAAACCGGAAGAGCCCAAACCGGCCGCGGAGGCGGCCGCACCACAACAGTAAAGAGGCCCCCGCTTCATGCGGGAGCGCCGACCACGCAAGGAGAAAACAGCCATGTTTGGATTGGGAATGCCTGAATTGGTCGTCATTCTCGTGATCATCCTCATCGTCTTCGGGGCGGGAAAGCTCTCGAAGCTCGGGGGAGATCTCGGCTCGGGGATCAAGAATTTCAAGAAGGCCATGAAAGAGGGCGACGAGGAAGCCAAGAAGATCGACGAGAAGAAGGGCTGAGCCGTCCGCCCGGAAAACGCCCGCGGATCCCGCTCAATGCGGCGGCACGCCCGCAAAACGGACACGCCAAAAAAAAGGCCCGGTCATGCGACCGGGCCTTTTCATGCCTTTAGCCTTTAGCCTTCTTTAAAACGGGACATCCTCATCGGCGGCCTGCTCGCCACCACCGTAGGCGGGCATTCCGCCTCCGCCGCCGGCATCTTCCCTGCCGCCGCCCCTCGAATCCAGCATCTGCATGTTGGATGCGACAATCTCCGTGGTGAAACGTTTCTGCCCCTCCTTGTCCTCCCAGGAGCGGGTCTGCAGTTTCCCCTCCAGGTAGACAAGCTTCCCCTTGGTGAGATAATTCCCGCATATCTCGGCAAGCTTTCGGAACG
>CAYUPG010000348.1:0-1692 GCA_964446515.1 uncultured Treponema sp.
GGGGTGGCGTTCTTTTCCGGTGAACTCGCGGAGGAGCAACGGGCCCTGCAGCCCTTCACGGAACTGCACCTGCCCGGCTCCGGAAAGGTCCGCCTGCGCATCGGCGCCGAACCGTCGGTGACGGTCCGCACCGGGAGGAATGCCCTGGAACGGGTTTCCACGACGGTTACGGGAAAGCGCCTGGTCCTGTCCGTGTCGGGAAGCGCCCCCTCCGTGGAATACGAGGTGACCGCCCCGTCCCTGGAGCGCATCCAGATTTCCGGCTCCGGAGAGGTGCGGATCCTGGACGAAGTGGCGGGAGCCGCTCTGTCGGTGGATATTGCCGGCTCCGGGTCGGCGGAACTGGCCGTCGCGGTCGAAAAGCTGACCATCGGCATCCTCGGGTCAGGGAACGTGTCCGTCCGGGGCACCGCCGACTCGCTCACCCTGCGGGGACTGGGCTCCGGGGACCTGGACGCCGAGAACTTGAACGGGACGGAAGCGTCGATCACGGTCCTGGGTTCCGGGGACACCGATCTGGGGACCTTCGAGACGCTGCAGGTGCTCATCGCGGGTTCGGGGGATCTGAGCTACGCGGGAAACCCGGAGATCAGCGCCAAGACACCCGGGTCGGGCGAGATACGCCGCCGCTGAGCCCCGCGGCGCGCGCCCAGAACGAATGGCCCAATCAAGCATTCTTAAGATCCTGCAGTCCCAGGGTTTCGGCAGCCGCAAGGAATGCCGGGGCATGCTGGCCGCAGGCCGCGTGGCGGTCCGCGGCGTGGCGCTGCGGGAAGCGGACCAGGCCGTCGAGACCGACGGCCTGGTGCTGGACGTGGATGGGGTTTCCTGGCCCTACCTCCCCAGGCTCTACCTGGCCCTCAACAAGGGACGGGGCTACGAATGCTCCGCCCGGCCGACCCACCATCCCTCGGTGCTGGAGCTCTTTCCCGACCACTTCGTGCGCAGGGGCCTGCAGAGCGCAGGCCGCCTTGATTGGGATACCCGGGGCCTTTTGGTGCTCTCGGACGACGGCCCCTTTCTCCACGCCCTGAGCACCCCGAAGCGCCATGTGCCCAAGACCTATCTTGCCCGCACCGCCCGGGACCTGACGGATGAGCAGCTCCGGGCCCTGAACGCCGGGGTGCTGCTGCGGGATGAGGAGGAGCCCATCCGTCCCCTGGACTGCAGGCGTCTGGGGGAACGGGAGCTGGAGCTGACGATAGCCGAGGGCAAATACCACCAGATCAAGCGCATGATCGCCGCTGCGGGCAACCACTGCGAGTCCCTGGAGCGGACCGCCGTGGGTGCCCTGCATCTGGACGCCCTGAACCTTCCGGAAAACGGCTGGCGCGTGCTGGAAGCCCGGGAGCTGGAACTTTTGGGCGTACGCGGTTGTTGAAAAGCCCGCATCCGCGGGTTTTTCAACAACCTGTTAAGCGTTCTCGAAGCGAATCGATCTAGCGGATCTTGAAGGCAGCGGTTTCGTCCAGGAGCAGGCGCAGCTCCGTCTCGTTCCGCTCGGCAATGGTCCCCATTTCCGTCGCCGCGCCCAGGATGCCCCCGCTCCGTTCCTGGATGGAGCGCATGTGCGCCATGATCGCATCGCACTCCGACCGGAGTGCCACGACCTGATCCAAGATGGCGGAGTTCTTGTCCCGCATGTCCCTGGATTGGTCGCGGACCTCCGCCGTCAGGCGGTTCACCTCCGAC
>CAYUPG010000349.1:0-1613 GCA_964446515.1 uncultured Treponema sp.
CAAGCTGAAAAACCTTCCTCACCGCGGAAGCGCAGAGGACGCGGAGAAAATCGGAAAGTTTTCAAAACCCTCCGCGCTCTCCGCGTCTCCGCGGTGAACCAGCTTCTCGACCTGAGAATAAACGCATGCTGCAAATGCTAGCCGAAATATAGCATTTCTCCACCATACCCCGCCAGAAAAACCTTGACCGTGCAGCCGCGGGCCAGTTCCGCCGCAAACCGCGCCGCCCTGCCGCACACCAGGGAGATGAGATGGGCATTTCCTCCCGTGGATTCTAGGATCTCCCGGGCGGTATTCGATTTCAAGGTAAGGGGTACAAGGCGCGAGGTGTCGGGTGAGGCGTTCAGCCACTCCGCCAGGGCGCGCAGGTCCAATCGGGACGAGGAGACATGGGTCTGCTCGTGGCCGCAGGCGATCTTCAGGAGCTTGGCGAACTGGCCGGCAAGGACGATCTCCCGTACCCCTTTGCGGGAGCAGGCCCGCAGGGCATGGCCCGCGTGGTCCCCCATCATGATGTAGGATTCTTCGGAAAGGGCGAGGGCGCGCTGTGCCGCCAGCTCGCTGGTGCGGCCGGTGGAGAGGACCAGCTTCCGGCAGCCGCAGGCCAGGGCCACGTCGATGGCGGCGTCGATGGTGTCAGTCCACGCCTGGCTGGAGACGGGCCTGACCATCCCGGTGGTGCCGAGGATGGAGAGTCCGCCCACGATGCCGAGCCGGGCGTTCAGGGTCTTTTTTGCCAGTTCCTCGCCGTTGGGGATGCTGATGATAACGTGAGGAGTGAAGAGAGAGGCGTGAGGAGTGAAAACCTCTGATACCGCATCGGTGATCATCTTCCGGGGCACGGGGTTGATGGCCCATTCGCCCACCGCTACCGCCAGCCCCGGCTTGGTCGCCCGGCCGATGCCGGCGCCGCCCTCCAATTGGATTTCTCCGGTTACAGGTTTCGTAGGGGCGAACCCGTGTGTTCGCCCAGGGCAGACACGCGGGTCTGCCCCTAAACCAGATTTTAACGTCACCCTCGCATGTATCTCCGCCCCATGGGTCACGTCCGGGTCGTCCCCCGCGTCCTTGACCACGTAGCAGGAGGCCGCATCCCGGTCGAACTCCTGGCCCTGGAGGCGAAAGCGGACCGTTTTTCCACGGGGGAGGACGATTTCCACCTCGTCCAGCAGGGCCTGGTCCCGCAGCATGAGGGCCGCGCCCTTGGCCGCCGCGGCCGCGCAGGCGCCGGTGGTGTAGCCGTGTTTAAGGTCCCTTTTCTTCATTCTCAAGGGCAAGCAGCAGCAGGGCGTTCACCACCGCCGCGGCCACGTTGGATCCCCCCTTGCGGCCCCGGTTGGTGATGAAGGGGACGGATGCCTCCCGGATGAGCGCTTCCTTGCTCTCCTCGGCGCCCACGAAACCCACCGGCAGGCCCACCACCAGGTCGGGCCGGAGCCCTTCCTCCCGAACCAGGCGGAGCAGCTCGAAGAGGGCGGTGGGGGCGTTGCCGATCACGAACACGCCGTTGGCCGGATCTGTCGCCGCCTTGCGCATGGCGGCAATGGAGCGGGTGATCCCGTGACTCGCGGCCAGTTCCGATACGTCGGGGTCGGCCACGAAGCACGATGCTC
>CAYUPG010000350.1:0-1595 GCA_964446515.1 uncultured Treponema sp.
GGATGAAGAAGCGGGCTCCGTGGGCGTGGCAGCGCTCGGCTATGTCCCGCCACCCGGCGAAGACGGTCCTGCTGCGGTCTATCCGCGGGAAGTAGGAAAGGTCCCCGAGCTCGGTGACCGTGGGATCGACGCCGTGGCTCACCGGAACCAGGCCCGAGGTGATGAGGCCGACTCCGCCCCGCGCCCGGGCGGTGAAGTACTCCACCATCTTGGTGTTCGGCCGTCCCGATTCTTCGGCCATGCTGATGTTGCCCATGGGCGCCATGACGAGCCTATTCTTGATCGTTAGGCCGTTCACCTTGACGGGCGAGAACATCGAGGTGTAGGGAAAGAGCTCCCTGGTCATCCTGCCGCAGGCCAGCCGCCCCGGCTTCTCGTACCAGGTACCCGTCTCGGCGACCACCGCCGCCGTTCGTTCGCTTGCCGTAGCCATTCGTCTTACTCCTTCCGGCCCTCTCGGGCCGATCCGATGATGACCGTGCCGTCCTCTTCGACGACGATCCCCTGTCCCTGCTCCACGGCCGCCAGGAACTCCTCCCCGAGGCTGTCGACGGTGACGATATCCGTGCCGTTCCAAACCTTGGCCAGGATGACGCCCCCCGCGGCGAGGGAGTCTATGGGTTCCGAGAACAGCAGCGCCGCGGGCGCCTTTCCCAGGGCCGCCGCCGCCTGGAGCACCATGCCTCCCGTGGTGGAACCGATGGTTCTGGGTAGGCAGAGCACCTTGCCGGTAATGGTTCTGCCGAATATCTCGGGGTTGTTCTGGTCCGAGCAGGCCGCCGCGGCCTTGCCGGCCATCAGGTCGCGCTGGAGGGATGCGAGTATGTTGAATCCCCGGCGCGAAACGACGGCCTCTCCCCGGACGCGTCCGGGAACGATAACCCTTCCCTTGAAGCTGCGGGTCATAGGGAACCTCCCGCGGCGATGGCCGCGATTTCCGCATCGGCGTAGTAGCGCGCGGTGGTGTAGGTGCGGAGTTTGTTTGAGTTGGTGACCACCGGCTTCTTGCCGCAGAGCGGATTGTTCATGTACATGAGGGGACAGATGGACGAAACCCGAGCGCCCATGGCCCGCAGGCGCCGCACCGCGTCGGCGTCCGCGCGGAAGGCAGCCTCCACATCCGGAGCCGTGGTCAGGACGGTGGGAACCGCGACTTTCCTGCGGCCCGCAGCCTTCAGGGCCGCCTCCAGGCGGTCCAGCCAGAGATAGAGCTGGGCCTTGGAGAGGTGGGGGCAGCCTATGAAGCAGCGCTCCGGCCGAGCATCGGCCTTCTTCCACATGACCGGATACGCGCCGCGGACCCGCTTGAGCTCCGCATCGTCTATCACGTAGGTCTTCGCGTCGGGCCGTATGAGGCCTGAGCCGAACTCCACCGCTTCGGGCGTGAGGCCCTCCACGTGGTAGAGCCCCACGGCGCCGTTGGATGCTCCGGCCGCTCCCATGTCCTTAAGGTAGTCCTTCGCATCCGAACCGAGCTCGGTGCCCAGGAAGCGGTCGAGCCCCCGTATGTAGGGCACCTCCTCCATCACCTTCATACCCACGGCGCTGCCCAGGACCTGGGCCTCGGGCCGTTCGGTGGTCTTAACTTCGATTAT
>CAYUPG010000351.1:0-1571 GCA_964446515.1 uncultured Treponema sp.
TGGACCAGGTTTTAGACGCCGATGTCATTCCACGTTCAGCTGATAGGAGACGATGCGCTCGTTGCCGGCCATGTCCCGGACTATGATCTCCATGCCTGCCCGTCCGCGGGACAGTCGGGTTTCTCCCACATCGTAGTAGGGCGCGGCATAGACCTGCTTTGCCGGGGTCGGCTTCGTCCTGTGCACGAAGAGCCTGCCGTCCCGCCCTCCGATGGTTTCAAGGTGCAGTGCGCCCTGTTCGATTCCGTTGACGAAGCCCAGTATGCGGTAGGGAGCAAGGGGCTTTCCGGCGGCATCGACGGTGTCGAAGGCGTCCACCAGTATTCGATAGGTCCCCTGCCGCAGGGAGCGGATCTGGGAAGGATTCACCATCGCACCGTCCCGCCCCGCCAGGACGACGGCCCGTATGGTCGGCGGTCGGGTGTCCGCAGCCGGAGGGATGAGCATGGACGGGTTGACCCAGCGGCGTTCCCGGCGGTCGTAGAGGGAAAAATAGAAACCCTGTTCCGCGGCCCAACCGGAGCTGCCCGCAGACCCCAGCACGGAGCCCTTCTCCACGATGCGCCGGGGGGCGGACGTCTCCACTGCGTCGTACCTGGCGTACGTACCTACGATGCCCTCGCCGTGATCCACGGCCATCCATGAACCGAGGGGGGAGGGCAGGAGGGATGCCCCGTCGTCGGCATGCCGCTGGAATATCACTTCCCCCGCCTGGGCCGCCCGCAGGACCCCTCCGGACTGGAAGCTGTGTCCTAAGGTCGGACCGTAGTCCCCCGGTGCCCCGAAATTCTCGATCAGGCGCGCCGTGGGGTCCGGCCACTCCATGCCGCGGAGCCCCGCCGGTCCGGACAGGATGAGCCCAAGAGCAAGCGCCGCGTATTTTCCGGGATGCGCCGCCATATCACTTCTCCCTCAGGGCAAAGGCCCCCAGGACCCCGTCGCCCCCGAGGTAGAGGAGCTCGCCGCTGCGCCGTATATAGGTCGAGGCTGCGGCAAAGGGTGCGGTGAACGCGACGGTGAGCCTGTCGCCTATGCCCATCAAGAATTTCTTATCCCCCGCGGAGCCGATCAGATAGAGCTTGCCGTCCTTTCCTCCCGCATCCAGTCCTATGAGGCGTCCCTCCATGGGTATGGAGACGCCCTTGCCGGTCTTGATGTCGAAGATGCCGACGCCCCCCTCGCGCTCGAACAGGACCGTGCGCTCTTCGTTCACGAAGGCCAGGTGTACGGGCCGCCTGAACCCCTCTCCCAGGAATTCATGGTGGACAACCTTGTAGGAAACGCCGAAACGTTCCAACAGAAGAAAGCGCTGGGCATCGATGCCCGAAATCAGGGCGATTCTCCTGCCGTCCTTAGTGATGCGGGCCGCAAGGATTACAGGAAGGTGCGAGCCCCCCGGCTCGAAGGTGAAATTCGCCTTTCCCTCAACGTTAAGCACCGTTATGGAGCCGTCCAGGCAGGCCGCCAGGACCAGATCGGAGGAAGCGTCCAGGGCGACGAGGGGCGAGGGAAAATCGTAGGTCCACAGGGGTGCGCCGGATATGTCCACGGCCGTCAGGGCCTGCTGCTCC
>CAYUPG010000352.1:0-1556 GCA_964446515.1 uncultured Treponema sp.
AGGCCAGGCCGGGAACAGAAGGCTCGGAAGCTTCGGCAGGACCGGCCAGAGTCGGGAAGAGGTCGTCCGAATCCAAGCACCGGCCCGCGCTGCGGCTCACCGCGTCGAAGATCATGGCCTCAAGCTCCCGGATGTTGCCGGGGTAATCGTAGGCGGCAAGCTTCTGCAGCAGGGCGGGAGAATGGACCGGGCAGCTCTGCAGGCCCAGCTCCAAAGAGGCCCTCTTCACGAAGTGGTCCACCAGAAGCGGCAGGTCCTCCTTCCTGTCACGAAGGGGCGGCAGGTGTATCCGGTGCACCGAAAGGCGGTAGAACAGATCCCTGCGGAAGGAGCCCGCCGCGACGGCCGCCTCCAAGGGCCGGTTGGTGGCGGCCACGATGCGGGCGCCGGACCTGCTCGGCGTATCCGAGCCCAGGGCGTAGAACTCCCCCGACTCGATGAGCCGCAGGAGCTTCACCTGGACCCGGGGGCTCAGGTCCCCGATCTCGTCCAGAAAGAGGGTTCCCTCCCCCGCGGTCTCCAAAAGGCCCCTGCGTCTATCCTCCGCCCCGGTGAAGGCCCCCTTCCGATGGCCGAAGATCGCGTCGGAGAACATGGCTTCATCGAATTCCGCCGCATTGACGGCGTGGAAGCCGCCGCTCCTCCCGCCCGCTTCGTGGACGGCCCGGGCGATCAGCTCCTTTCCCGTACCCGTCTCCCCGGTGATGAGCACCACCTTGGGGCTCCGGGCTATGGCATCGATATACTTGAAGATGCGGAGCATGGCGTCGTTGCGGGTCACGATGGTCCTGAAGGCGGGCCCCGCCGGCAGCCTTTCGTGCATCAGGCGGTCCGCCAGCAGCCTGTTCTCTATCTCCAGGGTGCGCAGCTCCAGGGCATTCTTGACGTTGGTTACGAGCTTCGCAGGCTCCACCGGCTTGGACAAGTAGTTGAACGCCCCCGCCTTCATGCACCGCACCGCGGTGGCCACGTCGTCCGCAGCGGTGACGATGATGACCTGGACCTGGGGCTGCTCCTCCTTTATCGCCGCCAGGAGCTCCTCGCCGGAAGCGTCGGGCAGGGTCAGGTCCAGAAGCACCACACCCACATCCCGCCGCCGCAGCAGCGGCAGAGCTTCCTTTCCCCGCTCCAGGGTGAGCACTTCCTGTCCCAGAGCGGCCGACTCCAGAATCACCCGATGCCGTTCAAGGGTTATTCCGTCGTCCTCCACGATGAGCACCGCAAGGGCGTATCCGTCAAATTTCGGCATTGAACCGGCCTCCCCTACACCTCCACCCCAAGGACGCCCTTGAGCACCCAGCCGATGAAGAAGGAGAAGGCGGCGACCCCCAAGCTGATGGCGGTCATCTCCAGGAAGCGGCGCTTGAAGTTCAGATCCTTGGCCACCGAGAGGTAGTAGTTGAAGGAGAAGATGATGCACACCACTATGGCCAGGGTGACCGCCAGGCTCACGAACTTGCTGTCCAACAGCAGGAAGGGCAGGATCATGAGGATGACGGTGATGAAGTAGGCCACGCCGGTGTACACGGCGGACTTGGCCGCCCGGGGGTCGCCCT